>JBPEXY010000308.1:0-9246 GCA_052031065.1 Immundisolibacteraceae bacterium | reverse complement strand
GCTACCCACTGCCGGAACCGGTCCCACCCTAACGGTAACGCCTGCGGATGAGTTGATGTCGTTTTAACCGGGGAGAGGGTAATGAAATCCACACCGAGCTGCGCGGCGTGAGCAATCTGTTGCTGATTGTGGCAAGCCGCCGAGCACCATTTCTGCTGGCCCACCGGGCGGCTGGCAGACCGCTGCAGCGCCGCAGAGCCGAGATGAATACCCGATACCTTGTCCAGCAATGTGGCGGAAACGTCGTCCCGCACCATCACCTGGCAATCCTGCGACTCAACCTGGCGCAGAAACCGTTGCACCTGCTGCTCGTACTCTCGCCGTGGCCTTGAGTGATCGCGCAGATAGATCAATCTCACCCCATTGCTGGCGGCGCGACGATACCGCTCGGCAATTTCCAGCGGATCGTCCATGTTAGCGGTGATCATCAACCGGGTAGGCAGCCGTAACGCCCGGACCATACTGCGGTTGGCTGCTGGAAAAAGCGATTCATCAAGCTGACTCAACGGCTGCCACTGCCAGTTCGCTCCGCCATCAATGGCGCCTGACCATGCAGTGACCAGAAACACACGTAGTATCAGCTTGCGGGCGGCAAAACCACCACCAGCGGGGTAATAGTGAGGTATGGTTATCAGCGGGCGAAAATGGTCAGCGCGGAGACCGGTCTCTTCGAACAGCTCACGCCGCATCGCCTGCTCTGCGGACTCATCTGGTTCTATCTTGCCGCCGGGGAATTCCAGCTTGTCTCCCAGGTGTTGATCAGCATTTCGCTGACCCACAAGTACCTTGCTATCTGGCGTCACCAGCAGTGCCAGGGCTATCGACAGCCGTTCAGTTTTTTCCATTAGCTCGCAGACAAACAGGCCTGGATTCTGGACTACCGGAATTACCTTTTAGAATGTCGCCACCACCGAAGAAAGCAGGGCGGTCAGGTACGATATTCGGCGTTAATACGCACATACTCGTAGGAGAGATCGCAGGTCCAGTAGGTGATATGCTGATCACCCGACTGCAGGTTAATGGTGACCACAATTTCATCCTCAGCCATTACCGCGGTACCGGCCTGCTCCTGATACTCACCGGCACGGGCACCATTACGGACAATACAGAGATCGTTAAGGAATATCTCGACGCGGTTGATATCGAGCTGCTCAACCTGAGCGTAGCCCACAGCGGCGAGTATCCTGCCCCAGTTGGCATCAGAAGCAAAAAAGGCGGTTTTCACCAGCGGGGAGTGCGCCACCGCCGACGCAACCGCTTTGGCATCTTCCCGGGTTGCTGCTCCGCGCACCTGCAGAGTGATGAATTTTGTTGCCCCTTCACCGTCACGGACAATCGCCTGAGCGAGCTGCTGACACAGCGCGGTCAGTGCGTCGACGAAGATCACCCAATCGGCGTCACCCGGCACCACTGCTGGACCGCCAGCAGCACCGGTCGCTATCAACACCGCCGCATCGTTGGTGGACATGTCACCATCGACACTAATGCAGTTAAAGCTTAAATCAACCGCTTGCTGCAGTGCCTGTTGCAGGTGATCACCGGCCATCGGCAGATCGGTAGCGATGTAGGCAAGCATGGTCGCCATATCAGGCCGGATCATTCCCGAGCCCTTCGCGATTCCAGTTAAAGTAACGGTTCTGCCAGCCAGTTCAAGCTGCAGACTGCCACCCTTGGCGACCGTATCGGTGGTACGAATCGCATCGGCAGCTGACCACCAGTGATCGCCATCCAGCTCACTGATCAGCTGGGGAATCTTGTCGACAATACGCTCAAACGGCAGCGGTTCGGCAATAACACCGGTGGAGAAGGGCAGCACCTGTTCGGCTGCAACTCCTCCAGACCCAGCGACTGCCTGACAACATTTTCGCGCTGCCTCCAGTCCGGCTTCGCCCAATCCGCAATTGGCATTACCGCTATTGATCAGCAGATATCTGGGCTGCTGCTGTTGAAGAAACTGTTTACAAAGCTGCACCGGCGCAGCAGCAAAACGGTTGCGTGTAAAGGTAGCGGCCAGCGACGATTCAGCGCCGGTTTCAATCAACAACAGGTCGGCAGCACCTGATTTTTTGATGCCGGCGGTAACTGTTGCGAGGCGCACGCCGGGAACGGGTAACAGCGCTTGCTTCTGGCCAGTTTGATCACCCATGGGTTAACCTGCAGATCTGCCGCGAACTTGCCCACATCAGGCCAGCTTACCGTGACACTGTTTATATTTTTTGCCCGAGCCACAGGGGCAGGGCTGATTCCGTCCCACCTTCTGTGCCGGCCGCACAAACGGCTCAGCACCACCCGCCTGGGATGGTGCGGTCGGAGGACGCTGCGGTGAAGGTGCCCCAGACGGCGCTGACTCGGCCGCCGATTCAGTTGCTACTGCTTCAGCAGCGGGGTGCTGCATCTGCATCGCTGCAGTCTGTCGGCGCTGCTCATCAATCGCCTCGGCATCTGCTTCGGCACGAAACTCGACACGCATCAACATGCTGGTCACTTCATGGCGCACGCGCTCCAGCATCTGATTGAACATCTCGAAGGCCTCGCGCTTATATTCCTGCTTCGGGTTCTTCTGCGCATAGCCCCTCAGGTGAATCCCCTGGCGAAGATGGTCCATCGCCGACAGATGCTCTTTCCACTGACTGTCGAGTACCTGCAACAGCACCGACTTTTCGACGTGTGACCAGAGTTCCGGCGGCAGTTTCTCCTTTTTCGCCGCAATCTTGCTATTCCCCGCCTGGTGAACCGCGTCGGCGAGATCTTCGAGTCTCGCTTCCGGGTTTTCCTTTAACCAGCGGTCGAAATCAAACTCGAGACCAAACTCACCCGCCAGCTGCTCATGCAGCGATCCGGTATCCCACTCTTCAGGCAACTGAGTGGCAGAAAGCCCGCCACTGACCAGGGCAACCAGTACATCCTCACGCATGTTGTCGGCGGTCTCGCCGACCTGCTCTGCCTCGAGTAGCTCCTTACGCTGCCGATAGACCAGCAGACGCTGCTCGTTAGCAATATCATCATATTCCAGCAGCTGTTTGCGCATATCAAAGTTACGCGCCTCGACCTTACGCTGGGCGTTTTCGATGGCCCGGGTCACCCAGCGATGCTCGATCGCCTCGCCCTGCTCCAGTCCCAGTTTCTGCATCCAGCCGGAGACTTTTTCTGATGCAAAAATTCGCATCAGATCATCCTGCAGAGAGAGATAAAAACGGCTCGACCCCGGATCACCCTGGCGACCAGAACGTCCACGCAGCTGGTTATCAACCCGCCGCGACTCGTTGCGCTCGGTACCGATAACGTGGAGCCCGCCAACCTCTAGTACCTGATCATGGGCCTGTTGCCAGCGATTACGCACCTGCTCTCGCTGCGCTTGCTGTTCACCCTCATCGAGGCCCGCGAGCATCGCCTCCAGATTTCCTCCGAGAACGATGTCAGTACCGCGACCGGCCATGTTGGTAGCGATGGTCACCGCCCCCGGCACGCCGGCATTGGCGATAATTTCTGCTTCACGCTCATGCTGTTTGGCATTGAGCACTTCATGATCAATGCCGGCTTTGCGCAACCTCTCCGAGAGCAGCTCTGAACTGTCGATGCTGGCGGTCCCCACCAGTACCGGTTGACCCTTCTCACGACAACGTACAACGTCATCATAGACCGCCTGATATTTCTCCTCAGCAGTAAGAAATACCTGATCACCCAGATCTTCACGAACCATCTGCCGGTGGGTTGGAATCACCACCACCTCAAGACCATAAATCTGCTGAAACTCATAGGCTTCGGTATCAGCAGTGCCGGTCATCCCCGACAGTTTGTCGTAGAGTCGGAAGTAATTCTGGAAGGTAATCGAGGCGAGGGTCTGGTTCTCCTGGCGGATTTCAACCCCCTCTTTCGCTTCCACTGCCTGGTGCAGGCCATCAGACCAACGCCTGCCCGGCATCATCCGCCCGGTGAATTCATCAACAATGACCACTTCACCGTTTCTGACCACATAGTGGACATCTTTTTCATAGAGGGTTGCAGCGCGAATGGCGGCATTCAGGTAGTGCATGGTGGTGACGTTGCTGGCGTCATAGAGGCTGGCTCCCTCGGCAAGCACTTTTGCCTCGACAAGAATTCCCTCTATATGCTCATGCCCCGATTCAGTCAGGTATATCTGCCGACTCTTTTCGTCTACCGAATAATCGCCCGGGCCATCTTCCTCATGCTGACGCTGCAGCCGCGGCACCAGTTTGTTGAGCTTCTGATAGAGCTCGGTATCACCCTCCGCAGGCCCAGAGATAATCAGCGGTGTCCGCGCCTCATCAATCAGAATTGAATCGACCTCATCAACCACTGCAAAGTGACTTCCGCGCTGTACTCGATCTTCGGCGCTGAAAGCCATGTTATCGCGCAGATAATCGAATCCAAACTCATTGTTGGTGCCGTAGGTGATATCGGCCTGATAGGCATCAATCTTGGCTGCCTGCTCCATACCGGCAACCACCACGCCGGTGGTCATGCCGAGAAATTGGTACACCTTACCCATCCAGCCAGCGTCACGCTGCGCCAGATAATCGTTGACGGTAACCACATGCACTCCGTCACCGGTCAACGCATTCAGATAGGCCGGCAGGGTTGCAACCAGTGTTTTACCTTCTCCGGTGCGCATTTCGGCGATGCGACCATCATGCAGCACCATGCCGCCGATCAGCTGGACGTCGAAGTGGCGCATCTGCAAAACTCGGGAAGCAGCCTCGCGAACCGTCGCAAAAGCTTCGGGTAGCACTTGATCGAGTGTTTCACCCGCCTCCAGCCGCTCTCGGAATTGCGCTGTGTTAGCCGCCAGCTCACCATCTGCCATCGCGGCATAGGCTTCTGAATATTGGTTGATTTGCGAAACGATTTTTCGATAGCGCTTGATCTGACGATCATTACGGCTACCGAAAACCCGGGTACCCAGGGCTTTCAGCATCTTGTTATTCCAGCAGGTATATCAGTCAGAAAGCTGTGCGATCCGTGGTCTGCGGAGAAACTTCCGCGGATCGACAGGCTTACCGTTCTTGAGAGTTTCAAAGTGCACATGTGGCCCCGTGGAGCGCCCTGTGGAGCCCATCCGGGCAACGACTTGTCCCTGCTTAACCAGATCACCGACAGCAACAAGATTTTCTGCATTATGCCCGTAGCGCGTAACAAAACCGTTACGGTGGTCAATTTCCACCAGATTTCCGTAGCCACTGCGGGGACCAGACCAGGTAACCAGACCGCTCGCCACCGCTTCTACCGGGTCGTTCATCACTCCTGCAAGATCGACTCCGGCATGGAAATGACGTTTACCGGAAATCGGGTGGGTACGATAACCAAAAGCTGATGAGAGCCAGCCGCTGCGCGTCGGTCGTCCGCTGGGCTGCCGCTGGGCAGCAATCTGATCTGCCAAAACGCTCTGCTCCAACAGCTCAAAACGCACCTCCCGATCTTCAACCCGCGCAGAGAATTCCCGCAGTTCAACAAGTAGTTC
The DNA here is from genome assembly GCA_052031065.1 of Immundisolibacteraceae bacterium. Lineage (GTDB taxonomy): Bacteria > Pseudomonadota > Gammaproteobacteria > Immundisolibacterales > Immundisolibacteraceae > JBPEXY01. Next base: position 3,767 of record JBPEXY010000308.1, on the reverse strand, counting down.
CGGCAAGGTGATATCGTCCGCCGGCTCTTCCGGCCCACCGATTGCAACAGGCCTGTCAAGAGTGAGTCGTTCTGATTCAATACCAACGAGCTTACCAACCTGCTGGCCAATACTTTCGAGCCGGGTCAACCTGCCCTGCAGTTCACCCAGTTTGGCCGCCAGAGCGGTCATCTGCGCTTCGGTGGTCATCAGCAGATCTTCGACCCGAGCTGCATCGGACGGGCGCACTCCGACATCGGCACCGACCCGCTCCCTGTCAATTGTCCACCCTGACAAAAATGAATTTGAGGTATTCGAATAGGCAGTAATCGCCACCAGTAACAGCAAGCCGAGACCAGTCAGCCAGAATAGCGGATGGCCCAACCGCAAACGGCGAACTTCGCCATGTCTATGCCAGATTAATTGCACAACAGCCTACCTGCCAAAGGACTATGCGCTAGCTGGAGACCCGCGCCGATGTTAGCTGCGGAAACTATCGGCAACAGCAAATCTCTTCCGCTGAAAGAGGGAGGCCAATGGCTGACCCGTTGCAGAGAGTCTCTGTGCCGATTTATCTTGATAATGGTCATACAATGCTCAGTCTGGATACTTCACCATTCTGACTGGAACCAAGTCCCTACCCACAAAAGTTGACGATTATGAGCCGGCACCTCTCTATTAACAAGATATTGCTTTCGGCGGAGGGCAGTCTGGGCAGGGTCACCGAACACGCCATGCGGCTGCACGATATCGAAAAGCGCATCATCGAACTGCTGCCGGGGTCAATTCGTCAACACACTCTGTTAGCGGACCATTCAGCTAAATCCTTAACCCTGGTTGCCACCACCGCCGCCGTAGCCGCACGCCTGCGCTATCTGGAACCTGATCTGATTCGACAGCTCAATAACATGCAGGGCGCCTGGCAACTCGAGCAGATAAAGGTGGTCATTGCTTCACAGCGTGGCATCTCTCGACCTGGTAACGAAACAGAGCAGCCGGTTCATCCTAAACCGTTCAATGGTGCGACCAGAAAACTCCTTGAACAGACGGGTAAATCGGTACGCAACCCGCGCCTGGCCGCAGCGCTGCTGAAACTATCGGGGACAGATCAGGATCAGGCGGCCGAGTAGGCGGGGCTGAGAAAGCTGATAGGAACCTCTGCTGACTCCTCAAACGTAACCGATTCCCATGCCTGTTGATCAGCAATCAGCGCCTTCAACAGCTGATTGTTCAAAGTGTGACCCGATTTATAACCGGAAAATGCACCGATCAAACTACTACCCAGCAGGTAGAGGTCACCAATAGCGTCGAGCACTTTATGTTTGACAAACTCGTCTTCGTAACGCAGCCCATCCTCGTTGACTACCCGGTAATCATCGACAACGATGGCGTTCTGCTGGCTACCACCCAGGGCCAGCCCTTGCGCGCGCAGACTCTCAATATCGCCCATGAAGCCAAAGGTTCGCGCCCGACTGACCTCTTTCATGAACGAGGTGGATGAGAAATCGATGTTTACCTCGTCGGGACGATCACGGAATGCCGGGTGATCAAAGCTGATCTGAAATGAGACTTTAAACCCCTCGAAAGGATCGAAACGAGCCCATTTGTCGCCATCCGTGACGGTGATACTTTTGAGCACCCGAATAAACCGTTTGGGTGCGTTCTGCTCCTCAATGCCAGCCGACTGGATGAGAAACACAAAGGGGCTGGAGCTGCCATCCATGATTGGTACTTCAGCAGCGCTGACATCGACCCAGGCGTTATCAATACCAAGTCCGGCAAAAGCGGAGAGCAAGTGCTCAACCGTTGAAATAGTCAGGCCGTTACGGGTCAGTGAGGTCGACAAACGGGTGTCACCAACATAATTTGCCCGCGCCGGAAAATCCATCGGCTCATCGAGATCAACACGGCGGAACACTATGCCAGTATCAGCTGCCGCCGGTCGCAAAGTGAGATAGACCTTCTCACCGGTATGCAACCCAACTCCGGTTGCCCTGATCGCGTTTTTTAAGGTTCTCTGTTTTACCACTATGCAATATTCTCGATCATAAACACCCCTCACGCACCGGCGCTGCCGGCACGAAAAAACTATACCATCCAAGGGGTTGGACGCCAGATAATATCATGAAGCAAATCGCCAGTGCGAATCCGCCGGCAGCAGTTTAAACAAAACCGTCATCGTAGCGACGAACAATACCGTTGCTCACCGTCACCAACGTCAATCCGCCTGTCGACGCAAAAATGCCGGTACTTCCAGTGCCTCCAGATCGGCATCCCCTAGCGCTGGCGGCATTTCATGGTCAACCTGTGCGCGCCTTACAGAAGTCGGCGTGTCCAGTTCCGTGTAATCGACCGGCCCGGAGGTACCTGTACTGACAATCTCCAGGGACTGCTGAGGCTGCTGCTGTTCAATCGCCGCGCCACGGTTTAACCCGGTAGCTACCACTGTTACGCGCATTTCACCGTTAGAATCGGGGTCCAGAGAAGTACCGATGACCACTGTCGCGTCTTCCGAGGCAAACTCCCGCACCACGTTACCCACCTCTTCAAACTCGCCGATCGACATTTCCAGTCCAGCAGTAATGTTGATCAGAATACCGCGCGCGCCAGCCAGATTAACATCCTCGAGAAACGGACTGCTGACGGCGGTTTCTGCCGCAACTCGAGCTCGGTCTTCACCACTTGCTGCAGCGCTACCCATCATCGCCATACCCATCTCTGACATCACTGTACGCACATCAGCAAAGTCGACGTTGATCAATCCGGGGCGGGTAATCAGCTCTGCTATGCCCTGCACCGCGCCACGCAATACCTCGTTCGCTTCTTTGAAAGCACTGAGCAGGCTCACATTTCGATCCAGCTCACTTAATAGCTTGTCATTAGGGACAATAATCAACGAATCGACTGTCTTCGCCAGCTCCTCGATCCCGGCTTCGGCAACCTTGGCTCGCTTGCTGCCTTCAAAAACAAACGGACGGGTGACCACCGCCACGGTGAGAATGCCCTGCTCCTTGGCCAGCTCAGCAATCACCGGCGCTGCACCAGTGCCGGTACCACCACCCATCCCGGCGGTAATAAAGACCATATCGGCACCGGCTAGAGCCTCCGCGATTCGCTGGCTATCTTCAAGTGCTGCCTGGCGGCCGGTGTCAGGCGTCGCACCTGCGCCCAACCCTTTGGTGATATCTCCGCCAATCTGCAGAACGGTTTCCGCCGCCGAACTCTTCAGCGCCTGGGCATCGGTATTGGCGACGATAAATTCGACACCTTCAATCATATCACTAAGCATGTGATTAATCGCGTTGCCACCGCCACCGCCGACACCAATCACCTTGATAACCGCATCCTGCTCGCGAGTTTCAATCATGTTAAACATTGCCCACACCCCTTTAGATAATCAAAAAGCTACTGTCACCAAACAACCCGAATTTCATTCCCAGCCCTACCCGATCAGACCTGAACCGTCACCCCCTCTCCTGTTTTAAAAATGGCCTTCAAACCAGCTCTTTAAACGCGCCAACACGGCGGAAAAACCGCTTATGTTAGCCCCCTCTATGCCCTTCTGACGCTGTTCCCGGGCAAACAGCAACAAGCCGACACCGGTCGCGTGAATTGGATTACTGACCACATCGGTAAGCCCGGTGACAAACTGCGGAACACCCAACCGTACCGGCATGTGGAACACCTCTTCAGCCAGCTCTACCACACCGTCCATCTTTGAACTGCCGCCTGTCAGCACCACGCCGGAGGCAATCAGACTTTCAAAACCACTGCGTCGTAACTCGGCC
>JBPEXY010000307.1:0-4108 GCA_052031065.1 Immundisolibacteraceae bacterium | reverse complement strand
CACCACTCTTCCAGCGTTGCTTGATGCCCAACACTTCTGTCATCTACTGCAATAATTTCAGTGCTGTAGGTGGCGGCTTCGGGTGCCTTCCACGGATCTCGGAAAGAAAACCCGACCAATTCAGTTAACGGAGCCGAAAAATCATAATTAAATTTTAAGACTGCTGATGAATTCATATCTTGCTCTATGTTTTGACTCTGGATTTGGACTATAAAACTTGCATGGCAGCGTCGCAGAAATGATTCAATGCGTTTTGTTACCAAAGCGTTAGGGGTTAATTCTTTCGATAAAATACCAAGCGTGATTTCGACAATGCCTTTGGATTTAGCAACGTCATATAATTCTTTTACAAAGTATCCTTTTTCATCGTAATTCTCGATGCTCAGAAATGAATGAGCCCAATTATGGATCGCGCTCTTTATGTTCTTGTACTTCGCCATTATTTAAGCCACATAACAGTGAGTAGACGTCAAAGTGAGGTGTTACAACACGTCACTTTGACATATATCCCGCACCACTAATCGGGTCGCCTTAGCTGATTGATTTCCGCCGCGATAGTCCATAAGCCAATGCTGGTGGAGGTTTCAGAGTATTTATATTTCATTTCGGCTGTTGATCTCGAAAATTTCGGTCCGCGTAAACACGTCAGTTGATTAATGTTGGCGTTATGTACCGCTTTACGCAAGCGTTGCTGTTATGCCACTGTTGGGAGAGACCCGTAGAGGCGTGATGATGGGCGCAATCGATCACGGCTGGTGGGTAGATTGCGCCATCCCCCTTACTACTCGCTTACCGGGGAGTGGTGCTGACCTGGGACCCTGCGGGAACAGCCGGGCGACAAAGTTTGCTTACCAGGCTGACTGATCCCCATGTGATTGGTCGAGGTGGTCATGCGCTGCGTAGTCCTTTGAACGACATAGAAAGCTAGATTCAGCTTGATCAAACATTTTCTCCACGACGGAACGTGACATTTAAGTACTTTATTATGGTTACTGGTAGGGGAATACTGCATCTGTGGCCTGGTTGTACAGTGTCCCGGCGTGGTGGCGAGTCGTCGTTGTGCGGCGGATTGACAGGAGAGGAAGCAATGAAGGTAACACCGGTAGCCCCGGCATTGGGGGCGCGAGTAGATGGCATTGACTTATCGGTTCCCCTGAATGACAGGCAGTTGGTGGAGCTTACCGATCTTCAGGATGAGTATGAGGTGCTGTTCTTTGATGGTCAGTCGCTCTCCGTGGTTGATCAACAGCGTCTGGCGCAGCAGTTTGGCGAACTACTGGAGTATCCATACGTTAAGGGTTTCGCCGATGCCCCCTATGTGGTCGAGATCGCCAAGATGGAGGATGAGAAGGTCAATTTCGGTGGTCTGTGGCACACCGATTCCAGTTATCTGCAGCGGCCACCGGCGCTGACGCTGTTATACGGAGAGCAGATTCCCCCGCTGGGTGGCGATACGCTGTTTGCGAGCATGACCAAAGCCTTTGAAGCGCTTTCTGAGGGTATGCAGAATTTGCTGCGACCACTGAATGCCATTTTCAGTGCGGAGCAGGGAGGGGGTTATGCCGTGCGAGAGTTTCGTCAAAATAAAAACCTTGATCAGGCACCGCAGCAGGCGGTCCATCCGGTAGTGCGGCGTCATCCACGTAGCGGCAAACTGGCGCTTTACGTCAATGGTGCGCATACCGTCAGGTTTGTCGATATGACCGAAGAAGAGAGCGCGCCACTACTGCAATTTCTTTATCACCATCAGCAGCGGCCGGAGTTCAGCTGCCGGTTTCAGTGGCAACCCGGTTCGCTGGCGATTTGGGACAACCGCACCACCCACCACAACCCGCTGAACGATTACCACGGTTATCGTCGGGTGATGCGCCGGGTAATGACTTTGGGTGAGATTCCGCTAGGGGAGTCAGCTGTGGCCGGGGAATCTGGGGTCGGTTGCTGAAACGATCAGTTGGTTTAAAGAATGCTCACTCTGCAACGTGACTGTCAGGCGGCTCTACTGGCAGCGATCCTGACCAGGGTCTCGAGGACTCTCTGGGTGTCGAAAGGCTTGGTGATGTAGCCGTCTGCACCGAGCTCATTCAACTCATCGACCTGTTCTTTCATCGTGCTGGCACTGGCGATAATCACCGGTATGTTGCTGGTAGAAGGAGTTTCTTTGAGCCTGGTCAGCACTTTCCGCCCGTCCATATCAGGAAGGTTGAGGTCGAGCAGCACAAGATCCGGCCGGATTCCCATCACCGTTTCCAAACCGCTGCTGCCATCGACTGCCGTTGTAAGGTCGATACCGGCGTAGGGTTCAAGGAGGTCTTCCATCAGCAGGATGTTTACCGGGTTGTCTTCTATATAGACAATTTGCGCGGAGATGCCTTGAAGAAGCTCCTCGACAGGGGTTTCAGCCGGGGTGTCGTTCTCTGCAGGTTGGGTGTGATCCCTGTTAAGGAGAATCCAGAAATCGGAGCCTTGCTGCAGCTGGCTGGTTGCTCCGATTTCACCCCCCATGCCCTCGATCAACAGTTTGCTGAAAGCAAGGCCTATGCCGCTACCCTGAATGGTCGATTTAGCGGCGTCCAGGCGTTCAAAGGGGCTGAATATACGCTCCAGGTCCTCCTGTTTGATGCCGGGTCCGGTATCGCGAACCAGAACGCGTACCTGATCGTCTTCGATCTGGTCGACGAGAACGGTGATTTTTCCCTCCGATTGGTTGTACTTAATCGCGTTTGAGATCAGGTTGAGCAGAACCTGGCGTAGCCGCTTACGGTCAGCGATAACTCGGCCGTTGCTGTTTCCAGCATCCGCGAAAATAACGGTGACGTGGAATTCCGCGGCCAGTGGTGCCAGCATCTGAACCGCTTCACCAATAGTAGCGTTCACCTCGACCGGTTCTAAATCAAAGTCGTAGTGCCCTGCTTCAATGCGGCTGATGTCGAGGATATCATCGATCATGCTGGCGAGATGTTCTCCGGCCTGTTGCACATGACCGAGCCGACGGCGATTCTCCTCGTTGTCTGATTCCTTCTGCAGTAGTGAGCTAAAACCGATGATGGCGTTTAACGGTGTGCGCAGTTCGTGGTTCATCGAAGAGAGAAACTCAGATTTGGCGCGGTTGGCTTTCTCCGCCTGTTCTTTCGCTTCCAATAGATCTTTCGTTAATGTTGTCGTACGCGCCAGCGCTTTGCGTCCCACCCGGGCAATACCGTTCATGAATATCAGATAGCTGATCCCCATAATCGCCATTGCACTTTCCATTGGTTTCTGCTGGACAAAAAACCAGCCGATCAGTGGTAGCAGTGCTGCGCAGGAGTAGGTTAAAAATATACGGCTGGACAGCCCGATAGTGGCGGTTGCCCCGGCGACCAGGCCGGCAATGACAAAACTGAACAGCAGTGGCAATTCAAGATTGGTGTAGGGTGAGCAAATCCATATTGCCGCACCCCAGCCGGCAGCGGTGATTGTTGAAGTTAGCCAGAACAGCTTTTCAAAATGGTGTAATTCCCGCGCAGAAGTTCTGCCCGCGAATAGTTTGTGGATACTCAGGCGAGCTATTGAAGTGAGGGCCAAAAAGCCCAACCAGCTTAGCAGCGTTTTGTGTTCAACCTGGTTCCAGAGCATGGCGGTGACGATGAGCGACAGGAGTGTCACCAGGGCAATGGAAGCAGGTAGACCCTGACGAATCAGCTTGATCGCCTCCAGCTCTGGATCCAGGGGGAGCGACCCGTCCGAATGGTTGCTGATATTCAAGGGCATGGCATGGGCTGTTGAAAGCAGGTCATATTTTTGTCGGTCTTTCAGGGGTTGCGGCAATAATGGGGTTGGTCCACCGAGTTAGCGGCTTTTCTTTTCCGGTATTGAGGAAAGATCTTGCGACTACTGCTTTTCGGGGGAGAATCGTCGAATCGATATTTTACGTTGGAGTGCAGATGATCGTCGCCAGGCTTTTCTCGGGAGGTGCCCTTGACTGAGGTGGGTATGCAGGGATTCGATGATCTGGCTCCCGATGAACTGCTTAACGCCATAGAGTCGGTCGGCGTAAGGTGTAATGGAGTTTTTATCCCGCTGAACAGTTATGAGAACCGGGTTTATCGAATTGATCTGGTTGAACCCCTGC
>JBPEXY010000306.1:0-11539 GCA_052031065.1 Immundisolibacteraceae bacterium | reverse complement strand
GCTGCTGTTCTGTCGCATACTCATCCACAGCAAAGTGGCCGGCAAAGAACGCCAGCCGTAACCAGACAGCATAGGTGGTCAGGGCATCGGTTTCGTTATAGGCAACGATCCTTTCCAATTCACCATCCAGCCACAGTTCTGCAACCTGGTCACCGGCTGTATCCAGTTTTCCGGGTACAGCGCACGCCACCGCCAGTTCATTTAGTGATGGCGTCGCCTTGCCCCAGCCACCAACAATCTCCTTGATGTCAACATGAGCATCGGTACCGCGAGCAAAATAGTCGATTCCCTCCCAGGGCTTGTCGGGTCGACGACAGAATTCCGCTGCCTGCACGCCACTGGCCAAACCCCGCTGCAGCAGAATTTTCAGGTCTGCCGACTGTGAGTTGTAGCCAACCAGCTGCGGCTTGTGATCCCCCACAGCGTTGAGAAAGGTGCCGATAATCGATGCTTCCGCAGCTTGTTCAGGATCGTGGACATCGCGTGGCAGAGACAGCAGATTAAGCGTGACTTCTGCGCCCCGCTGGCTACGGACCACCGCTGAAATTGAAACCACCCTGCAGAGTACCGTTTTCAGGTAGGGGGTGGGGTCGTCATCGGTTGCGCCGCCAGCGCTCCACATCTGCTCCATCACCGTACGATCGTCCGGTTCGTTGTCGAGGTTGTATAAACGTCGGCCAACCATAGGGTCCGGGACCCATTCGGCGTCAAACGCCCACACTTTCGAACCAACCTGCTTAAACATCTCGTTACCTCACTCGGTGACAAAGAACATGCGACCTGACGCGGGATTTTCCCGCTGCAGTGAAACCTGCGGCAGCTGATTAGCCCGCGGAACCTTTGGCAATTCAGTTCAGCGTGCTGCTGACCCAGCACTATGCACTAAGGGCTAATCACGACGGAATTTCAACCCAAACGCAACCCCGGTTCAGATCTCGATTGAAAAAGAGACAAAAATCTGCCGCAAATGCAAGCCAGAAATTTGCCTGCCCAAATTCTCGAAAGCCTTTAAAAACCTGACGTGAAAGGTATGATTGCTCCCCCACCGTGGTGCGCTCGCGCTTCAACCGTTCACCGCACCGGCAAATCAAGTTATTCACACCAAGAAACTGGGAGAACCACATGGCTGTACAAAAGGACCTGCTTACTGTCGATGATGTTAACGGAGCATGGTGCATCATTCCCACTCCTGCGAAACCGGAAGCATCAGACTGGCGTTGCGAAGATTCGGTCGATTACGATGAAGTGGCCAAAGCGGTCAATGGACTGATTGAGGCAGGGGCCGATTCCATCATGGCGCAGGGCACCTTTGGTGAAGGCGCCACCTTAACCTGGGCAGAAAAAAGCAAGATGATGGAGGTGATGGTTGAAACCGCCGCAGGTCGTATTCCAATCTTCGTTGGCGTCACCACCCTGAACACCCGCGATACCATTACCCAGCTTAAATTTGCCCGCGACATTGGCGCTGACGGCACCATGCTCGGTGTACCGATGTGGCAGGAAATTGATGTCGCGGCTGCGGTCAAGTTTTATCACGATGTCGCCGAAGCAGTGCCGGAGATGAATATCTGCATCTACGCCAACCCTGAAGCCTTTAAGTTCAAGTTCCCCACGCCATTCTGGGCTGGTGTTGCCAATATCCCGCAGGTGATCACCACCAAGTACATCAACATTGCTCAGCTGCATTTACATACCCAGGTGTCACGCAAGCAGATCCGCTTCCTGCCCATTGAGTTTGATCATTACGACGCCGCACGTCTCGACCCCGAATTTCACACCGCGTTCTGGTCGCCCTGCGCCAATGGTGGACCAGAGTTGACCATGCACATTCGCGACACTGTCAAAGCAGCGGTCGCCAGTGGTGACTGGAGTCAGGCAGAAAAGGTCTGGGCAGCGATTGGACCGGTGATCGGCAACCTGATGCCACCGGGCGGCTTTCCGGAGTTCTCCCGCTACAATATTCAGCTCGATAAGGCGCGTATCAACGCCTCCGGGTGGATGAACGCAGGCCCCTGCCGACCACCCTACATTGAAGCGCCGGAACCCTACCTGGAAGGTGCGCGCAAAGCAGGTACCGGCTGGGCGGAACTGAACGAAAAACTCAAGGCAGGGCAACTTTAGGCAAAGCCTCTGAGTTTGATCAAAACCCAACCAAAACGGCCGGTTCAACCGGCCGTTTTACTATCTGCGGCAACCAGCCAGTAGTTAAGCTTTTCTACACAGTACCAATTGCGCATTTAGCTGAGGCTGGTATAAGTTCCCGGTGGGGATAGTGGCCGACCACTCGAACGCACCACCTGGTTTGATCAGGGCCATCAACAACACAGGGAGGAGCAACGAATGAGATTCGTTTCATTCAATCTAATGCCATACCGGGATCTACCGGCCGATTTCGAGCAGACCTATCCAAGCGTCTGGGTCTCGCCGCCAAGAACCCTCTATGACCCGCGTATCGGTCACCAGACCTACCACGACTACCTTGACGCGCTGGAATACAGCATCGACCTGGGTTATGACGGTGTCGGCGTCAACGAACACCACAGTAATGCCTACGGCTTGATGCCGTCACCTAACCTGCTTGCATCGATCCTGTCGAGGAAGATCAGGCATTCCGACACCACCTCACTGATGGTGCTCGGCAACAGCCTCGCGCTCTATAACCCGCCGATCCGCGTTGCCGAAGAGTTCGCCATGCTCGACGTGCTCAGCGGTGGCAAATTCATCGCCGGGTTTCCAGTCGGCACCTCGATGGATTCCAATTACGTTTACGGTATCAATCCTTCCGAACTACGCGAGCGCTATTACGAAGCTCACGATCTGGTAATCAAGGCGTGGAAATCGGAAGAGATGTTTACCTGGAACGGCAAGTACAACCAGCTGCGCTACGTCAACACCTGGCCGCGTACCGCACAGACCCCACATCCACCAGTCTGGATCCCCGGCGGCGGCAGTGTCGAAACCTACGACTTTGCCCTCGAAAATGACTATTCGTTTTCCTATCTCAGTTTCTTCGGCCACCAGTACGCGAAGAAGGTCATGACCCCCTTCTGGCAACGGGCGGAAGCCCTCGGCAAGGACAACAACCCCTATCGTGCTGGTTACTGCCAGCTGGTCTGCGTTGCTGAAACCGATGAGATTGCCGAAAAAGAGTACGCAGAACACGCCATGTATTTCTTTGCCAAGTGCATGCATATCGACCCGAAATTTATCGAAGCGCCGGGTTACCGAACGGTCGCCAGCCTTAAAGCGGGTCTACGCTCGCAGCTTGATGGCAGCGCCAAATTCGGCTCCGCGCTGGCCCAGGAAGGGCTGGGCTGGAAAGACTTTGTCGAACGCGGCTATATCATCGCCGGTTCGCCCGATACCGTCGCCGAGAAGCTTCGTGAAGCAGCCGTTGAGCTACACGTCGGCAATATCATTCTGATCAACCAGGTCGGTTCGATGCCGGTCGGCCTGCTGCGTAAGAACCTGCAGATGTTTGCCGAGGAGGTAATGCCAAAACTACGTGACCTGTGGCCGGAATGGGATCACAGCCACTACTGGCCCAGCGGCTTCGAAGAGCAGTATTCAACCCCTGAAACCGCCGGTTCCGCGGCTGCCGGAGGTGCCTGAGATGATGCAACCGACAGAGATACAGATTGACGTCAACGACGAGGTCTCGATGGCGGTACTGACCGCCGGAGAGGGTGAGCCGCTGCTGTTCCTGCATGGTGCCGGGGGGCTCTTCTGGGACCCCTACCTCGGTGAGCTGGCAAAGCAGTACAAGGTTTACGCCCCCTACCTGCCGGGTGTTGGCAACTCCACCGGCCTTGAATCGATTACCGATATCTGGGGACTGGTGCTGACCTATTTCGATCTTCTCGATGCCCTCGAAATCGACTCGATTAACGTCATTGGCCACTCCATGGGGGGCATGATTGGCTGTGAAATGGCAGCCACCGACCCGAGCAGAATCAAACGGCTGCTGCCGATTGCGCCAGCGGGACTGTTTGATCTGGACAACCCGATGGGGGACATTTTTGCCATGGTCCCCGAAGAGCTGGCCCAGCGCGTGGTTCTCGATCCAGAATCCGAGGTGGCCAGAGCACTGTTCACCCTGCCGGAGGATATGGATGAAAAAGTCGCGGTGGTGATCAACCAGATTTCTACCCTGCAGGCCGCTGCCAAATTTCTCTGGCCGCTGCCCGACAAGGGGCTGAAGAACCGACTACGGCGTATTAAGGCACCAACGCTGGTCATCTGGGGAAAACAGGATGGGCTGATACCGGTGGAGTATGCCCAGGCCTTCCAGCAACGCATTCCACACATGCAGCTTGAGCTAATCGACCAGGCCTCCCACACCGTGCAGCTTGAACAGCTACCCAGGTGCCTGCAACTGACCCACCAGTTTATGCAGGCGGACAATCTGAGCCAGGTTGCCTGACCCGACGTGAGCTAACGCTCGATTAACCCAGTAAGAAGCCGGCCTGTGCCGGCTTTTTGCTACCTGGAAGGTGTTGCCCCGGCCGGCGACGGCCTGTCACGCCTGTAAACCAAGAAGTTCAACCACCTCATCTGCACAATTGCACAGCAACAGCCTGTCGCAGCCGGCCCGGTCAGCGGCCATTACCCGATCCAGCAGCGACCCCTCCGTTTTCGCGCCTGCCATGCTCAGGTCGTCACTATATATAGTGCCGGTAAAACCCAGATTCCCGCGCAGCTGTTCCACCCAGTACGCAGAATAACCCGCCGGTTGGCTGTCTATCCGCGGAAAACAGACATGCGCCATCATCACCGCCCGGAGTCCCGCCGCAATCAGTTTCTGGTAAGGGTAGAGATCCTCCTCGATCTGCTCACGCTCGCGCTGATCAATGGCAAATTGCAGATGACTGTCCGCCTCTACCCCGCCATGACCAGGAAAGTGCTTGGCCACTGCGGTGACCCCACCGTCATGCAGGCCGCGCATCATCGCGGCAGCTAAATCCGCGACCACCTCTGGACGGCGATGAAATGCCCGGTTGCCGATCACTTCACTGATGCCGTAATCGAGATCCACGACCGGCGAAAAGACGACATCCACACCAACCGCAGCACACTCGGAACCGACCGTGAGGCCATGTTGATAGGCCTCCCGAAGCGCTGTTGCCGGCTCCGTTTGCCAGCGTTCGCCGTAGTCTGCCAGAGGCGGCAGTTGACTAAAGCCGTTGCGAAAACGTTGAACACGCCCCCCTTCCTGATCAACAGAAATTTCAATATCCGAGCTATTTATTAACCTTATTTGTTCAATTAATTCAGCTATTTGTGTTTTATTATTAAAGTTTTTTGTAAAGAGAATAACACCGCTGACGGCCGGGTGTTTCAGGCACTGCCGCTCGCGGTCCGAAAGCAGCGGACCCTGCAGGTCGATCACCAGCTTGGTTGGAAGAGTACTCATGAAGATAAAGCCTGTTGGTTTGTCATCCGTTGGCGGGTAGGGGCCCGGCAATTCAATGCAAGAGCACCACTAACGATCGGAACGAACATCAAAACGGTCACGCAGGTAATCGCCAAGCAGGTTTATGGACAGGACCACCAGCAGCAGGGTAATCCCCGGCGCCATCACATAATGGGGAGCCACCAGCAGATAACGAGCCCCGTCGCGGATCATACTGCCCCACGACGGCGCTGGCGGCTGGATACCGAGCCCCAGAAACGAGAGCCCGGCTTCAGCGAGAATAGCGCCGGCAATCCCGAAAGTCCCCTCAATAATGAGTGGCGCAGCGGCCAATGGCAACAGGTGATATCTGGCGATAAAAACAGAATGACTACCGAGTGCACGGGCGGCAACCACATGGTCGGACTCACGCAGAGTCAGCACCTGTGCCCGGGTTAAACGGGCAAAACCAACCCAACCCACGGCGACCAGTGCAAGGAGCAGATTATCCAGTCCGGGACCCAGCATTCCTGCCAGGGCGATTGCCAGCAGTAATCCCGGGAATGCCAGAACAATATCGATCAGCCGCATAATGAACTGATCAACCCGACCACCGCTAAGACCGGCAATCAGCCCCACTGAAATTCCCACCAGCGCCGACAGCGCCACCACCGCAACCGCGACCGCCAGCGACAGGCGAGCCCCCACCAGCAGGCGACTGGTGATATCCCTGCCGAGTTCATCGCCGCCGAGCAACAGGGTTGAATCAGGAGGTGTAAGAATCGCCGACAGGTTGACCTGCTCCGGTGTCAGCGCCAGAAACGGCACCAGTAACGCGCCCACCGCTACCATACTGAGCCAGCTCAACGACAACAGCGGCAATCTGTTCATTTATCGCCCACCAGGCGGATACGCGGATCAATCACCGTATAGAGCAGATCGGTGAGCAGGTTAACCGCCACATAGAGGGTCGCGATCAGCAACACACAGCCCTGTACCAACGGATAGTCCCTGCGTTGAATCGACTCAACCGTCAACGAACCGACTCCAGGCCAGCTGAATACTGTTTCGACTATCACCGACCCACCGAGTATGGCGCCTATCTGCAATCCAACCAGGGTGACAACCGGTAGCAGTGCATTACGCAGATTGTGGCGGCAGAGAATCTGCCACTCACTAAGTCCTTTTGCCCGGGCGGTACGCACAAAGTCAGCCCCTGAAACCTCCAGCAGCGCATTACGCAGCATTCGTGAAATGATCGCGGCTAACGCCGTTCCGAGGGTCAGCGCCGGTAAAACCAGCGAGCCGAAACCTGACCGGCCACTGACTGGAAACCAGCCAAGATAGAGGGAGCCGACCAGGATCAACATCGGCCCGAGCCAGAAATTGGGAATCGAAACACCGAGCAGACTGACAATCCGCGCGCTGTGATCCAGCCAGCCATAGGGCCGCAGGGCACTCAGCAGACCAACCGCAAAGGCGATAGCCAGAGAGACCAGCATCGCCGCCAGCGCCAGTTCCAGAGTCGCCGGCAACCGCTCCCCAATCAGTTCGACCACAGGGCGCTGTTGGTAGATGGATTCACCCAGTTCCAGCCTGACCAGGCCACTGTAATAGTCGGCAAACTGGCCGCTTAGCGGTTTGTCGAGTCCGTAGGCACGGGCCAGTTCGGCCCGATCAGCCGTGGAAGCGCGCTCCCCGAGCATCACCTCAACAGGGTCTCCGGGGATGACATGGGTAATCGCAAACACCGCGACGGAAACCCCCAGAATGACCACGGCAGCGCTAAACAGCTGACCAACGAGATAACGCATCATTACCAGGCGCTCCGGTCTACTCTTCGCTGACCAACAGCGGCATGTACGGGGTTACCCGCTCAAACAGGGCGATTAGCTCCTGATTATGCATGCGGATACAACCATGTGAACGCGGCACCCCCAGGGGTTCACTCTGCGGCGTGCCGTGAATATAAATATAGCGACGCATGGTGTCGCGATCACCGAGTCGGTTAAGACCGGGTTCCAGCCCGCTGAGCCAGAGAATTCGGGTCAGGATCCAGTCCCGTTGCGGTTGTTGGCGGCCCAGTTCAGCGGTGTAGATCTCCCCGGTAAACCGGCGCCCCACCAGCACACCATTAACCGGCACATGGCTGCCGATCAGGGCGCGAATCTGATGCCATCCGCGCGGCGTCTGACCGCTGTCCTGCAGCTCTCCAGCGCCAGCGACAGCAGTGGACACCGGCGCCTCAAAACAAACCTGCTGTTCGGCATCGAACATCCACAGCCGCTGTTGCGCGAGACTGACACGCAGACTTGTTCTACCCTGCGGAGGATGCCGGTTGACGCTAGAGTCCCACATGAGCCCGTTTTACCACGTTGATCAGCCCGTCGTAATTCCCATCGACACTGATGGAATAGCCCGATACGCCCTCTCTGGCGGCAACGGTGTGACCTTCGTACCAGAGCGACACATAGGGCCGCAATCCGGCCAGTTCGTGCTGTATCTGCCGATAGGCTTCACCCTGCTCCCTCAGTGGCAGTACTTCCGCCTGCTCAATCAGAGCGTCGACCCGGCTGTTCTGCAGCCGCCCCCGATTGGCGCCAGCTGGCGGCACTGAATCAGAATGAAAAATGTAGCGAAAAATATCCGGCATTTTGATCCCAACCCAGGCCAGCGAATACAACTGAAAACGGCCGGCTTTGATGTCACCGTAAAAAGTGCCCCATTCGTGGCTTTCGATATCAACCTCAAAGCCCACTGTCTGCAGCTGCTGGGCAATCACTGAAGCAATTCTCACCCGTAGCGCATCGGTAGAGGTTTTGTAAGTGAGTTTGGCCACTCCACCATCTGCAACAAACTGACTGACCAGCAGTCGTGCCTGCGCCGGGTTATGTGCACTCGCGGCAATTCCCTCGCCGCCGGCCCAGTGCGCCGGCGGCAGCAACGACTCTGCAGGCTGCGCGGCGCCGGCAAACATGGCATCGATAATGGCCTGCCGGTCGATTGCCAGCGCAATCGCCTTGCGAACCCGCGGGTCACCGGTCACCGGGTCCTGAAGATTAAAACCGAGGTAAGAGTAGTTAGTTCCAGGGCTGCGGGTAACGGCAATTCCGGGCTGCTCATCCAGCCACTGAATCAACTCCGCAGGCAGGTCATTCTGGATCAGGTCGATCTCTCCCCTCACCAGTTTCAGCGCCCTGACGGTGGCATCCGTTACCCGCACCAGCTCGACCCGCTGCCGATCACTACGCCTTTCCAGCAGCAGCCGTTCGGGCCTGGAGGCATCAGCCACCGCAAACGGGCCATTCCCGACCAACTGGTCATTAACCAGTTTGGATTGCTGAGCGAGACCCCGGGGCAGAATGCCAAGGGTCAGCCGGCCGGGAAACAGTGGATCAGACTGTTTAAGCAGAAAGTCGATGACCCCGTCGGTGGTCGACTCAACCCTCTCAATCACCCCCAACGAGGCACGGTGAGGCGAGCGAGAACCTTGCTGCAACACCGACCGGTAGGTGGCCACCACATCCTCTTCGGTAAACGCAGAACCATCGTGGAATGGGGGAATATGGGGACGCAGCACAAAGCGGTAATGGCGCTCACCCAACTGCTGCCAGCTGGCCAGAGCCGGCACCGGCCTGAGCTGATCATCAAAATCAACCAACCGCTGAAAAAGCAGGCGACCCACTCGGCTCGATGCGGCATCGGTAGCAAAGCGCGGGTCGAGACTATTAGGCATCTGCGCCAGCCCGATTCGCAACGCCTGATCTTCTTCCACGGCTGGATGACAGCCAGCAATCAGCAGCGGGGTAATCACCAGCAGCCAATGAAAAACAGCCACGCGCTGCCTGCGCAGAATGGCATAAAGCCGTATCACGAATGTGGACGTCAACGGAATAATGGGGTTACTCAAACAGACAACGACTCGATTTCTGTTACAGACGCTGATAGCCGGGGTGAACGCTGAGTATAACGCCGCTTGCAAACCACATCGTCGCCCAACAGGGCACCCGGCCGAACTCCGGGTCGATTCCAGCGCTCGATAAAAATTTTGCCCGGTAGCACCTTGGCGAAATGACTTCCAGCCACTGCCGATGCCTGCCAAGTTGAGCAACGTCAACTTAACGACTGTTCACCTGCCCGGTTGATTGCGGTTAAAATCTGCTTTAGTTACCTGTTTGAGAGCCAGGCCGCATACCGCTGGCCTGCCGGAGGAGAAAAACCATGTCAGTCGCATCCCCATCGCAACCCCAGGCACCCGCTCTGAGCGTGGTTGCACGGGTTACCACCCTGCCCCACCTGGTCTTCGGCGCGTTACCGGTAATCGGTTATCTGCTTGGCGGCGGCATCTATCACTGGTTAACACTGTTTGTCTATTTGGGTCTTACCTTTATCGATCCGCTGGTCGGCAACGACGAAACCAATCACGACCCGGCGCAGGAGCAGGCGCTGGAAAACCAGCTGTTTTACCGGGTTATGCTCTGGGCAACAGTGCCCGTTTCATTTGCAGTCACCCTGTTTGGTCACTGGGTGCTAACCCAGACCGCGCTGACCGGCTGGGAAATTGCCGGCTTCCTGATCTCACTAACCCTGGCTACCGGCTTTCTCGCCACCGTCGCTCATGAGCTCTGCCACCATCCGCAGCCCCTCGACCGGTTGATTGGCGATTTGCTGTTTGTGCCGATTTTCATGTGTGATTTCCATGTCTATCACAACTTCATGCACCACACCCATGTGGCCACGCCCAACGACCCCGCTTCCGCCCGTTATGGGGAAAAAATCTACCCGTTCATGCTTCGTAGCATCATCAGGAAGACCCAGTCGGCCTGGCAGATCGAAAAGATGCGCATGGAACGCAACGGCCAGTCGACCTGGCACCCCAGTAACCTGATGGTGCGTTTTATCGCCATGCAGGCTATCTGGGTGGTGTTGCTGGTCAGCCTTTTTGGTCTCTGGTCGATTCCAATCTGTTTTGTTCAGTATGCGTTTCCACGCCTGCTGCTGGCCGTTGCCGACTATCTGGAACATTACGGTCTCGGCCGTCGCCAGCTGGAAGATGGCAGTTACGAAAAAGTACGCCCCAACCACGCCTGGGACGACAGCACCATGGTCAGCAGCATGCTGTTCTGTCAGATTGACCGTCACTCCGACCATCATGCCAACGTTGGCCGCCCCTACCAGATACTGCGGGTCATGGATGAAGCGCCACGACTGCCCCACGGCTATCTGACGATGATTCTGATTGCGTTGATACCGCCACTCTGGCGTCGGCGCATGCACCCGATTGTCGAGGCCTACTACGATACCGGCAGCGTGGTGCCCTATGCGGTGCCCGGTGCGCTCCCAGAAAAGTACGCAGCGATGGTGCCGGAAGGCTGGGGGCAAAACCCCGGCGAGAGTCCGGTCGATGAAAGCAGCCTGGCCGTGGCTGAGAAGGAGGCTTCTTCCTGAGGATGGCATTTCTGCCGTGAAATAAACGCAGTGTTAGTTCCTTGAAAGCCCGGTTCTTAACCGGGCTTTTTATTTTGCCGGAAGCCATCGTCATCGCTGCTCGGGGCTGGCAATCACCTGGACTGGCGATTACCGGCGCTGGTCGCCATAATGCAAACTATAAAAATGTAGATTAAGGGAGAGGCAGCATGGCAATTGATAATGAATATAAAGGGTTAAAAGATCGGGTGGTGATCGTAACTGGCGGCGGCCAGGGTATTGGTCGCGCCTACGCCCATCACTTTGGCGCGCAGGGCGCGATTCCGGTAATCGCCGAGTACAACGCCGAAAACGGCGAGAAAGTCGCCGAAGAAGTACGTGCCAACGGTGGCCGCGCGCTCGCTGTGCAAACCGACGTCGCCGATGAAGCCTCAACCCTGGAGATGGCCAGACAGACCCTGAGCGAACTCGGCCGCATCGACTGCCTGATCAACAACGCTGCGGTGTTCTCACGCATCACCATGGCACCCTTCTGGGAGCTGCCACCAGCAGAATGGGAGCGGGCGATGCAGGTCAATATCAACGGCCCGTTCTACTGCTCGCGTGCGGTGATACCGGCAATGCAGGAAGCTCACTGGGGCCGAATCATCAACGTCTCCTCAGCAACCATGATCATGGGACGGGAAAACTATCTCCACTACATCACCTCCAAATCAGCCA
>JBPEXY010000305.1:0-20369 GCA_052031065.1 Immundisolibacteraceae bacterium | reverse complement strand
GAGTCACTGGCATAAATTGTGCATTAAGCGGATCGATTTGCAGGGTGGTGTCTCTCTTGGTCCTGCGTAACGGGCAAACCTGGCTGGAAACGCAGATGTCCGCAGCAGCGGTTTGGAGGTTATTGACCGCTTAGGCATCTGGGCGGTGCTGGCGCAAACTGAGATTATTGGTTTTGCCGTCCATAATGAACTTCCGGCCTTCTTTCTGAATCCTGGGTGATCAGACGTATTTCAATTTTAAAGCTCTACTGGAGAATGTTTATGTCCGCTTCAGATGTACTGAAAAGCATCAAAGAAAATAACGTGAAGTTCGTTGATTTCCGATTTGTCGACACCAAGGGGAAGGAGCAACATGTCACCGTGCCTGCGGGTACCGTCGACGAAGAGGTGTTTGAAGACGGCAAAATGTTTGATGGTTCGTCGATAGCGGGTTGGAAGGGCATCAACGAGTCCGATATGGTACTGGCGCCAGACGCCGCGACGGCCGTACTTGATCCGTTTACGGATGAAGTGACCATGAATATTACCTGTGATGTGCAGGATCCTCACACTCGCCAGGGATATGAGCGCTGCCCACGTTCGCTTGCCAAGCGTGCCGAAGCCTATATGAAAGAGACTGGAATAGCTGATACGGCCTATTTTGGTCCCGAGCCGGAGTTTTTTGTACTCGATGACGTGCGCTGGGGCGACAAGCTCAACGGCTGTTTTGTTGAGGTCGACTCTGAAGAGGGACACTGGAACAGCGGCAGCGTTTTTGAAGATGGCAATATCGGCCATCGACCCAGTATCAAAGGTGGCTATTTCCCTGTACCGCCGGTTGATTCACTGCATGATATGCGTGGTGCGATGTGCCTGACGCTCGAAGAGATGGGTGTCCCGGTGGAGGTGCACCATCACGAAGTGGCAACGGCTGGTCAGTGTGAGATCGGTACAGAGTTTAATACCCTGGTACGCAAAGCTGATGAACTGTTGATTTTGAAGTACGTCGTTCACAATGTCGCGCACAATTACGGTAAAACGGCTACCTTCATGCCCAAACCGCTGGTTGGAGACAACGGCAGTGGTATGCATGTTCATCAATCGCTTGCGAAAGATGGGCAGAACCTTTTCAGTGGCGATCTTTACGGTGGCTTGTCTGAGACCGCACTCCACTATATCGGTGGGATTTTCAAGCACGCCCGGGCGATCAACGCCTTTACCAATGCCACTACCAATAGCTACAAGCGACTGGTGCCAGGCTTTGAAGCTCCTGTAATGCTGGCCTACTCGGCTCGTAACCGCTCTGCTTCCGTCCGTATTCCCTTCGTTTCGTCACCGAAAGCACGGCGTATTGAGGTCCGTTTCCCGGATTCTTCAGGAAACGGCTATCTTACCTTCGCTGCAATGCTGATGGCGGGCCTTGACGGCATCGCCAACAAGATTGACCCAGGCGAGGCAATGGATAAAGACCTCTATGATTTGCCCGCAGAAGAGGCCCAGGGTATTCCCACTGTCTGCGCATCGCTTGATCAGGCGTTGGAAGCGCTAGACCAGGATAGGCAATTCCTGACCGCTGGCGGGGTGTTTACGGACGATATGATTAATGGTTACGTGGATCTGAAGATGGAAGAAGTAACCCGATATCGCCAGACCACTCACCCGGTCGAGTTCGATATGTACTACAGCTGTTGATGGACTATGGGGGTGGTCCAACTGGATCACCCCCTATAAAACTGGCTGTCTGTTGGCTGATATCGGATCGCTAGTGAGGAGAGTTTCTGTGACTATGCGAATGGGAGTGCCGATCTTTCTACTGGTATTGATATTATCGTCACCCGTTTCACAGGGAGCTGATTCTCAGGCGGTTTCTCCTGAGCCGCGAGACCGAGGGGTTACCGTCTACAAGTGGCAGCGCCCTGACGGAACGGTAGAGTTTTCTGACCAGTCGCGAAGTGGCTCAGAGGAGGTGACCGTAGAACGGCCGATGATCGTCCCCTCGCGGTTGCCACCCTCTTCTCAATCTGTTTCAACTGATTCACCGTTCAATTATCAGAGACTGGAGATTGTCGAGCCTGCACCAGAGAGTACTTTTCGGAATCAGGCGGCTGAATCAATCAAAGTCCTGGTAAAAGCTGAACCATCTCTGAGAAAACAACACCTTTTGCTATTGTTGCTCGATGGCCAGGCAATTGATGAAGGTGGCAGGGATACGACATTTTTTCTGCCTCGTCTTGACCGGGGTAGCCATACCCTGCAGGTGGAAATCCGTTCGTCTGAGGGGGCGACGATAGAACAGAGCAATATTATCCCGATCCACGTTCATCGAACCGTTGCGAAACCAGGCAACGGTAGTTAGCAGATTTCCTGGTATCAATGGCGTCATCAATCCGATGGTTCCCGGCCTTAATTATTTTGATTTCCAGCAAACAGCAGTTGTTGTTCTGAGTGAAGACCTGAAAGTTCTGACCCTGAATAGTGCTGCAGAAAACCTTTTTGGAATTAGCGCAAACCGGTTATGCGGGCGCAAGCTCGGGTGGGCGTGGCTCAATATTGAGGATTATCAGCAGATTTTTCTGAATGTAGCCACACAACTACAGCCGATGAGCCAGCACGATGTAGTTGTCGATCTTGCTGGCGGGGTCAAGCGTCATTGTGGAATTTCGGCAACACCCGTTGAGCAGCAAACGGGCACCGAAATTCTGCTGGAGTTTGACCACCAGGAAGCGCCCTCGTCAGTAGTCCGTGATTCTGAGTTGCGGGCGCTCCAGCAGATCAGTGATGGCATGCTGCGTGGGTTCGCCCATGAGGTAAAGAACCCGCTTGGAGGACTTCGCGGTGCGGCGCAGTTGCTCGCGCGGGAGCTACCCAATGATGAATTGAAAGAGTACACCAACGTCATCATTGCTGAGGCTGATCGGCTGGGCAATCTGGTGAACCGGATGTTGACTCCCAACGCCGAACCGGAAATGACCGCCGTAAATATTCATCAGATTCTCGACAGAATCTATGCTCTGGTCTCGGTTGAGCTTCCAGACAGAGTGGCGTTGACGACCGATTACGACCCGAGTATTCCCAACATAATGGGGGACCCGGAATTATTGATTCAGGGGGTCCTCAATGTTGTTCGTAATGCCCAGCAAGCGCTGGTTGAGGCCGGCGGTTATGGGCAGATTGTATTGCGTACACGGGTACGGCGAAATATGACCATTGGTCATCAACGACATCGTCTGGTTGCGCAGCTGGATGTTGTTGATGATGGCCCCGGTGTCCCTGAACAGCTGCGGGAACAGATCTTCTATCCGTTGATTACTGGCAGGGCTGAGGGGTCTGGACTCGGGCTGCCGATAGCGCAGTCGTTGATCAATCAACAGGGAGGAGTGATTAATTTCACCAGCAGTCCTGGTCATACCGTGTTCTCCATATTCTTAACCCTCGAAGGCGAAACATAATGACTGCAGTCAATCAGGTCTGGATTGTTGACGATGACAGATCGATACGTTGGGTGTTAGCCAAGGCCTTAAAGGGCGCAGGAATCGATTCCGTTGAGTATGAATCCGGGGCTGAGGTGATAGCGGCAATTAACTGCAGCACACCTCGCGCCATTATTACCGATATCCGTATGCCTGGTATGGACGGCTTCGAACTGCTAAGTCATCTCAATGAGGCGGCGCCCAACGTGCCGGTGATTATTACTACCGCTCATGCAGACCTTGAC
Source organism: Immundisolibacteraceae bacterium (assembly GCA_052031065.1). Lineage (GTDB taxonomy): Bacteria > Pseudomonadota > Gammaproteobacteria > Immundisolibacterales > Immundisolibacteraceae > JBPEXY01. The sequence goes on along the minus strand of JBPEXY010000305.1, from coordinate 16,675 downwards.
AGTGCGGTCTCCGCGTTTCAAAGCGGTGCCTTTGAATATCTGCCCAAACCCTTTGATGTAGACGACGCTATCGAACTGGTTGAGCGGGCGCTTAGCCATAGTCAGGCCACAGGAACTGAAGTTGTGATGGCTGCTTCTCCAGAGTCGGATATCATTGGCTCAAGTGCGGCGATGCAGGAGGTGTTTCGAGCCATCGGGCGATTATCCAAATCGAGTATTAATGTTCTGATTACCGGTGCCTCGGGTACTGGAAAAGAGCTTATCGCCAGTGCGCTTCACCGTCACAGCCCGCGAGCAGGTGGCCCCTTTATTGCCCTGAATATGGCGGCAATTACCCGTGACTTGCTGGAATCAGAACTGTTTGGTCATGAGAAAGGGGCGTTTACCGGTGCCCAAAGTGCACGCGAGGGGCGTTTCGAACAGGCCAATCAGGGGACGTTGTTTCTCGACGAAATTGGTGATATGCCGCCGGACCTGCAAACCCGTTTGCTGCGGGTTCTGGCTGGTGGAGAGTTCTATCGTGTCGGCGGGCATTCTCCCATTCAGGTCGATGTCAGAGTGATAGCCGCCACTCATCAGGACCTGGAATCTGAGGTAGCAAAAGGAAATTTCCGTGAAGACCTGTTTCATCGTCTGAATGTTGTGCGTATCCGCGTGCCGTCGTTGAACGAACGTGGTAGCGATATTCCAGCGCTACTGGACCATTTTCTTGGCCTGGCAGCGGAAGAACTTGTCGTCGACCGTAAGTCGGTCAGTGCAGATGCGTTGCAGGTACTGCAGACCTATTCCTGGCCCGGGAACGTCCGCCAGCTGGAAAATCTGGCCCGGTGGCTTACTGTGATGACGCCTACCCAGCGGGTAGAGGTGGAGGATTTGCCGCCGGAAGTTCGTCAACAGCCTGACCGGGAGATCGAAATTGACTGGAAGGTAGCGTTACGTCGCTGGGCAGGGCAACGGCTGGCACTCGGTGCAGCCGCATTGATGGACGAAGCGTTACCGGAGTTTGAGCGGGTGATGATTGAAGTTGCGCTGGAGAAAACCGGTGGTCGACGTCAGGATGCGGCTGTTCTGTTGGGTTGGGGGCGTAATACCATCACACGAAAAATTCGTGATCTAAGCATGGATGAGTCTTAGCAGGGTCACTCCTTTGGTTATTCTTGAATGGTCGGACCAGTGTCCGGTTTTTCGGTTTTTACTCCTGCTTTTGCCAGTTCGGCCTCCAGCCACTGCGGATTAAACCCCTTAATTGGAGTATTTCCGACCATTGTCAAAGGCACCTCAACTTTACCAAATTGTTCAACCAGCCGTTTCGCGGCCTCCTGGTCAGTTTCCGGGTTGATCTCGGTGAACGCCAGGCCCGATTCCAGTAACGAGTTACGCGCCAGAGTACAGGGTTCGCAATCCGCTATTGCATAGAAGGTAATCTCAACAGCTGGCCGGTTATCCTGGGCTGGGGTCGCCGAACTCGTCCTGATGGTCTGCTCGCTGAATACATGGTCGCGTGGCGGGACATCCTGAAAGCTGACGTTTCCCTGTTCATCGACCCAGCGGTAGAGGGTCTGCGCTGCCAGGTCCTGGACGGCGAAACAGAGATAGACAAGTATTATCTTGAAGGTCTTCTCCATACTTAAACTCCTGGAACACGTGACGGGCGTTATCATTGCCCAAGTGCCTTGTTGATCAACACAGACTTACCGGCGTTATGGTAGCAGGCCACCAAATTTTCTTCTTAGCCGGCTATTTCTCCATGCTACCCCACTCAAAAAAGCGGTGATGAGCAGCAAAACTGCGACCAGCAGATAGGCGAAATCGTACTTCTTATAGGTGCCACCGTTCGTATCGGCAGAGATCATCTGCTCGAAATCCTTTAGTTGCCTGGAGATGCGCTCCATTTTTTCAAGACTCCCGGAGATCTCCTGTTCCAGTAGTGAAATACGGGTGCTAATTGGTGGTGTGGTGCCGAGATAGCTCTGGTCAACCCAGCCATCTCCTGCCGATCGCAAAGCAATCCTTGCCCATCCCTGCTCCGTAGCAAGAACCTCCACCTGCTCTCCGGTCTGAATTATCTGTTTCAATTCGCTGTCGGTCGACTTTTCCGAATAGACGCCTACCCACAATGAATCAATAACAAAAGCCGGCTGAGCAGCTACTGGTACGGCTAATACCGCAAGCAGAGTTGCCAGCAGAACTGGTAACCTGAGTAATGAGCAACAAGCGTGAAATGGAATCATTATTCAGTACTGCAAAAGCGGAACTGGCCTCGACGTCACCTGCTAGGCGCTAAATCCCCGCTGAGCTGCTGCAACAGGAGCTCTTAAAGCCGGTCGAGAGCAGCTGCAACGGCATGATTGAGATGGTTGGTGTCTGTCTATAAATTGTTATTCTATACTCTGCTTTGTCAATACTGAGGCTGGTGTTCTGCTGCCAGGGGCATGTCAAAAGCCGCGTTTACATAATAGGGAATTGAGTTGAGTAATTCGACACCGATCTGGAAGAGTGACTGGTTGTTCGGGCTGTTAATCGGACTGTTGTTCATGTTGTTCAAAGTGGCCCAGTTTGGCCCCACTGATGCACTTGAGCGGGATTTCTATGACCGTGGGGTAAGGGGGACCGAGCGTGACCTGCAGACCACGCGTGACCTGGCGATTATTGCTATTGATGATCCAAGTATCGAACGTCTGGGCCGCTGGCCCTGGTCGCGCACGGTGATCGCTGATCTGGTCGCTCGCCTGGAAGGGGCGAAAGTGATCGGACTGCCTGTTTTTTACAGCGAGCCGCAACTCGACCCAGGTCTCAAGTATGTCGAGCGGCTGGAAGACCTCTATCGAAACGCAAAGCTCGATCTTCGTGAGGATGAGTTTTCCGCCCTCTTTGAAGAGACCCTGGCCATGGCGTATCAGGAGCTGGACGCCGATGCAGCGCTGGTTGACGTGATAGCCAATGCCGAGAATGTGGTTTTACCCATGCTGTTTCGATTGCCGGAAACTCCGCCAATTGGCAGGCCGGAAGGCGAGTTACCCGATTTCGCTTTGCCGTCGCTGATCACCGCAGTCCAGTCTTCTGCAGAAGCGGGTCCCGGCAGGCTCGCAGATATGGTGCTATGGCCGCTTGACTACTATGCTGCGTCAGCAGTTGGTCTTGGTCATCTGTCCCTGGACCAGGATATTGATGGTGGTGTGCGTCGGGACCTGCTCGCGGTGAACTACTACGATAGTTATTTCCCGTCATTATCATTGATGATTGCAGCCCGCAGTCTCAACCTGAGCATGGACGATGTGCAAATTGCACTGGGCGAGAGTGTCTCCCTGGGTCGGCTGACCATTCTTACCGATGCTGACCTCAGCATGCGCTCCGGGTTTTATCTGGACCGTTCCAGCGGACTGGCGACATCAGCTTTTAAAACCTACTCATTTGCTGACGTTTATGACGGCTCGGTACCGATCGAGCTGTTCAACAACAAGATTGTGCTCATTGGCCCGACGGCAGCAGGACTCGGTACCACTACAGTGACGCCGATCTCCAGTGGTGAGTATCCGGTCAATTTGATGGCGCACTTTATTACCAGCATCCTTAATGAGGATTTCTATGTTCGCCCAGCATGGGTGGGGAGTGCAGAGTGGGGCTTGCTGGCGGTAATCACCCTCTACCTGATGTTACTGATGCCGCGGTTGCCTGCTGGCTTTGCAGCGGCCACCTCGCTACTGCTACTGGTTGCGCTGCTGGCCACCAGCTACATCATGCTCAGTGGTCAGTCGATCTGGTTACAGACGGCAACTGCGGCCAGTTTGCTTCTGGTGGGTCATCTACTGTTGACGACGAAGAAGTTCCTGGTCACCGAGAAGGGTAAAGAAAAGGTTGAAAGTGCCGCGGTTGAAGATAACAAGATGCTTGGCCTCTCGTTCCAGGCGCAGGGCCAGCTTGACATGGCTCTCGACAAATTCCGCAAACTGCCCATCGACCAGTCGGTGGCAGACCTTCTCTATAACCTCGCGCTCGACTTTGAGCGCAAGCGACAGTTTGGCAAGGCCGGATCGATCTATGACATGTTGCTGGCCTACGACAAGAAATTTAAAGATGTTAAAGACCGTAAAGAGCGCGCCGGTAATCTGGAAAGTACGCTGGTCATGGGCGGTGGTGGAGCGGCGGCTGGCGGTACGCTGATTATGGATCCCAACAACATGCCGACCCTCGGTCGTTACCAGATTGACCGCGAATTGGGTAAAGGCGCCATGGGGATCGTCTATGAAGGGCATGACCCAAAAATTAACCGCGTGGTGGCGATTAAAACCATGGCGCTGGCGCAGGAATTTGAGGGTCCGGAACTGGATGAGGCGAAGGAGCGGTTTTTCCGCGAAGCAGAAACCGCCGGTCGGCTCAATCATCCCAATATTGTCACCATCTATGATGCAGGTGAGGATCAGGAACTGGCCTACATCGCGATGGAATTCATGAAGGGTAGCGATCTGAGTGATTACACTAAAAAAGATTCGCTGATGCCCGCTTACTCGGTCATGGTGGTGATTTCAAAAGTGGCCGAAGCGCTTGATTATGCACATGCTAACGGCATTGTTCATCGTGATATCAAGCCTGCCAACGTGATGTTATTGTCGGACAATACCGTCAAGGTGATGGATTTTGGTATTGCCAGAATTACCGAATCGAGTAAAACCAAAACCGGCGTGGTTATGGGAACGCCCTCCTACATGTCACCGGAACAGCTGGCTGGGCAGCACGTCGATGGCCGTTCGGACCTCTTTTCTCTCGCGGTGATGATGTATGAGATGTTGACTGGAGTGCGTCCTTTTACCGGAGATTCCATGGCGACCCTGATGTTTAATATTTCCCAGGGAGAGCACCGCAGTATTCAGGAAGTGAAGCCCGATATGCCGACAGAGGTTGTTGAAATCATTAACCACGGTTTGCAGAAAAAGCCTGAAGACCGGTTTCAGACTGGTAAAGAGTTTTCCAGTGCGGTGATTAAGGCTGCGCGCGCCATGCGTGCGGGTGGATAGGTACTAATAACCCCGCAACGCCTTTTCCGATGTTGAGCCTGCTGAGCCGAAGTGCCATCCGGTTTCAGTTCAATGCTGGCTTAACGCCTGGTAGTCGTCGGCCGTAAGTGTAAAGACTATTATTTGCTGGTGTGGATAAACTCTCCGCTCCAGTCTTTCGGTGGTGGATTCTGCCTGAACCACGGAATCCGCTCTTTAACGTAAAGTTCGTAAAGTTTGCGCTTTGGATAGCGTTGCATAAGCCCAATAAACTGCAATTCAGCGTTGTCCCAGTCGCGTGCGCGGTAGAGTTTCATTGCCCGTTGTGCCAGTGCAAGGTGGTCGCGGAGCTCCTTGGTTAGTTCCGACTCCATGCAGATTGGTTCGAAGATGCTGATCGGGCGTGTCTGCCCCTTGACGATAACCCGGTCTACTTCCTGAAATACCACATCATCAATGTTTCTGCGGGTATCCTCGCTGACGAGGATATTGGCACCATACTGCTTGGTTAATCCTTCCAGGCGGGAGCCCAGGTTCACCGAGTCTCCGAGTACGGTGTAGGCCATGCGAAATTCTGACCCCATATTGCCGACGTTCATCGGCCCGGTATTGAGACCGACCCCGATGCGGATGTCCGGATACCCCAGGGTTTTGAATTCGGCGCTCATCTCGTCGGTTTTACGGATCATCTCCATTGCTGCGATTACACCGTGGCGGGCGTGGTCCGGATCATCCAGTGGAGCACCCCAGAACGCCATAATCATGTCGCCCACATACTTGTCGATGGTGCCCCGCTGTAGATGAATAATCTCCGTCATTGGTGTGAAATAGCGGTTCAACATATCTTTTAGCTGACGGGGGTTCATGGTTTCACTGATGCTGGTGAAACTGCGAATGTCAGCAAACAGCACGGTCATCAGCCGGCTTTCGCCGTCCAGATTAAAAGCGTTGGCGTTCTGACTCATCTCATCGACCAGCTCTGGTGGCACATATTGGCCGAACATGGACTGCAGGTGGCGCCGGTCTCGGGATTCAAAAAGAAAGCCATAAGCCAGGTTTGCCGATAGCAGGAGTGCAATGGTCAGTAGCGGCGTCGACAACGCGAGCACCAGGCCATTTGACCAGGCGAGTAAATTAATACTGATGATGATTGCCGCAGAGATCGCCGCAGTGATGATGGACCAGAGTGGCGGCAGAAAGCTGAACAGAACGCTTAATAAAATACCGAAGCCTGCCAGCAGGACCAGGTCGATACCGTCTTTTTCGAGGGACTCGGCCCGCATGTCGCCGTTAAGAATGGCATCGGCAACCGTGGCATGGACTTCAACACCGGGGTAAACCGTTGTTAGTGGTGTTGGCCGCAGGTCCAGAAGTCCTTTCGCCGAGGTGCCGACAAAGGCAATTTTCCCGGCCAGGCTATCGACGGGCAGCCGCATGTTGAGGACATCGGTGGCGGAGATGTAGGTAAAAGTGCGTTCCCGGCCTCGATAGGGAATCAGCATCTGTGCCTGACTGTCGGTGTTAATACGGTAATCACCCACCTTGATGTAGTCGATAGCTTCGCGTCCACCAATCATGTCTGTAGCCAGTTGCCAGCCCGGTTCATTGAGATAGAGCCTCACCGCTTCGAGGCTCAGCAACGGGTAAATGTCATTACCCAACTGGGTGAACAGAGGAACCCTGCGTAGCACTCCATCTGGATCGAGCCGGGTGTTAAAAAAACCACCGCTAGTCGCCGCATTCTGCAGGAGTGCCAGGTTAGCCCCATAGGAGTCAGCTGGTGGGCCGAAGCGGGCGCCTGATTGCAGGTATCTAGATGCATCCGCGCCGTTACCAGGCAGCATGCCAACACTTTCCGCACTGGTTCCGGTGTCAAAGAAGTAGCCCATGACCACTGATTGTCTTTGGATGGCTTCGGCGAACAGAGCGTCGCCGTTCAGCTCGGTCATTTTTTTCTTCGCGGTTGTTGCAAATTGGGGAATACTGCCGAGCGGGCCGTCGAGAAATTCTCTCAGCAGTCTGCGGTCGGAACGCTCTTCAGGTTCGGCAAAGACGATATCGAAGGCGATCACTGAAGTCCCCAGTGCTCCCAGGTTATCAACCAGCTGCGCCATTTTCTCCCGAGGCCATGGGAATCTGCCTTCCGCTGCCAGGCTCGCTTCATCAATATCGATAACGACCACCCGGTCGTCCGCCACCCCAGTGAGCGAACTGCGCAGGCGTAGATCATAGGTGAGGTATTCAAGAGCCCTGAGCAGTGGAATATTGTCGAGTTGATAGATACCGCCCCAACTCATTAGTGCGGTCAGCGTGAGTCCGAACGCAATCGGGATCAGGTGTCGTTTAACGACCAGTTCGCGGGGTATTTTTTTCAGGCCAAATGCCATTTTGCTGCCCTGTTGATGAACTGCAATTTAAAGTAGCGCATTGCAGGCAACCTGTCTCGTCAAAACGAGTTGGAATTGATGGTGTGGCGGGAAAAAGTTTCGGAAGTTCTGTAGTTCAGCACTCTACGAATAGGCAGTCCGCGGTTCTGCAAAAGGAAATTACTCTTCTTTACGCAGTTTCAGCGCCATGGTTGGAACATCAAGGGCGGAGAGGCGGTTTTTAACCGCACTGAGTTTCCTGGCGCTCCTGTAGGGGCCGAGCCGAACACGGTGCATGGAGCGTTCATTGACCGTTACGTTCTCAATGTGAGCCACTTCGCCGAGTAGTGCCAGCTCTGCTTTGAGCCGCTCAGCATCGCTGCGCTGGTTGAATGAACCGACCTGCAGCACGTAGAGGTGGTCTGGGTGGTCTGCAACGTCTCGTTGTTCTTCCTGGCCGGAGTCTACCGGAACTTCCATCGCTGGCAATCGAGTATAGAACTCGAATTTTAATTCCTCTTCGGTTGGATCAGTGTGGCCATCCTCACCCCTCTTTTCTGTGCCTTGGTGTGCTATTTCCGATTCGTCCTGTCCCTGGATCTGGATGAGCAAATCATCCCGGTGGTTGAACAGCAACGTCAATGCAACGCCAGTGATTACACCGGCGAGATAAATGCGCCCACCGCGACGCTCACTGTTTGCCTTCGTTTTACGGTTTTTCGACCGGTTGCGATCCGCCGGTTTCTGTTTATAGTCTTTCACGAAGATGGTCTGCCAGGTTCCCGAGCAGGGTTACATTCTTTCTGGTGCGCTGACACCCAGGAGCCTGAGGCCGTTGGCCAATACGATTTTCACCGCCTGAATAAGCTGTAAGCGGCTGTTGCAAAGTTGACCATCATCGACCAGAAACGGGTGGGCGTTGTAGTAACTGTGCAGTGCGGTTGCCAGTTCGCGCAGATAATAAGTAATGGCATGTGGTTCGTGCTTTAGCGCGGCTGCTTCAATGGTTTCGGAGAACCGGTTTAATACTGCGATTATCGCCTGTTCCTGCGGTTCGCTCAGCAGCGAAAAATCAGCTGATTCATCACTTAGTTGGCGGCCCGATTCCTGTAACTGTCGAAATACACTGCAGATCCTTGCATGAGCGTATTGGACGTAATAGACCGGGTTTTCGTTGCTGCTTGATTTCGCCAGTTCCAGATCAAAGTCCATGTGCTGATCCGGTTTGTGCATCAGGTAAAAAAACCGCGTGGCGTCGTTACCCACCTCTTCGCGTAGTTCCCGCAGGGTGACAAACTGCCCGCTGCGAGTCGACATTGCCAGTTTCTCGCTGCCCCGATAGAGCACCGCAAACTGAACCAACAGCACCTCCAGCCGGTTGGGGTCACCACCAAGCGCACTGATAGAAGCCCTGACCCGCGGTACATAGCCGTGGTGGTCTGCACCCCAGATGTCGGTGAGCTGATCAAATCCCCGCTCAAGCTTTTGCAGGTGGTAGGCGATGTCGGTGGCGAAATAGGTCGGTTCACCATTGTCTCGGATAACCACGCGGTCTTTCTGGTCACCAAATTCGGTGGAACGGAACCACCAGGCACCGTCGCGCTGATAGAGATGACCTGCTTCCCTGAGCCGATCCACGGCACTTTCTACCGCGCCGCTGTCAACCAGACTGCTCTCCTCAAACCAGTGGTCGTAAACCACACCAAATTCGCGCAGATCGTCGCGGATGTCTGCAACGATGGCATCGTTACCGAGCCGATGAACGGTGGCGTAGTTCTCCTGCAGCAGGGTTTTGGCTCGTCCAATCAGCCCGTTGATATGGGCTTCACGGGCGTTGTCTCCCGGATCGCTGTCGGGGCTGTCCGCCGGCAGGTCAGCGGTAACGGCATCGACACCGTGTTGAAAAAGGTGGCCATGCCTGGCACGCAGCTGATCGGCAAGTTCACCAATATAGGTGCCCTGGTAACCCGCGTTGGGGAACGGCAGCTCCGGAGTTTCAGCCTGCAGATAACGAATCCAGATGCTGGTGGCGAGGATATCCATCTGTCGGCCAGCATCGTTGACGTAATACTCCTGCTCAACCTTGTAGCCGCTGAATTTCAGTAGCGCCGCCAGCGCTGATCCGTAGGCGGCTCCCCGGCCGTGACCGACGTGCAGCGGTCCAGTGGGGTTAGCCGAGACATATTCCAGCAAAACGCTCTTATGGTTACCTACCGTGCTGTGGCCGTAGTCATCACCTGCGGTGATAATCTCGGAAATGACGCGGTTGATGCTGCCCGGATCAATAAAAAAATTGATAAATCCGGGGCCGGCGATTTCTACTTTGGTGATCGAAGCGTCATTGGCCACTGATTCGGCAAGCAGTGCGGTGATCTGCTCGGCAAGCTCTCTGGGTTTGCAGCGGGCGTTTTTCGCCAGCGCCAGTGCCAGATTGGAAGCAAAATCACCATGGTCGCTGCTCCGGCTGCGTTCAATGACAATCGAATCAGCACTGACCGGTTCAGGCAGACTCCCCTGCTGGCAGAGAGTTTCGGTTGCATCGGCAAGCAGCTCGGCGATTCGGTCTTTCAAGGAAGCTCCAGAGTCAGAAGGGTGGCGACACAGAAACGGTAATTTTAGCGTGCGGCGCCTGTTGCATGGGAAATTCGCCGTGGTTTTTTAGGCGTCGGTAACACAGTGCAGCGGCTTTCGTTTATCCCGGTTTGCCGTCTGGACGGGGGGTGCTCAGCATCGGTGTATAGACCGCGAGGAAGAGAGCGAAAGAGAGTATCCACGCCAGTTGTGCCGTTGTCACAGCAGATAGATAAAAACTGGCGGGCAGCAGTGGTGCCGCGAGCCTGGTCGCAGCGCTCAGTAGCAGCAACAAAATTATCAGCAACACCGATTTGGGTGGATCGTAGACATCTCGGCCGGTATGGCCAAGGGCGACCCGTGCCATCAGGCCAATAGTGGCCAGACCTACACCACCGACTGCAAACGCGTGGGTGGCAACTGTTGTGGCCAGGCCAAAGGCTTGCAGCGCATGGGCGGCAAAACCAACGGTGAAGAAGAGATAGGCAAGATAGATCACCCAGAGCAGGGGCCGGACTGCAATTTCACGGTGACGCCACTGCCAGAGACGGAGGCCGTGAAGCAGTGCCAGTATCAGCGCCACCAACGCTGCGGCATTAGCGGCGTGGGGAGCAGCAACCCACCCTGGTGCCAACAGGATAAAGAGCAGCATCAGTATTATTCGCGGTGTGTCGAGTAGGGACGCGGTGGGTAGTTGTACCTGCTTGTCGGTGGCCATGCTGGTGAAGGCGGGTAGTAACCTGCCGATCATCAGTATCACGATTGCAGTTAGCAGATAGAGCCCGGTGAACAGGGCTGGCCGTAAAGAGCCAATATTCAACAGAGAAAATTGAGGTGTGATAGCGAGGTAAAACAGCAAATTGGAAGCGAGCAGAGCGCACAGGAGCAGCATCAGCCCCCACTGCCGGTGTTGCCGGGTAGAGATCAGTTGCGGCAGTATACTGGCCAGCAGAACCATGGCAAAAAGCATATCTGCTGCCATCGCTAGCAGCAGCTGGCCAGTGGAAAACGCGCATCTTGCGATTAGCCAACAGCCAGCGAGTAGTGCCAGGGGCAGGCCGGACAGGGTCTGCCGACCGGTCCAGTTGCGTACCGCCGTGAGCAGGAAACCGGCAAGCACAGCAGGGGCATAGCCAAAAACCATTTCATGACCATGCCAGAACATGACTGGCAGCTCCAGTGGCAAGGTCGTGTGGCCAGAGTAGACTGGCACCCACAGCGCCATTACCAGTGCGCTGAAGAGCGCGGCGACGAGGAAAAAGGGTCTGAAACCGAGGTTAAACAGTGGCAATGACATCACACTTATCGCCGATCCGTAATCACGCCCCGCGCCAATCCTCTTCGATCAATTGCGCTCCGCGCCACGCCAGCGCCATGGTGGCTGCATTAGTATGGGCGGAAACCAGCGTCGGCATAATCGAACAGTCGATGACCCGCAGGCCGTCAACACCGTGAACCTTGAGCCGGTTATCGACTACAGCCATCTCGTCGTTACCCATTTTGCAGGTGCCAGCGGGGTGGGCGACAGGGCCACCCGACTCGCTGTGAAATTTCAGAATTGCGTCCGCTGAACTGACTTCGTGCCCGGGGCTGGTCTCCTCGATAATCAGGTCGACGAGCGGCGGTTGGGCTGCAAGTTCGCGAATCTTCTTCAGCACCTGAAAACTCATTTTGCGATCGGTCTCATGGCTGAAATAGCCGGATTTGATCACCGGGTCGGCGGCTGGGTCGGCGGAGCTGATCATCACGCTACCCTGGCTCTCAGGGCGCAGCTGATAGCCAAAGATCTGCATACCGTGCTGCTCCTCAAACTCGACGTTGCCCTCCTGTGGTTCCATCGACATGCCGGTCTGTTTGAGCGAGAAGGGCGCCACCACCAGCTCAATGTCGGGACGGGTCAGATGCTGCTCGCTGCGCACAAAGGCGACCACATCATGGGAACCGGTGGCCATCAATCCCTTGCGGCTAATCATGTACTGAAGAATGTTCTTGACCAGTCCGAGCCCGCCAAACTCGCGGTTGAGACTGATCGGTTTGTTGATACGAAACTGCACCATCGCCATGCGATGCTCGCGCAGGTTCTGGCCAACACCGGGAAGCTCCTTGACCACCTCGATGCCAAGGCCGGTCAAATGTTCGGTATCACCGATGCCTGAAAGTTGCAGTAGTTGCGGTGATTGAATCGTACCGGCAGCCAGTATCACTTCCTTATTGGAACGGTAGGTTACTGACTCTCCACCCCGGTTGCCTGTCACGCCTACTGCGCGGCCGTCTTCAATGATCACTTTTTCAGCCAGAAAACCGGTAACCACAGTCAGGTTGGGGCGCTGCATAATTGGACGCACGAAGGCGCTGGCAGCGTCTTCCCGGCGGCCGTCGCGGATGGTGAACTGCACATAGCCGATACCTTCCTGTTCGGGACGATTCAGATCGTCCCGAACCTCCAGGCCGAGTCGGCTGCCGGCCTCAATGGCGGCATCACAGACCGGATGGGGGTTGGGGTGGTTGCTGATCCGCAATGGTCCGCCGGCACCGCGTACTTCATCTGCGCCTAGTTCATGATCTTCCATCGCCTTGAAGCAGGGAGCGATATCCTTCCAGCCCCAGCCAGAGTTGCCCAGAGCCTCCCAGTCGTCGAAGTCCTGTGCCTGGCCGCGGGTATAAAACATTCCGTTTACGGTGCTGGAGCCGCCCATCATGCGGCCACGAGGCCATGATTCACCCTTGTTGCCGTTGCCTGGCTCCGGTTCGGTGTTGAAGCGGCGCACATGGTGTTTATCAAACAGCAGTTTGCCGAACCCTTTGGGCATTTTGACAATAAAACTGTTGTCATCCCTTCCGGCTTCGAGCAGCAGTACTGAATGTTTACCGCTCTCGGTCAAACGGTTAGCCAGCACGCAGCCGGCTGATCCGCCGCCGATGACAATGAAGTCGTAATTCATCAAGTTCTCCCGCAACACAGAATTAAAGTCGCCGGCAATACTAACCAACCGCGCGGCGATTTCCCATGCGCAAGCTCAGGATTGTAGTTAAACCGGAGGCTCTGCTGGCTGTTGACGGTAATGCCTGCGGTCCTGAGTGGCCAACAAACCGTTCGCGTCGATGCCCGGTTGCCAAACCAGTCTTTGATGGCTTAAACCGGCTGATCGCCCCGGTAATAGAGCATGGATACGTGGGTCGCTTCAGCAAAAAAGAGCCAACGCTCGGTCAACAGTCCGGCACTGACCGACGCGGTCGCCAGCAGTGCCAGCAGGGTAGCAAACCAGCCACCAGTGAGCACGACGCCAGCGAGCAGGGCTATTGGCAACAGGAAAGCGAAGACGACGCTGGTACGGCGCAGCTTCTCCGCATGTTTACGGGCAATTTCGAAACCCATTTCCTTCTGTACGTAGTTACGCTCGGTATGCGGTGGGTCGAGAGGCGTGACATCGCCGAGTGCTCCCAGACCAGTGGCACTGCCCAGATTGTGAGGTGTGGGCACCTTGTCAATCACCGTCCAGTAGCTGTATTTAAGCGCCCAGGCCATCGGCAACATCATCGCCGCCAGTAGCGCTGGTAAGTTCCCACCGACGCCGAAGAGCTCGCAGAGTAGCGCCAGCCAGACGGCGCCGCCGGCGATGCCGAGAACCAGATAGTTGATCAGTGTTAGTGGATGGTGCCACTGGGGTATGGTTTTCAGGCTGGCGTAGATCATGCCGGTACAGACCACCGTCAATCCAGCCAGGAGCGCAGCGATGGAGCCGGCGAGACTCCAGCCGCTACCGGTATTGCCGTAAAAAACCCAGCCGGTAGCGAACAGCAGCACAAAAGGGTAGGTGGCCACTGCTGCCACCCCCTCGCGGGAGAGCCAGGAACTGCGCCATTGCGACAAAGCGCGCCAGGCCCGTTCCGGATGGCCCAGGTGAAAGGTGGAGGCGAGCAGCCCGGCGGTAACCAGCGTCAGGCCAATCAGAAAACCGGCGATGCCAAAACCTTTGCCGGCTGGTAACAGACCATTCAGGTTGAGCAGAATCAGCAGTACCAGCAGGCCGTAGCCGGTACCCGAGGCAGTAGTAAACAGAATAACGGAGAGGGCGGGATGCATGGTTTTCCGGTCCGGACCTGGTAGTTAATGGTTGAACAATCAGCGGGAAAAAAGCTTATCGACCCAGTTTAAAAACCGGCTGTCATTGGTCTGACTGCCGTCAATGGGCAGGGGTCGATAACTCTCTTCCGAGGTTGTCTTGGGCCGTGGCGGCAGGTATTTATTGGTTGGCTGGTAGCCCAGCTCCGCCATCAGGTCAAACCCTTCGCGTTCTGCCACCAGCTGGGAGACTTCCGAGTCAGGATCACCGAGGTCGCCAAAATGGCGGGCATTTGCCGGGCAGGTGGTGACACAGGCAGGCTGGCGCTGCGCCTCTGGAATATTCTCGTTGTAGATGCGGTCGATGCAGAGGGTGCACTTTTTCATCACTCCGGCATCCTGGTCGTATTCTCTGGCGCCATAGGGGCAGGCCCAGGAGCAGAGTTTACAGCCGATACATTTTTCTTCATCCACCAGCACGATGCCGTCTTCACCGCGTTTGAAAGAGGCTCCGGTCGGGCAGACGGTAACGCACTCCGGTGTTTCACAGTGCAGACAGGAACGCGGAAAGTGGACGGTCTGGCCGGCGGTGGGGCCTTTTTCCGGCTGGCTCACTTCGTAGCTGTGGATACGGTTGAACCAGACGCCGTCTGGTTCTTTGCCATAGGGGTTCTGGTCGGTCAATGGCGCTGCGTGACCACCGCTGTTCCACTCCTTGCAGTTTACTGCGCAGGCGTGACAGCCAACGCAGGTGTCCAGATCAATGACCAGACCCAGTTTCTTCTGGTTGGTTGTAGGTTTTGGTAACGAGGTCATCAGTCCACTTCCCTGTTGCTTTTCAGTCCCTGTCGCAGGGTTCTGAATTTCTCACCATAACGGAGAATTTTCGGTCGATCCGGCATCTGTCCAGGTGGTTTGAGGGTGTCAAACTGGGGCTGACTCTCAGCCGCTTCGTGAGCATCGGCTTTGCGAATTCGCACCCGCAGGTCATACCAGGCAGCCTGGCCGGTTACCGGGTCCGAGTTACTGTAGCGGTAGCCGGATTCATTGGCGGGGAGCAGTTCTGAAATCAGATGGTTGAGCAGGAACCCCTTTTTTGACTCGGCGGCATCGGCATCCAGATTCCAGGCGCCAGAGCGTTTGCCGATGGCGTTCCAGGTCCAGATGGTATCGACATTGACGCCGCTCTGGAGTTTGGCCTGACCCTTGATCTTGCCGTGGTAGCTCTCGACCCAGATCCAGTCGCCGTCGGCAATACCAAGCTCCGTGGCTGTCTGCCGGTTGATATAGAGCTTGTTGCTGCCGAGGATCTGTCGTTGCCAGGCGTTTTGTGAGTCCCAGGCGTGGTACATGATCATCGGTCGCTGGGTGAGGGCGTGAAGCGGGAAATCTGCCACATCAACGGCGGATTCCTCGAATGGCGGATACCAGATCGGCAGCGGATCGAAATAGGTTTCCACTCTTTCCCGGTGCTGTTGAGGCGGAACCACTTCGCCGTGGCCTCTCGCGGCGAGGCGAAATTTCTGCAATGGTTCGCTGTAGATCTGCATCACTACAGGATTGGCGCTACCAATAAAACCACGCTCGGCGGCGTACTGCAGGTAGTCGCGGTTGGAATGTTTGAAATAGTGCATCTTTTCCGGCATCTCTTCGTGCCAGAAGCAGTCATTATCGATGTAGGCCTGTAGCTGATTGGGGTTGACGTCGCCGTTACCCGGTTGGTCACCGGCGGCTCCGCGCCAACCGGCCAGAGTACCGATGCCGGGCTTGCGCTGATGGTTAACGATGTACTCTGAATAGCCACCGGGATAGGTTGCTGAGCCGTCGTCATTGCTCATGCCGGGCAATTTTAACCTGGCGCCCAGATCGAGCAGTACATCCTGAAACGGACGCACATCCCGGTCGGGTTGGATGATCGGCTGGCGAATGGCGTCAGTTGGTCCTTCTGGACTGCTGATCGGCCGATCCAGCAATGAGATCGCATCCCAGCGTTCCAGGTAGGTGGTGTCGGGCAGGATCAGGTCAGCATAGGGGACCATTTCCGAAAAGAAGGCGTCAGAATAGATAATGAACGGGATCTTGTACTCGCCGTCACTGTCGCGGTCGGTGAGCATCTCCATGACCCCGGCGCTGTTCATCGAGGAATTCCAGCTCATGTTGGCCATGAACATAAACAGGGTGTCGATCGGGTAGGGATCGCCTTTCCAGGCGTTAGTGATCACCATATGCATCAGCCCGTGGGCAGACAGTGGTGCCTCCCAGGAGTAGGCCTTGTCGATGCGCATCGGCTCGCCGTTATCGTCCAGCAACAGCTCTTCCGGGCCAGTAGGGAAACCCAGTGGTGGGCCACCCAGGGTTGAATTGGGTTGCACCTGTGCGGGCTTACCCGCAGGCAGCTGGTGCGGGGGGATCGCTGTTGGAAAAGGGGGCTTGTAGCGAAATCCGCCGGGAACGTCGATGGTTCCCAGCAGCATCTGTAGCAGATGTAGCGCGCGGCAGGTGTGAAAGCCGTTGGAGTGGGCGGAAATGCCACGCATGGCGTGAAACGAAACCGGCCGGCCTATCATCTGCTGCTGTTCGCGACCGGCCCAGTCGGTCCAGGGAATGTCGAGTACCACCTCCTGTTCAAAGGCGGCTTCTGCCAGTTCGGACGCTAACCGCCGGATGGTTCCGGGCGTTACGCC
>JBPEXY010000304.1:0-3235 GCA_052031065.1 Immundisolibacteraceae bacterium | reverse complement strand
TGATCAAAACTGTTGATCTGCCTGATCCCAATGCCGCTCCCTATTCGGCGCTTTGGGATCGTTGGCGTAATGTGGTCTGGATTGGCAACAGTAACAATGATGTGATTTACCGGTACGATGTGGAAAGTGGCGATATCGGCCACATCCCCTTGCCGAGTACCCACGCTTATCTGCGGATGATCACCTTTGACCGTAACACCGGTAACCTCTGGACCGCCTATTCGCATATGCCGGCTGGTAGTGGCCCAAGCAGTTTTGTGATGATTGATCCGGGTGACAATCCGGTTATTCAATAAATTTCGATTCTCTAAGCGCAGGCATTTGGGGAGACCCCAAATGCCTGTTGCTGTCTTTTAGGTCTGAAACTGGAGCAGTTCATTGAAAATGCCAACTCTGTTGTTAATCCTGTCGACCCTGCTGATTGCCGGGTGCGGTGAGGCGCCCGATTCAGGCGCCTCAGCTGATAATAATGTCGACAGCGTTGACGCAGCGGTTTCCCAACCCGCTGAATCAGCTGAAAATGCCGTGGTTGACGTCGTCGATACCGCGATCTCTGCAACCGTCGATGTTGCAGCTCTGGAAAAAACCCTCCAGGGGATGGGCTGTTTCGCCTGTCATGCGGTCGATGCCAAGCGGGTGGGGCCAAGCTATCTGCAAATTGCCGAGCGTTATCGCGGCCAGCAGGAGGTAGTGCCGGAACTGGTCGGTAAGATCATCAATGGCGGCGGCGGAGTTTGGGGGCCGGTACCGATGGTGACCCACCCACAGTTTGACAGCGCCACTTTAACCCCGTTGGTGGAACAGATTCTGGCACTGCAATAGAAACCCTTCGTTGCTTGAGTAGACCACCGGGTCAGTGATTCACGCGCGGCACCCGGAAAAATTTAATGTCACTGATTACGATACGTATTGAAAGGAAGAGAATTTTGACTACCAAAGCCGGTCGTTACGACCAGGAGACCCTCGAACGATTTTTTAACCCCAAAGTGGTCGCTGTTGTTGGTGCTTCACCTGACACCCTCTGGTCACGCCAGATCCTTGAGGGGCTGTTCACCAAAGGTTTTCAGGGCAGCACTTATGTGGTTAACCCGTCGCGCAGCTCGGTGCTTGGCTTTCAGTCCTTTCCTAGCGTCGCTGATCTGCCGGAAAAGCCTGATGTCGCTGCGGTACTGCTGGGTGCGAAACATGTGCCGAGGGTATTGAAAGAGGTCAGTGAGCTGGGTTGTAAGGCTGCCTATGTCCTGGCTTCGGGTTTTGAAGACCCCGAGTCTCTGGCGGAGCTGCGTAAAGTGGTGGATGAGCTGGGAATCATTGTGATTGGTCCCAACTGTAACGGCTTTATCAATGCTGGTGCCGGGCTTCACCTCTGGACCGGCCCGATCAACCGCCCCTATCAACGGGGTAATGTTGCCCTGCTCGGTCAGAGTAGTGGCGTCATGGGTGCCATGTGTGCTTCGGTGTGGGATCGTGGCATGGGTATCAGCTTTCAGATATCCACAGGTAATCAGGTCAATTTTGCACTGACTGATGCCCTGAACTACCTCGCCACCAATGCCGATACGCGGGTGGTTGTGACCTATGTTGAGCAGTTCGGTGACTATCCCCATTTTGTTGAGGCGGTGCAGAAGTGTCGCGCCAATAACCGGCCGGTGATCGTGGTACCGGTTGGTCGCAGTGACAGTGCCCGCAAGGCGGCCCTGGGTCACACCGGTGCCATCACCACCACTGGCGCGGTCAGCCAGGCTGCGGTAGAGGCGGCGGGGGCGATCTATGCACCGACCATCGACGAAGCGCTGGACCGTGCCTCACTGTTCGCAGCGATCCATCCACGCTCCTGGCGACCGGTACGCACTGCTGCTGTGGTCAGTATCTCCGGCGGCTGGTCGGCACTGAGTGCGGACGTGCTCTCTGACGAAGGTATCGAGATGCCGCCACTACCGGAGAATGTGACCAGCAAGCTTCCGGATTGGGTTGAGAACGTCACTTTTAATAACCCTTTTGATATCACCGCGCAGATATACGGCTGGGCGGAGTCCTATTTCGATATCGTCAACGAGATGATCAACAGCGATGAATATGACGCGGTGACGGTCATGTTTGGCAACTGGGATGGCGGCGAGCGCTTTTACGCTCCGATCACAGGCTGGGCCGGCCGGGTCAAGAAACCGGTGTTCGCCTCCTCAATAGAGCAGACTGCGATTAAGGAGAGCTATCGGGAACTGGTCAAACATGATCCGATGCCGATGGTTAACGGCGCCATACCTATGGCCCGGGGTATGGCAGCCATGCGCGATTACTTTGATAAACCCGGTTATCTGCCAGAAGGGTGGTGCAGCGATGAAACCAGCGACTGGAGCGGTGACGCGGTTGCCACCTATCCACAGATGGCACCGGTACTCCAGCAGTGTGGCCTGGCACCGGTGGAATTTGCGCTGCTCGCCGACTCAGCGGGTAACGGCCCGCAAGCGGTGAGCAAATTCCCGGTGGTGGTGAAGCTCGAATCTGCCGAAATGCCGCACAAAACTGAACATGGGGCTGTGCGGGTAGGTGTTGCCGATGCGGTGGCGTTAAAGCAGCATGTTGCAGAGCTGACAGCGTTGGCCGCCAAAGAAGGGCTACAGAACTGGCAGGTGATCGCTCAGCAGATGGTCGATCTTGGTGATGCGCTGGAGCTGTTGGTTGGTGTCGTCAATGACCATGTCGCCGGACCGGTGCTGACCCTTGGCGCGGGCGGTATTTTTGCCGAGCTGATGGACAGACACAGTCACTCTCTGTGTCCGATTACTCCAGCGCGTGCGGAAGCGATGATTGACGAAATCGGGGTGCGAAAGATACTCGATGGCTATCGGGGACGGGCGGAACTGGATCGGGAGTCGCTGGTGGCAACGCTGGTCGGAGTCGCGGATTTCGCCTATCGGCACCGTGATTCGTTACAGGAGCTGGATCTCAATCCGGTATTGGTACCGGCCAGGGGAAACCCGACTGCCATTGTCGATGCACTGGCCAGTTTTAAAGGTTGAACCGGTTTTAAAGGTTGAACCGGTTTCAAAAGCTGAATCGGACTTAAGAACTACCAGGGAACTGACTTTAATGAATGAGACACTGCAAGCGGGGCTGACCCACCAATTCAAATTCACCATTCCCGACACCAAGACGGTGCCCAATATCTACCCGGAAGCAGAAGATTTTCAGCTGATGCCGAAAGTCTTCGCTACCGGTTACATGGTGGCGCTGA
>JBPEXY010000303.1:0-2577 GCA_052031065.1 Immundisolibacteraceae bacterium | reverse complement strand
AGCTTCGGTAGTATCAAGCCAAACAGAATCCCCAGCGAGAGCACGCCGCCGCCGTACATAAACCAGCGTAGCCGCTGGTCATCGCTGAGTGCGTTGACCTTGTCTAAGAGCAAGCGGTTGGTCTCCTTTAAACCGGTTAGTTCATGCTGTAGGGTTTTATTGCGTTCAATGATCCCTACGGTATCTTCCGTAGCCTGCTCAAGCTGGCTTAATGATTGTTGTAGCTGATCACGCTCGGTAATCGCCTGCTTTAATTCAGCTGCCAGCCGTTGATTTTCCGGCTCAAGTTCAGCCAGTCGCTGCTGGTTTCCTGCCAATTGCTGCCGGGTAGCCGCCAGTTGATCCCGGGCGATGGGTTCGCTGACCAGAAACCGGGTCAAGGCCCAGCCCTGTTTGCCGTTGGGCAGGCGTACTTCGGAGTATCCGCTCTCGCTGTCATCACGTAATACTTGCAGTGCGTCACCACTGTCGGCAGTGGTGAGCACCGCATGACCGGTGCTTTTACCACTGCGCACGGTTATCCGCAGCTGATCAGACACATAGCGGGTCTCCGCAATTACCGAGGTACTGAGTAATGCGGTGAGGGTGGCCGCAATGACCTTATTCAAATATTGCAAGCGCATCTCCAACAAGTGCCGGCTTGCCGCTCTCGCGGACAAAAACCGGATTTAAATCGAGTTCCTTCAGTCGGTCGCGGTGATCGTAGACCCACCGCGAGACGTTAACCAGTAGTTGAAATAATGAGTCATCCAGCGCGGGTTGTCCCCGATAGCCTTCAAACAGAGGGCCAATTTTCAGCTGATCAATCAGCTGTTTGGCAATATCCAGGTTGAACGGGCAGAGGGCGTGGACCACCTGCTTTTGTAATTCTGCGGTAATGCCACCGAGACCAACCGTCAGTACCGGCCCGACCGTTTCATCGACCAGTGCTCCGACCAGAAGTTCCAGTTTGCTGTCATCGACCATTTGCTGGGCGATGATCTGATAGTGGTCAAGGCTCAGTTCTTTGGCAATACCCTCCAGACGGGCCCTGCTGGAGTTGGCGTCATCAGCACTCTCGCCGAGCAGCACAGCCTGTTGGTCACTTTTGTGCAGCAGGGAAGGACTCTCCAGTTTTACCGCCAGCTTGTTAGCGGTCGGTTTTTCACCGCTGCTGAGGTTCCACCAGTCGACCGTGCTGATATCAGCATCATTCAAGGCCCGCGCCATGTCGGGAAAGGTTGCCGTATCGGGGCCGCTCCAGGATTTACAGGGGGTAGTGAACCATTCTTCGGAAATTCGGCATGTCTGGCGATGATACTGCTGCATACCGGAGAGCGCGCGGGCGATACGAGCGGTTCCATGTACCACGGGCGTCGGGTCACTGTTGAACTGGGTGCGCAAACTGTCGCCAAGGCAGAAGACCTCGTTACCCCCGAGCAACACCGGTTTGCCGATTTTGTAAGCCCAGGCGGTGACTGGCGCAAACCAGCGTTCAAAACCTTCCCAGGCGCCCATCATCAGCACAACCGCATCGAACTCTTCGGCAACAATAAAACTGTCAATCACCTTGGGATACTGGTCAGCCCAGGCAAAGATAGTGGCGGTGAGGTCCATCGGGTTGTTACGTGGCACTATCTCGGGCAGGGTATCGATGACCGACTGCGGTAGTGGCGGTGTCTCCAGCCCAACTTCATCCAGCGCATCGGCCATCAGTGCCGCGTAGCCGCCAGAAGGTGTGATTACCCCAACCGTCTGCACATTCTTCCAGCAGCGCGGCGGAATCTGTACAAACAGGCTGGCGAAATCGAGCGCATCATCGGTATCTTTGGCGGCGATGATGCCCAATGCGTCCAGTGCCGCGGCGGATACTTCGGGGCCGGCAGTCAGGGCCCCGGTGTGTGACAGGGTGGCGTCACGGGCGGCCTGCGATTTGCCAGTGGCGATGCCGATCACCGCTTTTCCTGCGTCACGACACCGTTTGACCCCACGAGCGAACTCCTCGAAATTGCCGAATTGTTCGATGTAACAGACGACGGCGCGGGTATCGAGGTCGTCAGCAAGATAATCCAGGCAGTCCGCCAGCGTGAAGTTGGCTTGATTACCGGTGGTAATAATGGCTGAAAAGCCGAGATTTCGATCCCAGCAGGAGTTGGCCGCTGAGCCGGCCACAGCACTGCTCTGGGCGATAAACGCCAGTGATCCCGCTTTATAGGGCCGGGGGATTGGCCCACCCCAGCAGTGCAGGCCGGAATCGGGTCGTACATAACCATTGCAGTTGGGGCCGAGAATCAGAATACCAAGATCATTGGCTACCTTGCGCAGCTCTTCGAGTTTGTCGTGTTCTTCATAGCCGGCAGCGAGCACATAGGCGGCAGCGCAGCCTTTTTCCGCCAGTTCCCGCAGGGTATCAAAAACGTACTTTGCCGAGACCAGGATCATCGCCAGGTCGGGCGCCTCAGGAAGCTCCGCTACTTTGGGGTAGCAGGGATAGCCGAGAACCTTTCCGCGACCCCGGTTGATGGTGTAGAGACGGCCGCGATACCCCTCGCGTTCAAGTCCGCCCAGCAGGTTGCGGGTCCACATGTTGTCCGGGGT
>JBPEXY010000302.1:0-16162 GCA_052031065.1 Immundisolibacteraceae bacterium | reverse complement strand
TTTGCCCAGGAGCTGGCTGTTTATGGCCGCACCGGCGAGCCCTGCCTGGTCTGCTCAACGCCAATCAAACAGCAACGCCACAACCAGCGCAGCAGCTTCTACTGCCCCAGCTGCCAGCATTGACGAAACGCTCCTCAGCGTGCGGACCGGGTTAACCCGGTTCGATTTCCCGCAGGTGCCGCCCGACCGCCAGCCAGGCACCACCGTACCCGAGCAGCGCACCCAGTAGCGGCAACAACAGCAGCTCCAGCCAGCCGATCACGCTAAGGGTAAATTCGCTCTGGTAAAAGCCAGCCAGCTGCCCGACAGCGGGCGCCAGTAGCGCCAGCGCCGAATAGATCATCAGCAGCGCCAACATGCCACCGGCAAAGCCCTGCACCAATCCCGAGTAGAGGAACGGCCGGCGAATAAACGCATCGGTGGCGCCAATCAACTTGTTGATTTCAATCTCGTCACGGCGGCTGAAAATCGCCAGACGGATCGTATTGCCAATAATCAGCACCACACCGGCACCGAGCAGCAGCGACATAATCAGCCCCAGACGCTCACCGATGGTGACAATACCGTGCAGGCGCTGCACCCAGATGGCGTCAAATTCGGCGCTCTCTACCTGCTCAAGCGCGGCGAACTGCTGCAGCCAGCGCTCAACCTGCTCGGGTGCACTCTGTGCCGCCACCGGTTTTACCCGCAAGGTCGCCGGCAGCGGATTCTCATCAATCAGATCAAGGGCGACGCCGAGGCCGGAGTAGCTACGAAACTCATCCAGTGCCTGCTCGGCGGAAACATAATCAACCTCAGCAATACCCACCTGGCGCTGCAGCTGCTGTTGCAACTCCCGGGCCTGCTGATCATCGACCTCTTCATGCAGATAAAGTGAAAGCTCCACACCGCCACGCCAGCGACTGCTCAGATCCCCGGTAACCTCAAGCAGCAGATAGAACGCCGATGGCAGCGTCAGGCTGATGGCAATCACCAGAACCGACAGGGTGGTGCTCCAGGGACTGCGCCAGAGCTGTCCCAGGGTGAAGAACAGCACCTGCAGATGGCGCAGAAAAAGCCCGCGGATCACTCTTCTCCCCCGGCGACCAAACGCCCCTGATTGAGGATCAGCTGACGATAACCGAGCGCATTGACCAGTTCCAGATCATGGGTTGCGATCAGTACCGCGACACCCACCTGATTGAACTGGGCAAACAGGTTCATGATCTCGCGGGATAGCTCCGGGTCGAGATTACCGGTGGGCTCATCGGCCAGCAGCAGCGGCGGTTTGCCGACCACCGCGCGGGCGATCCCGACCCGCTGCTGTTCGCCACCGGACAGGGTTGGCGGGTAGGCACGCTCTTTTTTCAGCAACCCCACCTTGTCGAGAGCCGGGCGCACCTGGCGACGGATCTCCTGATGACGATAGCCGGCAACGACCAGCGGCAGTGCCACATTGTCAAACACGGTGCGGTCGTGAAGCAGTTTGTGATCCTGAAAGATCACGCCGATTCGCCGGCGCAGCAGCGGCACCTTGCGCCGCGACAGCCGGGAGATATTCTCTCCGCCGATCCAGACCTGGCCACGACTGGGTAGTTCCAGGGCAGTAATCAGCTTCAGCAGCGTACTTTTACCGGCGCCAGAGTGGCCGGTCAGAAACGCCATCTCTCCCGGTGCCAGACGAAAACTGACATCACTCAGCGCTTCGCCGCCACCGGGGTAGCGTTTAAAAACTTCACTGAAACGGATCAAACTCGCCGCCCTGCCTATTCACTGTTAGCCAGCTTCCCGCCCAAGCGTCGGCAGAAGCACCTGCCTGGCAACAAC
This sequence comes from Immundisolibacteraceae bacterium, assembly GCA_052031065.1. Taxonomy (GTDB): domain Bacteria; phylum Pseudomonadota; class Gammaproteobacteria; order Immundisolibacterales; family Immundisolibacteraceae; genus JBPEXY01. The sequence continues at coordinate 14,356 of JBPEXY010000302.1, read as the reverse complement.
CATTCGCTCATTCCTGCGCCAACAGCGCATCGACATAATCGCTGGCAGAGAAGGGCCGCAGGTCATCTACGCCTTCACCAATGCCAATGAATTTGATCGGTATTCCCAGCTGTGCAGCGATGGCAAAAACGATCCCGCCCCTGGCGGTACCATCCAGTTTGGTCAGCACCAGCCCGGTGACGCCGATGGCGTCACTGAACGATTTCGCCTGTGAAAGCGCATTCTGGCCGTTGCCAGCATCGAGCACCAACAGGGTTTCATGGGGCGCATCAGCATCATACCGGTTGATCACACGGTTAATTTTCCGCAGTTCATCCATCAACCCGCCCTGAGTGTGCAGACGTCCCGAGGTATCGGCCAGTACCAGGTCGCTGCCGCGACTTCGCGCTGATTCCAGCGCGTCATAAATGACCGCCGCCGGATCTGCACCCGGCTGCTGCGCGATCACCGGCACACCGGTACGCTCACCCCATGCCTGCAGCTGCTCGGACGCAGCAGCGCGAAAGGTGTCCCCGGCAGCCAGCAACACCTGCTTGCCCTGGCGGCCGAACTGCTGCGCAAGTTTGCCAATTGTGGTGGTTTTACCGGCACCATTAACGCCAACCATCAACACCACTCCCAGCGTGCTTTCCGGCAGTTGCAGCGGCGCTTCACACGGCTGCAGCATTGACACCATCTTGTCGTGCAGCGCCCGGTAAACCGCCTGACCATCACCCAGCTGACTGCGACTGAGCCGGTCATGGAGATCGAGAATGATCTGTTCGGTTGCATCAACGCCGACATCAGCCGTCAGCAGCAGCATCTCCAGCTCATCCAGGGTGACGCTGTCGACCACTTTTTCGCCAAACACCAGATCACCAAGACCATCACTGAGCCGGGTGCGGGTTTTAGACAGGCCGTCGCGCAGGCGCTTGAACAGGCCTCGCGACTGCTTAGCTGATTGGGTTTCCGATTCACTGTTCATGGGGATAGTCGGATCATCCTGTTTCCGCAATGAGTTGTTTTATGGCCGACACGCGCCTGTGGGAGGAGATTATCACTCTGGAGCAATCCCCTGACGGGGTTCGCGGTCCCTGGTAGCGCTCGCAGGGAACCCCGGGATGGATACGGGTTCAAAGGAGCCTCAACCTGCTGATCAGCGGTGATTTTAGATCACTTTGCACAGGCGTCATAAGCTCAGCAACAATAAAGCCTGAACATTAACACCAACCCGACATCAATCCGGACACCCAGATGAACCCTTCCCTGCCGCTAATACTCATTGCCACTCTCATTGGATTCAGTGCTTCCAGTACAGCGTTGGCATCCTCCGAGTCACCGGTTACCGAGTTCCATCTCGACAATGGTCTGCATGTGCTGATCCGCGAAGATCACCGCGCACCGGTAGTGGTATCGCAGATCTGGTACAAGGTCGGTGGCAGCTACGAATATGGCGGTGTCACCGGGGTCTCCCATGTGCTCGAACACATGATGTTTCAGGGCACCGAGAAAATTGGCCCCGGAGAGTTTTCCGAAATCATCGCTGCCAATGGTGGACGTGAGAACGCCTTTACCGGCATTGACTACACCGCCTACTTCCAGACTCTCGCCAGCGACCGGCTGGAGATCGCCCTGGAACTGGAAGCAGACAGGATGGCTAACCTGCAGCTGCAGGAAGAGAAGTTCAGCCGCGAAATTCAGGTGGTAATGGAAGAACGGCGCATGCGCACCGAGGACCGGCCAACCGCACAGCTCTATGAACAGTTCAACGCCGCTGCCTGGCTTAATCACCCCTACCACAACCCGATTATCGGCTGGATGAGCGATCTTGAGGCGATGGAGGTGACTGACCTGGCCGACTGGTATCAACGCTGGTACATGCCCAACAACGCCACCCTGGTCATTGTTGGCGATGTTGATCCCGACGCAGTTCGCAACATGGTCGAAAGCCATTTCGGCAAGATTTCGGCAGGCGAACTGAAGCCACCCAAAATTCAGCAGGAAGTGGCGCAACGGGGAGAAAGGCGCATCACCGTCAAACTACCGGCACAGCTACCCCACCTGATCATGGGTTATCACGTCCCTCAGCTGACCGCAGGCGATGATGCCTGGCAGGCTTACGCCCTGGATGTGCTGGTCGGCATTCTTGATGGTGGTAGCAGCGCCCGACTGGCACGGGAGCTGCAAAGAGGCAGTGAAATCGCCGCCTCAGCCAGCGCCGGATATCGCTCGGTAATGCGCGCACCGGGACTGTTAACCCTCGACGGCACGCCGGCCAACGGCCACAGCATCGAAGAGCTTGAAACTGCTCTGCGTGAACAGATTCAGCGGCTGATCGACGAACCGGTCTCCGCAGAAGAGTTAACGCGGGTGCAGGCGCAGGTGGTGGCGCAGACGGTTTACGCTCGCGACTCAGTGTTCTACCAGGGGATGCAGCTAGGCATGCTCGAAACGGTCGGTCTCAGCTGGGAGCTGCTTGATGAGTATGTCGACCGCATCAAAGCAGTGACCGCTGATCAGGTACAGCAGGTGGCCCGCCAGTACCTGCAGCCGGACCTGCTCACAGTGGCGGTTCTCGATCCGCAGCCGATTGACCCGAAGGCGGTTCGCAAACCCGCGCCTGTTGGGCTGCGCCACTGATATTGTCACAGGCTATCGTCGACGGTGCAGGTTACTGGCAAAAAACCACAAACTCGCTCCAACACCTGCACGCTTAACGTAAAGGCTGCGCAGATCACCATCGCGTACTCATGCAACTGATTCCAAAATTACCTTAACTGGACCTCAGCCAGGATTGTTAAACCATGTTCAATACCCCACCCGCACATGCCGCCCGCCCATCAACTGTCCACCAGCATCGCAACAGAAGCTGGTTTACCGCCGCAGCGCTGGCACTACTCACCGGCTCACTGGGTTTCAGCACCCCGTCAGTCGCGGGACCAACCATCGAAACCTGGCAGACCAGCAGTGGCAGCCGTACGTTATTTGTCGCCGCACCGGCCCTGCCGATGGTCGATCTGGAACTGGTGTGTGACGCCGGGTCAGCCAGAGACGGGGACCAGGGAGGCCTGGCAACCCTGACCAATGGCCTGCTGTTTAGCGGCGCTGCCGGCCTCGATGCCGACCAGATCGCCGCCGGTTTTGATGACCTTGGCGCCCAGACCGGCGCCTCCGTTGACCGCGACATGGCCAGCGTTACGCTACGCAGCCTCAGCGACCCGGCCTACCTGACCCCGGCCCTGAAGCTGTTTTCACAGGTCATTGGGGAGCCTGATTTCCCCGAAAGTGATTTTCAGCGCGAAAGAGATAACCTGCTACTGGCGCTGAAACATGAACAGCAGCAACCCGGGGCCATCGCCAGCCGCGCCTTCTACCAGAGCATGTATGGCACACACCCCTACGCAGCGATGGCCAGCGGTACACAGGAGAGTGTCACTGCACTGACTCAAAAGCAGCTGCGCCGGTTCTGGAACCGCCACTACACCCAATCTGGCTGTCTGATCACCATGGTCGGGGCGCTTACAACCGGGCAGGCCAAAGAGATTAGCGACCAGATCAGCGCCGCGCTGCCGGCTGGGGATTCCACCAATCCGCCGCTGCCCATTCCTGACTTCAGTTTTTCAAAATTCACCAAACCAGCAGACTCCAGCAAAAAAACTGACAATCTGGTCCAGATCAGCCACCCCTCACAGCAGACCCATGTGTTGATCGGCCAGCCGGCGGTGAGCCGTGGTGATGAGGACTTTTTCTCGCTCTATGTCGGCAACCATGTGCTTGGTGGTGGTGGTCTGGTGTCGCGCATCAGTCAGGTCATTCGCGAGGACCACGGTCTGGCCTACAGCGCCTATAGCTACTTTGCGCCAATGCGCACCGACGGCCCGTTGGTGATGGGACTGCAGACCCGCAACGACCAGGCAGAACAGGCTGCGCAGTTACTGCGCGGTGAGCTGGATAAATTTCTCGCCGAAGGGCCGACCGAAGATGAGCTGACCGCCGCCAAACAGAACCTGACCGGCGGTTTTCCACTGCGTATCGCCGGTAATGGAAAAATCATCGGCTACCTGTCGATGATCGGTTTCTACCAGCTACCGCTCGACTACCTCGACAGCTGGACCGAGCAGGTCGAGGCGGTCACCGCTGAGTCAATACGCAACGCCTTCAACAAACGGATCGACACCGACAAACTGGTGGAAATACGCGTCGGCGGCGAGTAATGCCCAAACCCAGCCGAGGTCAGCTACGCATCATCGGTGGTCACTGGCGTGGCCGCAAACTGCCGATCGCTGAGGTTGAGGGGCTGCGGCCAACACCCGACCGGGTACGCGAAACCCTGTTCAACTGGTTGCAGGGCGAGATTGCCGACAGCGTCTGTGTCGACCTGTTCGCCGGCACCGGGGCGTTGGCACTGGAAGCGCTATCACGCGGAGCTGCGCAGGTCATCGCCGTGGAGCAGAACCGGAGAGCGTGCGACCAGCTACGGCGCAGCGCCGAGAAGTTAGGCACGGACAGGCTACAGGTGGTCTGCGCCAGCGTTGAGGAGTTTCTCACCAGCGAGATTGATACTGCCACCGGTGAGCCCTGGCAGATTCTGTTTGTCGATCCGCCCTATCAGCTCGGATTTCCCCCGCCGCAATGGCAGCCACTAAGCGACCACCCGAAGCTGGCCAGTGAAGCCCTGGTCTACCTGGAGAGCGCCCGTCAATATCAGCAGATAGATTTACAGCTGGAGTATCCGCAATGGCAGACAATGCGCTGCAAGGTTGCCGGTGAGGTCTGCTACCGCCTGCTCCAGCGCCTGCAGGCATGACAAATGCGCTTCAACTCAGCACAATGGCCCTGATTCCGGTTTATCAACTGATCTGATCGAAGCCGATACTCCCTTTAGCTCAGAACAGGTCGACCGGCCAGTAGCGGTACCAAAACGAACCAGGCTTGTAGCTTCTACAGGTTTGCACCCATCAGGAGAGGCTGTTGACCAAGGCGGTTTACCCCGGCTCATTTGATCCCATCACCCATGGTCATCGTGACCTGATCGAACGGGCGGCACGGCAGTTCGACCAGGTGGTCGTCGCCATCGCCCACAACATCAACAAAACCACCACCTTTACCATTGACGAGCGCGTCGAGCTGGCGCGCGAGGTTTTGAGCCATCTCGACAATGTCACCGTGGCCAAGGTGTCCGGTCTGATTGTCGATTTCACTGAATCAGTTGGGGCAACGGCGATCCTGCGCGGCTTGCGCGCAGTATCTGATTTCGAGTTTGAATTTCAGCTCGCGAACATGAACCGCAACCTGAAACCGGGCATCGAAACCCTGTTCATGACACCCGGCGAGCAATACGCTTACATCTCCTCCAGCCTGGTCAAGGAGGTGGCAAAATTTGGTGGTGATGTCTCCATGTTTCTCCATCCTCGAGTGCTTGGTGAACTACAGCAAAAACTCGGCAACCCCAACGGCGACCAGCGGTAGCTGCCTATGGCGTTAAAGATCACCGAAGAGTGCATCAACTGCGACGTCTGTGAACCGGTCTGCCCCAATGAAGCGATCTACATGGGCGCGGAGATATGGGAAATTGACCCTGATCGCTGTACCGAGTGTGTGGGTCATTACGAGGAACCCCAGTGTCTGGCGATCTGCCCGGTAGAGTCGATTGAAAAAGACCCCCTGCACCCGGAAACCGAAGCGCAGTTAACCCTTAAACTTGTTAACCTGACCAATGCTGGCAAAGCGCTGGATAGCCTCTGAATCACTGGAAATTATGATGTTACGGCCACTTAAATCAGCTTTTCTAACCCTGTTACTGATTGTCACCCTGATTCCCCAGGGCCTGCTTGCCACGCCCAAACTAGGAGCAATCGCCTCTGCCCATCCGCTGGCCACCGAGGCCGGATTTGAGATTCTGGCTGCCGGCGGCAACGCCTTCGATGCGGCAGTTGCCGTCAGCGCCGTACTTGGCGTGGTAGAACCCAGCAGTTCCGGCTTTGGCGGCGGTGGCTTCTGGCTGATTCACCGCGCCGAAGACAACTATCAGGCAATGATCGACGGTCGCGAAACTGCACCAGCCGCAGCGCACCGTGATATGTACCTCGACGACGATGGCAATTTTCAGCGCCTTAGCTCGCTGAACGGCCCACTGGCAGCAGGGATTCCGGGCCTGCCCGCGGCTCTGGTTGAGCTTACCGAAAACTACGGAAAACTATCGCTGAACCAGAACCTGGCTGCTGCCGAGAGAATCGCCCGCGAAGGCTTCGAAGTCGACGCCCATTACCTGAAAATGGCCGGTTTCCGGCATGAAGCCCTGCTCGCCTCACCGGCCGCTGCGGCCATATTCCTGGACAACGGCAACCCACCGACAGCCGGATTTAAACTGACCCAGACCGATCTTGCAGCAGTCATCAAAGCGATGCAGCGCAAGGGTCGTGACGGCTTTTACGCCGGCAAGGTGGCGAAAAAGCTGGTCAACGGAGTCACTGCAGCAGGCGGCATCTGGACGGTCGATGACCTCAGTGAATACCGGGTAAAAACCCGCGATGTGGTCACCGGCAGCTACCACAACCTGAAAATCGTAACGGCGCCACCGCCCTCATCCGGCGGTGTGGCACTGGTCACTGCGCTCAACATCCTCGAACCGTTCCAGCTGCATGAACAGCCGCCGATCGCCCGCAAACACCTGATCATCGAGGCGATGCGACGCGCCTATCGCGACCGCGCACAGTACCTCGGCGACCCTGACTTTGTTGATGTGCCCCACAACCTGCTGGAGAGCAAGGCCTACGCCGCCGGGCTGCGTGCCGGCATCCGCACCGACCGGGCCACCAGCAGCGACCAGCTGCCCGGAGTCACTCCAGATTATGAAGGCACCGATACCACCCACTTCTCGGTCATGGACGTGGCCGGTAACCGGGTCGCCGGTACCCTGAGCATCAATATCCCTTTTGGCGCCGCCTTTGTTTCGCCCGGTACCGGTGTTTTGCTCAACGACGAAATGGACGACTTCTCCGCCAAGGAAGGAGAACCCAATACCTACGGGCTGGTCGGTGCTGCGGCAAATGCCATTGCGCCCTACAAGCGCCCGCTATCGAGCATGACCCCGACCTTTGTTGAACGCGGTAATGATGTGGCCATTCTCGGTACACCGGGCGGCAGTCGAATCATCAGCATGGTGTTACTGGGTCTGCTGGAATTTGCCGAAGGCGCTGACGACCCGACAGCCTGGGTCTCTACTCCTCGCTACCATCACCAGTACCTGCCAGACGAGGTGCAGTTTGAAAAAGGCGGGCTGGACGCCGACACCCAGGCGGCACTGACCGAGCTTGGACATGAGCTCAAGGAACGCCAACGCAACTACGGCAACATGCAGGCAATTTTCAGCAGCGTTGATAGCAACGGCAACCCGCAGATGCAGGCGGCCGCTGATCCGCGCCGTAAGGGCCTCGCAGAGGTACGCTGATGAGCGCAGCAGCAACGCGCGGAAAGCTGGAACTGCGCAATGTACTGCAGTGGCTGGTCAGCGACGGGCTGATTAGCAAAGACTCTGCGCAGGCACTTTCTGCCGGCAGTGGCGGCAAGGAGCATCCGCTGGCGGTGATTGCCCGACAAAAGTGGAAAAGCGCCTCCGAACCGCATACACCACTGACTGGCGAACGACTGACCGAATGGCTCAGCAAGCGGGTCGAGATGCCCTATTTCCGCATCGACCCGTTGAAACTGGATCTCGGCTCGGTGACCGGGCTGATCTCCCACGCCTACGCCAGTCGCTTCCACATCCTGCCGCTGATGGCAGACGAGCAGACCATTACCGTGGCGGTTTCAGAGCCTTTTGTGACCGACTGGATCGATACCGTCACCCACGTCAGCAAAAAGAGGGTTGAGCGGGTGCTGGCCAACCCGGTTGAGGTCGATCGCTACCTGAACCAGCTGTTCAAACTGAGCGAATCGATTGGCAGTGCTGCCGGCAAGCGGGAACAGGTCAGCGCCATTGGCAATTTCGAACAGCTGATCCAGCTTGGCGCTGGCGCCAAAGATGGCGAGGATCAGCACATTGTCAATATTGTCGACTGGCTGCTGCAGTACGCCTTTGATCAGCGCGCTTCAGATATCCATCTGGAGCCACGGCGTGGTGAGGGACGCATTCGTTTTCGCATCGACGGTGTGCTGCATCTGGTGCACACGGTGCCGGACAACGTCATGGCCGGTATTCTGAGCCGATTGAAAATTCTCGGCCGCATGGATGTATCGGAAAAAAGGCGGCCGCAGGATGGCCGGGTAAAGACCCGCTCTGCTGGCGGTCAGGAAATTGAACTGCGCGCCTCCACCATTCCCACCGCCTTTGGCGAAAAGATGGTGCTGCGTATTTTCGACCCGGACACCGTGGTCAAGGGGTTCGCCGAACTCGGTTTTGGCCGTCAGGAAAACCGCCGCTGGGAGGAGCTGATTAAAAATCCCAACGGCATCATTCTGGTCTCTGGTCCTACCGGTTCCGGTAAGACCACCACCCTCTATTCAAGCCTGAAGCAACTCGCCAAACCGACCCTGAATGTCTGTTCCATCGAAGATCCAATCGAGATGATTGAACCTTCCTTCAACCAGACGCAGGTCCAGCCAAACGCTGGCCTTTCCTTTGCAGAAGGGGTGCGCACACTGATGCGCCAGGACCCGGACATTGTCATGATCGGCGAGATTCGTGATGCCGAAACCGCCGATGTCGCCATTCAGGCGGCGCTGACCGGCCATCTGGTGTTATCGACCATTCACACCAACGATGCCCCCTCCAGCCTCTCGCGGCTGATGGACCTCGGTGCCCCCGCCTACCTGCTGGAAGCAACCCTGCTTGGTGTCCTCGCCCAGCGACTGGTGCGCACTCTATGCCCCCACTGCAAACAGCCGGACACGCTGGATGAAACCCTGTGGAAAAACCTGGTGCGCCCGTTGAAGGTGGCGCTGCCGGAGCAGATTTACGGCCCGGTCGGTTGTGACGAGTGCCGTGGCACCGGCTTTCTCGGCCGCATTGGCATTTATGAAATGATGATGATGGACAGCGACATGCGCGCGCTGACAGTCCAGGAACTGGATATGCGCCAATTGCAGCGCACCGCCCTGCAGGGGGGCATGGTGCCGCTGCGAGTCGCTGGCGCGCTGAAAGTAGCCGAAGGGTTGACCACACTGGCCGAAGTGATGCGCGTGGTACCGCCACCACAGGAAGACCCGTTGTTGAAAACAGCATAAACCGATGGTTCTGCTCCGCCCTCGCGGACCAGACAATCTCGACCTGACACTGGTGAGCGGTTAACATCCACTGTTCGCCGCCATCGATCGACAGGTAAACGAGTCGAAAGCGGATCACAATCGAGTTGCAGCAGCATCTGGCCACTCAACCACCATACATCTGGAGGATTCCCATGGGCAAAATCGAACCCGTTGCCGTTGAGCACAAATTCAGTGAAGCGCAGGTGCGTGAAGGCGCGCGTAATCTACTCATCAACGGTGCCAATATTTCCGAAGGCACTGAAGTACTGATTCTTAACCAGCCAGGTCTGGTGGAGCCGGAAGTAGCCGACATCATCGAACAGGAAGCGCGCAAACTGGGCGCAACGGTTTATGTGATGTGGGCCGGCAGCGTCAAGGGGCCTGAAGAGCTGCCTGGGCCGGCGATGGCGGCAATGCAAAATTGCGAAGTAACCATCTTTAACCACATGCTCGCCGGACTGCTGCGGTTGATCCCGTTCGACGGCACTGGTCTGAAAATGCTCAACTTCTGCACCACCTGGGACACCCTCGGCAGTGAATTTGCGCGGGTTCACTACCGGGTGATGATGGAAGTCATGCAGTATTTCGGCCCCAAACTGGCGGCCGAATCCAGCTATCGCATCACCTGCCCTCTGGGCACCGATTTCTACGGTGACATTGAAAAACCACCAGCGAAAAAACCGGCCAGCAAACAGGATACCGGCGACGGGTTCAGCCTGCGCACCTTTCCGATCAGCGTCAGCCCGCCGGTAATGAGCATGACCGCCAGGGGCAAGCTGGCGATTCGCTGGCTCACCCCCGCCGGTATTCATGAATTTGAAGAGCCGGGAATCATTCTGCCAAGCCCGGTTCTGGCAACCATCGAAAACGGCCGTATGGTCGATTTCGAAGGAGAGGCCGATGCCATCGCCGAGTTGAAACGTTTCCTGGAAAAGACCGGCGGCCTGACCGACAAGGATGGTTACATCGTCAACTCCTGGCACGCCGGCACCAACCCGCGCTGCTTTGCCCACGTCAAACCGGAACAGGATCTCGACGCCTGGATGTACATGATTCACGGTAATCCACGCATCGTCCATTTCCACACCATCGGCGAACCACCACCCGGAGAGATGTCGATCCCGGTAGTCGACCCGACCATCACTTACGGCGATAAAGTGTTCTGGGACCAGGGGCGGCTGACCATTCTCGATGATCCAGAAGTGCGTGAACTGGTGGCCAAATATCACGACCCCGACGATGCCCTGTTTGTCGACGACAATATCGGCGTTTAAATTCGGACCCAACTGCAAAACTAACTCTGAGGGATCACCGCTGATTGGTGGCGGTGATCCCTCAATCACTTTATTCCCCCAATCACCTTATTAAAAGACAGGCCAAATCATGAGCAACACCATCTGGTACACACGCTGCCCGGTACCCACCGCATCCGGCATTGCCAAACAGCGCGACATGTTCAACAGCGCGTTTGCCGATTCTGGCTGGGCCGTGCGCAACATCCGCGAGCGTGGCGAAAGCGGCGACAAACTCAATACCCACTTCAGCCACGACCTGGATGACTCGTTCCGCGAGGGTGGCGGTTCACCGCCGGTCTGGGCACGTGCCAATGGCGCAGACACCTCGTTGCTGGGGGTCAGTTTTATCGAAGAGACCCTCGGACTGTTTGTGCGTGCCGACGACGACTCGATAAAGTCGGTGCCCGACCTGGTGGGAAAACGACTGGCGCTGCCCGTGTGGCCAGAACTGATCATGAATTTTTTCCGGTTTGCCGCGCAGAAGGCTTTTGTTTCCGCACTGCAGCTGGAGGGTATCCCGGAGAGTGAAGCCAATTTTGTCGATGTGGTGGAAACCGGCGACCACTTTCAGCTGCTCAACCCGAGCTTCTCCGAAGGTAAAGAGCGCACCATCAAGTCCTATTACACCTGTCAGGCACAGGCCCTGCTCAGTGGTGAGGTGGATGCCATTTTTGCCAAGGGCGGCGAAATTGCGGCGATGCTGGCGGAATCGGATGGCAAGATTCGCATGCTCACCAACCTGATTGATGCCGAGCCTATGTGGGCGAAGGTCAACAACGCCACGCCGCGCATCCTCACCGTCAGCAATTCGCTGGTCAGAGAAAACCCGGAACAGGTGATCACCTACGCACGGACCCTGCTGCAGGCGGCAAAGTGGGCGCAAACTCACCACGACGAGGCGGATGTGGCTATGGCCAAGGAAACTGGTGTCACCCCGGCGGACATCCACACCTACTACACCCGCGACCTCTACGACAAACTGATGCCGGAACTGAGTGTGCGAATGCTCGATGCCGTGGAAGTGCTGAAAACCTTTCTCTACGACCACGATTTCATCGACAACAACTTTTCCACCGAAGAGTGGATGGCGAAGGAGCTCCTGCAGGAAGCCTATTCCCGTGAGGGCATCGACTGGCGCGAGTAGCACTGTCGGGCCCGCGGTCTTTTCCGACCGGCAAACTTTGACTATCTAACCGAGACAACCATGGATCCCAAAGAACTGCGCAACCTCTTCGGCCGTTTCGCGACTGGCGTTACGGTCATTGGCACCCACAACGGTGAAGGGGAAAATTTCGGCCTGACGGTGAACTCTTTCAGTTCGGTCTCCCTCGACCCACCGCTGGCAATGTTCTGCATCATTCGCGATTCCGGCGCCCTGGAGCCGATTAAGCAGTCCGGCTGTTTCAGCATCAGCATGCTCTCCGCTGAACAGGAAAACATCTCCAACACCATGGCCAAAAAAGGCGGCAGCGAGAAATACCAGGACATCGCCACCTTCACCTCGGAAACCGGCGCGCCGATTATCAGCGGCAATATCGGCTGGCTGGATTGCAAACTGTGGGAATTGTACGAAGGCGGAGACCACCTGATTGTGGTCGGTGAAATTGTCGCTGGCGAAGCCCCTGAGGCGGCTGACCCACTGCTGTTTTTTGGTGGCAAATACGGCCGGCTGGCCTGAACGGAATTCTAGAAAGCAGGCACGAATCCGCTATCTTTTGTTAGGCTTGTGTTCACACAGGTAATAACGGGAGAGCAGCGATGGCAGCAGAAATTTCGTTACAGCAACTGGTAGAGCAGCCCGGCGTGATCGGCGCAGTGCGCTGGAAGTCATCGGATTATGCAACCAATATGGCGGCTACACCGGTGCTGCTGGAGTACGCTGGCGACCTCGACGCCGACCGTGCCGCGAGGCTGATGAATAATTCAGAAGCGGCGGGGGCTTCGGTGATGGGCATCGCCATGCTCAACAAAACCGCTAATCCGCAGGACCAGCGCAACGTCTTTCCAGTTGACGCCTACTATGTGAATGGTCAGTACACCAGCATGGCGGCTACCTTTAACCGGGTGGCGGTGATACTCGATAACCGCACCGACTATGAGCCGCGCGAAATCATCGGCCTGATGAACCAGGTGGCCAACTAAAGGTTCTATTCACCGGCGCTCTATTTAGGCCTGGGGGGCTCCCCTGGTAGCGCAGAGGAGCCGCCTTACAACCCGGTTACGCCGGGTTCACCATCGGTGATGACGATCTGCACGTCAGCAACGTCGCGGCGCAGCTGCCGTGCCTCGGCATAAATATCTGAGTGGTAAAACTGCCGGGCGCTGTCGAAATCGGGGAACTCGACAATGATGGTGCGGCGCTCCTCAATCTCGCCTTCCAGGGTCTCCGTGGTGCCACCGCGGACGATAAACCGGCCCCCAAACTGCGCGATGATGTCCGGTGTACGCGCCATGTAGGCAGCGTATGCCTCGGGATCGTGAACGGTAGCGCGGTAGATCAGATAAGCGGCCATGTCTCGGTTCCAGTTAAACAGTAAATATTCAGGGGTTCAGGTTAGCGCCGCTGTGGTGCCGCACGCACTGCCACCAGCCAGCGCCCAGCAGTAGCACCAGCAATAGCCAGCCCACCGCAATGGCACCAAACAGGTTGGGTGCCTGCATCATCATGCTCATCAGCGACTCCTCATAGTAGAAAAACCACTGGTGGTCGGGCGGAAACCACCAGCGGTGCAGCTGGTAAAACAGGGGCTCTGCACCAAACAGCAGCAGCAACACCATGCTAACCATGCCAAGCAGCGCGATGCCCGCCAGCCAGAGCCGCCACGGCACCAACAGCCGCTGCCGCACAATCACTGCGGTGGCCAGCAATGTAATCACTGCCGCCGCCCAACCCAGCGGTCGCAAGCGCGAAACCAACTGCGCAACATCCTGCAAATGAACGATTTCTGCCGGGGTCAGCAGTGGCCCCAGGGGTCGACCGTCGGCGTGGTGATAGACCAGCTCAGCCAGCCCTTCACCGCGCTGATGAATGGCATCAACAATCTCACCAAACAGCCGCGAACGTTCATCCAGGCTGGTGAACTGAAACCCCGGCCGCAGCCGGTTTTGTGGGCCATACTCGGAAATCGTGGCTTCGATGTCGATCAGCTGATGCAGGGTGCGGTAACCGAAATTTCCCCACGCCAGCAACTCCCAGCTGATTGACAGCAACGCCAACAGCAGTACCGGCAGCAAGGTTAACCAACCCGCCAGGGTCCACCAATTCCGAGCGGGCCTCGCTGTCGGGTCAACAGCCGCAGCGGTCACCCTTGCTCCGCATCACTCACCCCTGCCCGCCGTGCAAGTCAGTTAAGGTCCACCGCGTACTGTTTTAAAAGCTCCAGCGGCACAATCTCCAGCGCGCGCTGGTGGGTGCTGGCCAGCTTTACCGGGGGTGCCATGCCCAGTTCATGCGCTTCCATCCAGCGACTGGCGCAGAGACACCAGCCCTGACCCGGCTGCACACCGGGAAACTGAAATTCCGGCCGTGGCGTGGAGAGGTCATTCCCGCGAAAACGGGAATATTCGAGAAAATCCTGGCTCGCCTCGATACAGACCGTATGCGAGCCGAGATCGTGATCGGCGGTATTGCAGCAGCCGTCGCGGAAATAGCCGGTGAGCGGATTCATGCTGCAGGGCTCTAGCGGCTCACCAAATACATTAAGTGACTCGGCCTGGTCAGGACGACTGGCATCAGACATGGGTAAACACCTCTAACTTAAATAACAGGAAGATTGAACCGGCCCAATAGCAACCGCTAGCCACCAATCAGCTTGAGCAGGTTACCGCTGAAAATT
>JBPEXY010000301.1:0-10051 GCA_052031065.1 Immundisolibacteraceae bacterium | reverse complement strand
TAGTCAGACTGCTGGATCACTATGCTCGTGACCCGATGGGAGGCGGAGCTCCGTTGCAACGGCGGGTAGTCGATCAGCTACCCGAGCAGTTATCGCGGATACCGCACGCTTTTTCACTGCTCTGCTATCAAGGTCAGCAGGCGGTCGGTCTGGCCAACTGTTTTGAAGGGTTTTCCACTTTTCTCTGCCAGCCGTTGATCAACATTCACGATCTTGTCGTTGATCAGCGCTTCAGGGGGCGTGGGGTTGCGCAACTACTGCTGGACAAATCGAGGCCATTGGCCGTCAACGCGGCTGCTGCAAACTCACTCTGGAGGTGTTGGAAGGCAACCATCCGGCGCGGCAGGCGTATCGACGTGCCGGGTTTCAGAATTACCAGCTCGACCCCGACAGTGGGGTGGCGCAGTTCTGGGAAAAATCGTTGGACTGACCAGCTGGGTGCGCCGATGCCCGGTTTGCCGCAGTTAATAGTTTCGGCTGGTTAAGGTGTCGATCTGTTCCAGCAGATCGAGCGCCAGAGCCGCTCCGGCAAGGTTGATGCCGAGGTCGCGCTGCAATCGCAGGGTAATCATCAGGCGTTTTAGTGCCTGGCTGTCGAAAAGCCACTCTTCGTGCTGTTGCTGGTGTGAATCGTGGCGTGTATCGGAACCGCTCTGGAACTGACCGGGGCGGGGTTCCAGAATTCCCTCATCGACCATGGCGACGATCTCCCGGTAGGTTACCTGGAACCGGTAAGTGAGTTGATCGAGGGTAATCTCGGACTCTTCCTCAAAAATGGCGCCGCTCAAGTGCTGTTTCGCAGTCATTGTTTTGCTCCTCAGTCACCCCGCGGGTTGAAAGCCAGTTCGCTGGCCATCTTGCTGTAGAGTTCGCGCGCAACGTCACTTTCTGCTGGTGGCAGTACCACTTTCAAGGTCACCAGCTGGTTGCCGGGCGTTTTGCCGGGTAACCCTTTGCCTTTTAATCTCAGCACCTTGCCAGACTGGGAATTAGCGGGGATTTTCAGGTCAATTGAGCCGCCCAGGGTGGGTATCTGGATGGTTGCTCCCAGTGCTGCCTCCCATGGCGCGACCTTCAATTCGTAGTGTATGTCTCTACCTTCGGCTCTAAAGTTGGGGTGGGGGCTGAAGGCGATCTCCAGATAGAGGTCGCCGGCTTCGCCGCCGCCGCTACCGGCGCTACCCTGGCCAGCCAGGCGGATGCGCTGACCTGCAGTGATGCCGGCTGGGATTTTGACCTTGAGCGTGTGGGGTTTATTGATTAGCCGCCCCTGGTTATCCAGAGTCGGGGTTTTTAGTTCCACTTCCCGCGTAGAGCCGCTGTAGCTCTCTTCAAGACTAATGGTGATTTTGGCGTGGTGATCCTGGCCACGCTGGGAAAATCCGTGTTGCCGGAATGGTTGCTCCTGCCAATGTCCGCGTTGTCCAGCAGCGCCAAAAAGCGATTCAAAAAAATCGCTGAACTGTGATGCACCACCGGCGCCAAACCCGCTACCGGTAAACTCAAAACCACTGTCCCAGTCTGGCGGTGGGGTAAAACCCTGGCCCTCCTTCCAGTGGCTGCCAAACTGGTCGTAGGCGCTACGTTTTTCGGGGTCTTTGAGTACCTCATAGGCTTCACCAACCGCTTTAAATTTCTCTTCAGCGTCGGCCGCCTTGCTGACGTCGGGATGGTATTGCCGCGCCAGTTTGCGGTAGGCGCGTTTGATCTCGTCCTGCGAAGCGTTGCGGTCGACCCCTAGTGTTTGGTAGTAATCGCGGTATTTCATCTCATCTGGCTTATAGCAGGGGATCTAGGGTAACAGGGGGGCTATGGTGAGCAGGCTGATCGGCGTTGACCTGGTGCAGGCCGGTGACATTTACGGCCCAGCATTATGCCGGCCTGCTCCGCCCGCGGATCAAATGCTTCGGGGGAGCAGGCCGGCACGAAACCGGGTGGCGTCTGTGTATTGCTCGAACGCCGTTCAGCAGCCGGGATTCACGAGCGGGTTTGTACTGTTATTTTCTGTGGCTTGGCCCGTTCCGCTTTGGGGATCACCAGCTCCAGCACTCCTTCTTTGGTGGTGGCCTGGACATTGGTCGAGTCGGCAAGATCTGGCAGGGTAAAGCGGCGCATGAAGGAGCCGCTAAACCGTTCCACTCTCTTGTAGTTGTCCTTCTCTTCTTCTTTCTGTGACTCGCGGGTACCCTTGATGGTGAGCACCCCTTCTTCCATGGTTACTTCGATATCTTCAGCTTTAACGCCGGGCAGGTCAGCATGAATCTCATAGGCCTGGTCAGTCTCTTTGATGTCAACCGCCGGGGACCACTCCTCGGTGCCAAAGTTGGAGGTTAACTGCCGGTTATCCAGAAGGTCGCCCATTTCCCGCTGAAGCTGTTCAAAAACACTCAGAGGACGGTGACGATAGCGTGTTAAGGTCATTGTCAATCTCCTTTTTCAGTCAGGGTTCAATAACACTACAGAACAGATTGGGTGAAGTTTTCCTGTTTCAAGGGCTGGAAAGACCAATTCTAATTACTTACATGGCAACTTCCCCGTTGCCATTCTGATCCGATCAGGGACGCAGGTGTTGATTTATATCAACGAGTTACGGGGCAAAATCAGAGGTGAAGATTGGCGCGGGTAGCGAGACGGGCGGCTGGCGCTTTCGCCATTGAGTTTGTGGTGGGCGCAGCGCTACTGCGTGGCGCAGAAGAGAATCCAACCTGGCTACTGGTAGAGCTTTACCCGCTGTTCGTAGGCTTCGCGGCTGATGCGCACGTCTTCGACAAACAGTGGCAGTTCGTCGAGGGTTAACGCCTGCGCGCCGTCGACCAGCGCAAGCTCCGGTTGCGGGTGAAAATCGACCAGGATCATATTCGCGCCGGCAATTACGCCCTGTGCGGTAGCGTGGAGCAGGTCGAGCACCCCATCTTCGCTCTGATGACGCCTGCCGACAGAATGGGAGGGATCGATACAGACCGGCATGCGCGTCTGGCTTTTTATTACCGGTACATGGGCAAAATCGACCAGGTTGCGGTGCGGGTCACCCAGATTGGTCTTTACTCCGCGCAGGCAGAAGATCACCTGGTCGTTGCCTTCGCTGGCCAGGTATTCAGCAGCGTTGATCGACTCTTCCAGAGTGATTCCAAAGCCTCTTTTTAGCAGTACCGGAAAACGACGCTGACGACCGAGCGCTTTCAGCAGCTCAAAATTTTGGGTGTTGCGGGTACCGACCTGCATCATTACGCCGCAGGGGTCACCGGTGTCTTTTAACGCCTGTTCAATTTCGGCGATGTGGCTTTCGTGGGTCACCTCCATGGCAATCACTTTAATGCCATGGCGGCCAGCGGACTCAAACACCCAGGGCAGGCAGTCTGCGCCGTGACCCTGAAAAGAGTAGGGGTTGGTGCGCGGCTTATACGCTCCCATACGGGTGCACTCAAGGCCTTCGGCGGCCACCGCCGCCATCATCTGGTCGACATGTTCCGGGGTATCGACCGCGCAGAGTCCGGCGAAAATGTGCAGAGAGTCCTGGTCAAAATTGAGCCCCTGGTAACTGAAGCCGGCGCTGCGCCGGTCTTCCTGGTGGCGGCCAAGAACCCGATAGTCGCTGGAGACCTTGATTACCTGTTCGACTCCGTCCAGCGCGGCGATGTCGTTGCGGTCCAGTCGATGGGTGTCGCCGATCAGGTAGACCTCGGATACCGTCTGCTCGGCGCCGGTTACCTGGTGTAGCCGCGCTTCGACACCGGGTAGATTACGCAGGTGCGCGAGTAGCCCATCAAGGCGTTGCTGGTCTTGGTGAATTTCGGCGTCGAGAATCAGGATCATGGTCTGAGTCCACTATCGATTAGGTCAAATAGGTGAGTTCTGCTCGCGAACCGAAGCCGGTCTGTTAGGGAGCCTGGGTGCCGGATTGGGAGCCAGGCATCTTGCCCGCTTTTTCCAGAGCATCCGCCACTTCCGGTGGCATGTAGTTTTCATCATGCTTGGCCAGTACCGTGTGGGCAGAATAGACCCCCTGGTCATCAAGTTGGCCTTCGGTTACGACGCCCTGGCCTTCGCGAAACAGGTCGGGTAGCACCCCGTCGTAGTGGATGGTGACATCGTGGGCATAGTCGGTGACTACAAAACTGACCTTGAGGGAGTTGGGCTCGCGCACGACGCTGCCCTCTTTAACCATACCGCCGAGACGAAAAGGGTTGGCGCTGTTGACCGTACCGTTGGCGACGTCACTGGGGCTGCGAAAATAGACCAGGTTGCTGGAAAAGGCATTGAGCACCAGGCCGACCACGATGGCTAATCCTGCAAGGCTGACGAGCATGTAAACCAGTTTTTGATGCCTTTTTTTCAACGGTCGAGCTTCCTTTCTATGGTTATCTCATCGCTGGCGGTAGGTGTATCAGTAGAAGCAGCAGCGCGCATCTTCGTTGCAGGTTTCTGAAGGTCGCCTTCTACCTCCCGGCGAAGAGCCCTGAGGCGGCGTAACGCCTGAATCAGGGTGGTCATCATCACCAGCACGGTGAGACCCCATGAACTCCAGACGTAAACGGCGTAACCACCCATTGCAAAAAAATCAGCCATTTGCTGGCCCCGATTCCGGTTGGTTGTCGTAAAGCTCCGCCATCCAGCGGGTATGGCGCTCCTGTTCAAGGATGCCGGCGCGTAATCTAATCATCAGCACGGCAAAGAAAAACAGGGTAAAGGCAATGGCCATCACCAGTAGCGGGACCAGCATACTGGAATGCATTGATGGGGCGCTGAATTTACTTACTGTCGCTGGCTGGTGCAGTGTTTCCCACCACTCTACCGAGTAGTGGATGATCGGCACGTTGATGGCCCCGACCACGCCGAGAAGACCGGCAGCGCGGCCCGCGCGCTGGCGATCGTCAATAGCGCCGCGCAGGGCGATCACCCCCAAGTAGAGAAACAGTAACACCAGCTCGGAGGTTAGTCTTGCGTCCCAGACCCACCAGGTTCCCCACATCGGCTTGCCCCAGAGGGAACCGGTCGCCAGTGCCAGGAAGGTGAACGCGGCACCCATCGGTGCGCTGGCAGCGGCCACCAGGTCGGCCAGTTTGATTTTCCAGATCAGGTAGATGGCGCCATTAACCGCCATCACCATATAAACCATCATCGACAGCCATGCGGATGGCACATGGACGAAAATAATCCGGTAGCTCTCACCCTGTTGATAATCGGCCGGCGCGACTACCAGCCCCTGCCAGCTGCCCCAGGCGAGCAGTAGCAGCGCGGGGATCAGCAGCCAGGGGGTCAGTACGCCGGCAATCGGATAGAAGTGCTTGGCCGAGGAGAGCTTGTGCCAGTATTCGCGGATGACAGACATGAGTCAGGTTGATCGGCTTAGTCAGTTGAATGTGAGGGTGTCGATTACTCAAGCCACCGGGTTGGAACTCGATTGGCACCCGCAAGTTCCGCTGCCGGTATGCTGGACATGATTATAAGAGCAGGATGGTCTGGCTGCAGAATGTTTCGCTGTTCGCGCAATAGTTGGCAGTTTTGGATGGCAGTTCCCGGCCAATATTAATCAATGGAGATGCGCAGGGCTGCGGCAATCGTTACCGGGGCAAACATGGCGGTGAACAGTGACAGCGCGGCAAGCAGCGAGAGGTGCCCGGCTGGGCTCTCGCCAAAAGAGACCGCATAGACCGCACCACTGCCAAACACCAGCGTCGGTACATAAAGCGGTAGCACCAATAGCGCCAGCAGGGCGCCGCCGCGACTGGCTAATGTCAGCGCTTCATTAATCGCGCCGACACACAGTAGCACCGGTGTTCCCAGTAATAGCGAACATAGCAGCACCGGTAGTAGCCCGGCGGAAAGGCCAAACCCCTCTGCCAGTAGCGGTGTTGCCAGTAGCAGGGGTAGTGCGGTTTGCAGCCATTGGGCAAGTAGTCGGGCAGCGATCAATAGGAACAGCGGGCAGGGCATTAGCAGCAACTGCTCCAGGTAGCCGTTGTCGAGGTCGGGTCGAAACAGTCTGTGCAGCGATAGCAGCATTGCCAGCAGCGCCGCGATCCAGATGGCGCCGGGACCTATTTGTGTCAGCAGGCGTGGGTCGGAACCGAGTGCCAGTGGAAACAGAGTGCCAATAATCAGATAGAAGACCACTGGCGCCAGTGCATCGCCTGGCTGGCGAAAAGCGGTCACCATTTCCCGCTTGAATTGTTTGCTCAACTGCACCGCTGTGCTCATAAACTCAGCTCGGTTAGTTTGCCCAGCGCCGAAGATATGGGCTGATGCGAGGTAACCACCAGCAGGCCGCCGTTACTCAGGTGGTTGGTACAGATCTGTTCCACCAGGGCTATGCCGTTGCGATCGAGTGCCGCGAGCGGTTCGTCGAGAATCCACAATTTACTCTGCTGGGCGAGCAAACGGGCCAGCAACAGCCTGCGCCGCTGACCCTGGGAAAGGTAACGTGCCGGTAGATCCATGCTGCGCGTCAGGCCAACACGTTCCATGACACTGAGAAGCTCTGTGGATGAGAGCGTAACGGGGAGTAGAAAAATGAGATTTTCGCGGGCAGTCAGGTCACCGCGCAGGCCGAAATGGTGGCCGCTGAAGGTTAGATGCTGATGAAACTGATCACGGCACTGGCGAATATCCTCCGACTGCCAGGTGACCCGGCCGCGATCCGGGTCGCTGAGACCAGCAAGAATACGCAGCAGTGTGGTCTTGCCGCTGCCGTTTTCTCCGGTGACCTGCAGGGCTTGACCTTCGCTGAGGGAAAAACTGACGTCCTTGAGCAGGAGTCGTTCGCCCCGGCGGGCGCTAATCTGTTCGGCAGCAAACAATGTTGGGGTTCGAGTTGATCTGATGAGGTGGCTGGGTGACTTGAAGATCCGACAAACTTCGGCTGGGCAGAGACTCAATGGTTTACTGCCAGCGCCTTGCGGTCTGCATCAACTGATCACAGTTTAGCGGATGGTACGGTCTCCAGGCGTAATAGCAACAGAGCTTTACACCGATTGAGCCGCGCTGGGGGAACTGACGGGCTGGTGTACAATCCAAAAGGCGTCTGGCGTCTCGGCGGGTTCACGTCCGGGCTGGCGCCGGCAGGTGTCGGGCATCGCGGCCAGGCACAAGCGGATTACTCAACCTGTTTCTTCATTTAGACGGTTAAAAATGCCGATAATACTTCTTGCCTGTGGGGGTAGAAATGCCCTGGATTGAATTGGGTCATTATGCCGCCTGGCTTGCCCTGATGCTGGCCTTGCTCCAGGGTACCGCACCATTGTTAGCCCGATTCAGTGGTGCGCCACAAATAAACAATCTCTCCACCAATGCGGCTCCGCTGGTGGCACTGTTGGTGCTGTTTGGCGCTGCGGTTCAGGTGCACGCTTTTGTCACCGATGACTTTTCGGTCGCCTATGTGGCGCACAATTCCAATAGTCAATTACCGCTACTCTACAAGGTAACCGCCCTCTGGGGTGGCCATGAGGGCTCACTCTATCTTTGGGCTACTGTGCTGGCGCTGTTCACTGCAGTGGTTGGCTGGCAGGGCAGTAAGCGGTTCACCACCCATCTGGGCTACGTGATGGCCGTCCAGGGCTGGTTGCTGGTCGGCTTTTTAGGGTTGATCCTGTTTCTCTCCTCACCTTTTGAACGACTGCCCGTGGTGCCGGTTGATGGCCGGGAGCTCAATCCGTTGCTGCAGGACCCGGGTATGGCGTTCCATCCGCCGATGCTCTATCTCGGCTATGTCGGTTTTTCCGTGCCCTTCGCCTTTGCGATGGCGGCTCTGGCCAGTGGCTGGCGCAGCGATGAGTGGATTCCGCTGGCGCGCCGTTGGGTGCTGATTGCATGGCTGTTTCTGACTGCCGGTATTGTGCTCGGTGGCTGGTGGGCCTACTACGAACTTGGCTGGGGCGGTTATTGGGCCTGGGATCCGGTGGAAAACGCATCCTTCATGCCCTGGTTGACCGGTACCGCGCTGCTGCACTCAATCATGGCGCAGGATCAGCGACGCATGCTGCCGGTCTGGAATCTGTTTTTAATGATCACCACCTTCCTGCTTTCGTTACTGGGGACCTTTCTGGTCCGGTCGGGCATTCTCTCTTCGGTCCACGCCTTCGCGGTCGACCCTGGACGCGGCGGTTACATCCTGGTTTTTATGGGAATAGTGATTGTCGTTGCACTGGTGCTTGCGTTCTGGCGTGCCGATACTCTCCATGGCGAGCCGCGGCCGATGGCGTGGTTATCGCGTGAGTCGGGCATTATGCTCGGTAATGGTCTGTTTACCGCCTGCTGTGTGATGGTGTTTCTGGGCACCATGTACCCGCTGTTTCTCGACCTTTCCATGGATGAGAAGATTACCGTCGCTGCACCCTATTTCAACGGTGTGGTCTCTCCAGTGATGTTGTTAATGCTGTTGCTGATGGTTACCGCGCCTTTGCTGCCGTGGCGGCAGATAGCGCCGGGTCGGTTACTACAAAAGCTAGCGCCTTTAGTCTCGTTGGCGATCGGTTGTGCAGTGATCTCGTTGCTGATCTGGGAGCCCCACTGGCAGGTGGCGGTGGTGGCCGCTTTGGCGGGCGGATTGCTGTTTACCTTCGTGCAGGATGTACGAGGGCGTCTGGCGGTTGCCAGATCTGCCGGAAGCAAGACCGGCGTCTTCGGCGTGTTGAGGGCGGATCGGCGCCACTTCGCGGCAACCCTGGCCCATTTTGGTGCGATTGTCGTCGCTGCTGGATTGGTCGGTTCCGGGCTGTTCAGGTCTCAGCAGGCAGTGGTGATGCAGCCTGGAGATCGGTTGATGGTCGGTGGTGAAGTCGCCGAGCTGGTGTCGGTAGAGGAAAAATCGGTGGCTAATTATCACGCCGTTGAGGGAGTATTTCGGCTGCTGGAGCGGGGGACCGAACTGCGGCCGCAAAAACGCCGCTATGCGGTGAGCGGCATGGTGACTACTGAGGCGGCAATCGATTCGACCCTGGCGCGTGATTTCTACCTGGTGATGGGCCAGCAGGAGGGTCGTGGCTGGGCGGTTCAGGGTTATGTAAACCCTCTGGTTCAATTGATCTGGTGGGGTACTGGGCTACTGCTTGCTGCTGTGTTTCTGATTCTGCTTGATCGGGCCTCAAATTTCTCCCGGGTCAGCCACGGTAAGGGAGATGCGGTTTCGTGAATGGCAGACGCTGGGCGCTGCTGATTACGCCATTAATACTGCTGTTGTTCGCGGCCTTCTATTTCGGGCTGGGTCGGGACCCTTCAGCGATTCCATCGCCGCTGGTGGGGAAGCCCCTGCCGCCCATCAGCGGCGTTGATCTTCAGGGAAAGGTGCGATCGCTGCCGACTCGGGGGCGCCCGGCATTGGTGAATGTCTGGGCCTCCTGGTGTAGTGCCTGCGTGGCGGAACATCAGGTGATTGTTGCGGCGGCAAGAAAATATGGAGACCGGGTCGACTTTATCGGTCTCAATTACCGTGACAAGCTTAAAGATGCTGAGCGTTGGCTAAGTCGCCTTGGAGATCCCTATCTCTGGTCGCTCCATGATCTGGAGGGGCGTGCCGGGATAGAGCTGGGTGTGTATGGGGCGCCTGAGACCTATTTTCTGGATGCTGACGGTATGGTGGTGGATAAGAAAATTGGCCCTTTGGTGGCTGAAGAGATAGAGCTCAAACTGGTTGAGAAGCTGGGCATAAATAATTGATTAAAAAAGGAATTATTCTTCTATTTTTTGCTTTTTCTGCTGCGGCGGCAGTGGTCGAGGAGTCTCCGGATCAGCGCCGCGTGCTGGATCTTGCTGCACAGCTTCGCTGCGCGGTCTGCCAGAGTCAATCGGTCGCCGAGAGTGATTCAGAGCTGGCGGTGGAGATGAAACGGGTGATCGCAGAAAAATTTGATCAGGGCGCTTCGGAAGCAGAGGTAGTCGACTATTTTGTCGCCCGCTATGGCGACTACATTTTGATGAAACCACGCAGCGATGGAGCAGGAAGGCTGCTTTGGTTGGCACCAGCGCTGATTCTCATGATGGTGGTGACCGTCGTCGTGCTGCAGATTCGTCAGCGTAGCCGGATCAACCCGACTGCCGAGAAGGAGTTCCAGGCCAG
>JBPEXY010000300.1:0-6303 GCA_052031065.1 Immundisolibacteraceae bacterium | reverse complement strand
CCCGCTTTGGCACTGTGGCGAGCAAAGGCCACGAGCAAATAGGTAATCATCGCTATCCAGATTTGCGTTAATACCGCATTCTTCGATAACCCGACAAAGGTCTTGATCTTCAAGTTCTGTTTAATCGCCTTGAAGAACAGTTCGACCTGCCAGCGCTCCTTGTAGATGGCCGCGATGGTCGAGGCCGATAGCGCTAGATTATTGGTTAGAAACTGGTAAAACTGACCAGTCTCTGAGTCCCGAAACCCGACTCGCCTGAGTACCGGCGCCCCACGTTTAAGGGCATGTGCACTGTTCAACTGAATGACCTGGTCGCTCAGAATACCCTGGGATCGATCCACCTTCCGTCGTTCTAAGACCTTGTAAACGGCTTTGGTTCGAAGCCGAGTAACAAAGAAAACACCCTTATCTGTCAATGACCTAAACCACTGGTAGTCCACATAGCCTTTATCAAAGGCGACGATGCTGCCCTGGGGGAATTCAAAGGTGCGTCCTTTGACCATGTCGTTTTCATTACCGTCACTGAGCGCCACAAATTCCGGCAGCTGACTGCCATGATTAAGACCCACGCTGAGTTTGACGTTAGCGGTATCCTGACGATGAGCCGCCCAGGGGAATAGTTTCAGGGACAAATCGATGGCGCTGGCATCCAGCGAATACAGAGGATTCTTAAAACGGAATTGATGGTTGGAGGGCATCCGCTGACAGCGGTTAAGCAGCTTATAAAACAGGGCCTGGTACAGCTCAGCGGGCTGCTTTTCGTTCACTCTGGCCAAGCTCGATCGAGCGATCGGTTTGGCCCCAAGGTGATAGAGCTTGTGCTGCTGCGCTTCTAAATTGGATTGAATGTCTCGCAAGCTCTGGCGCCCAGAAAGCTGCGACATGGCCATGCCGACAAACTGATCCCAGCGACTCACCGACCTTAGTTTCTGTCCTACATGGTGCGCTTGGGCCAGCCGCTCAAATTCATGTCGGCACAAAGGTTTGAGTAGCTGATGAAACGCGGTGTTATGATGTGACATAAGCCTGAGTCCTTGTTATTAAGTGTTTGTTCGCACTCACACTTTAACAACTTGGACTCAGGCTTTTTGCTTTCTATCGAACTTGTGGGACAGCAGTGGGTTGAGCCCGGCTTTTTTGTGTCTGGAATAGTTATCGATGCAATGCGCCAGTCCAGTCCAGTCCAGGGCAGTCTAGTCCAGTTGAGTTGGAGTTGGACAGGTGTGGCCGATGGTAGATGGTTAATCAGCCCCCACCAGCAAAGGCTTAAGAAACCTGCCGGTGTGGGATGTCTTCTTTTTAGCCAGTTGTTCTGGAGTGCCGCAGGCGATGATCTGGCCTCCGCCACGGCCGCCTTCCGGTCCCAGGTCGATGAGCCAGTCGGCGGTTTTAATGACGTCGAGGTTGTGCTCGATGACCACGATGGTGTTGCCGTGGTCACGCAGTTTGGTCAGCACCGCGAGTAGCTGTTCGACATCCTGAAAGTGGAGTCCGGTGGTGGGTTCGTCGAGTATATAGAGCGTGTTGCCAGTGTCGCGCTTGGATAGCTCCCGCGCCAGTTTTACCCGCTGTGCCTCGCCGCCGGAGAGGGTGGTGGCGCTCTGGCCGAGGGTGATGTAACCGAGGCCAACGTCCATCAATGTTTGCAGGCGCCGCCTGACTGCCGGAACCGGGTCGAAGAAGGCCAAAGCGTCTTCGATGGTCATCTGCAGTACTTCGTGAATGTTGAGTCCTTTGTAGCGAATCTCCAGGGTTTCGCGGTTGTAGCGCTGGCCGTTACATACATCGCAGGAGACGTAGATGTCGGCGAGGAAGTGCATCTCGACCCGAATTAACCCGTCGCCCTGGCACGCCTCGCAGCGCCCACCCTTGACATTAAAGCTGAAGCGGCCGGGGTTGTAGCCGCGCGAGCGGGCCTCCTGGGTGGCGGCAAACAGTTCGCGTATCGGGGTGAACAGGCCAGCGTAGGTTGCCGGGTTGGAGCGGGGGGTTCTGCCGATGGGGCTCTGGTCGATGTTGACCACCTTGTCGATCTGTTCCAGCCCTTCAACGGTTTGACAGGGTGCATGGTCAAGCACAGTGCGATTGACCCGGTTGGCCGCCAGCTTGTAGAGGGTTTCGTTAACCAGGGTCGATTTTCCGGAGCCGGAAACACCGGTGACGCAGGTCATCAGCCCAAGGGGAAAATCGACATCGACGTTGCGTAGATTGTTGCCGGATGCGCCTTCAACACGGATTGTCCGTTCACCATCGAATGGCGTGCGGGTGGCGGGAATCGCAATGCTGCGACTGCCGGAGAGAAACTGCCCGGTGGTTGAGCCGTCCTGCTGCTGCACCTGTTGCGGTGTGCCCTGAGCGACAATTTCGCCGCCGTGCACTCCGGCACCGGGGCCGATGTCGAGGATAAAGTCAGCGGTGCGCATTGCCTCTTCGTCGTGTTCAATCACGATCACAGTGTTGCCGAGATCTCGCAGGCGGCAGAGGCTGTCGAGCAGGCGCTGGTTGTCGCGCTGATGCAGGCCGATTGACGGTTCATCGAGTACATACATGACGCCGACCAGCCCGGCGCCGATCTGGCTGGCGAGCCGAATCCGCTGTCCTTCACCGCCGGAGAGGGTTTCTGCCGAGCGGTCGAGGCTCAGGTAGTTGAGGCCGACGTCGACCAGAAAGCCAAGGCGGCTGATGATTTCGGTCAGAATCGGGGCGGCAATCTCGCCGCGTGCGCCGCCCAGTTCCAGCTGGTTGAAAAAGGCAGCGGACTCGTCTATCGGTAGGGCCGAAAGCGCCGGCAGGGTGCTGTCGCCAAGAAATACGTTGCGCGCCGCCGGGCCAAGTCGGCTGCCGTCACAGGCCTCGCAGCGGCGGCTGTTGATGTAGCGGGCGAGGCTGTCGCGCACGCCGCTGGAGTCGGTCTCCCGGTAACGGCGCTGAAAATTATTAACCACTCCTTCAAAGGGGTGGGTGCGTTTGATCATCCGCCCCTGAGGGTTCTGGTAGTTGAAAATGACCTCTTCATCGCCGCTGCCGTAAAGCACCATTTGCTGCTGCTGGTCGGTGAGTTCATTCCAGGGGGTGTCGATATCAAACGCGAAGTGGCTGCCGAGCGACTCCAGTAGCTGCATGTAGTAACCGTTGCGCCGGTCCCAGCCGGGAATCGCGCCACCGGCAAGGCTTAGCTCCTCGTCGCTGATGATTAGTGCCGGGTCAAAGAACTGGCTGACGCCGAGGCCGTCGCACCCCGAGCAGGCGCCGGCGGGGTTGTTGAAGGAGAACATCTTCGGTTCGAGATCGTCGATGCTGTAGCCGCATTCGGGGCAGGCGTAGTTGGCGGAGAAGATCAGCTCTTCGCGGTCATCATCCATAAACGCCAGCCGTGCCTGACCATCGCTAAGCGCCAGCGCGGTGGCGAATGAATCGGCCAGTCGCTGCTGCACATCATCACGAATTTTGAGGCGGTCGATAACCACCTCAATATCGTGCTTTTTGTTGCCGTCCAGCTCGTCAACAGCATCGATTTCCATCAGTTCACCATCGACACGGCAGCGGATGTAACCCTGCGCCTGCAGTTCCTGTAGCAGCTGTTTGTGTTCCCCCTTGCGGGCGCGGACGACCGGCGACAGCAGCATCACCCGGGTTTCGGCCGGCAGCAGCAGTGCCTGGTCGACCATCTGGCTTACAGTTTGTGCCGCCAGGGTAATGCCGTGGTCGGGGCAGCGCGGTTCGCCGGCTCTGGCGAACAGCAGGCGCAGATAATCATGAATTTCGGTAATGGTGCCGACGGTTGAGCGGGGGTTGCGCGAAGTGGTTTTCTGCTCAATGGAGATTGCGGGTGACAGCCCCTCGATGTGGTCGACTTCTGGTTTCTCCATCACCGAGAGGAATTGCCTTGCATAGGCGGATAGTGATTCCACATAGCGGCGCTGACCTTCGGCATAGAGGGTGTCGAAGGCGAGGGAGGATTTGCCAGAGCCGGATGGGCCGGTAATCACGCTGAGCCGGTTGCGCGGCAACGTCACGTTAATATTTTTCAGGTTGTGGGTGCGCGCGCCGGTGATGGAGATATCGCGCAGCTCTCCAAACGCTGCGGTGCGCTGGTGGCCGTTGCCCTCTATTGGCTTTTTTGTAGCCTCTGGGCTGTCCGGGGTGGGTGCCTCACGGCTTTCGGTGGATTGGCGATTGTCAGAGTTTTTTTCAGGTTGATCCATGGTCCATCGGGCAGCTTTTGAGGCGGGTTAAAAACCCACCACTATAGAACGCCGGAGCCATATCGTGCAGGGTCAAACTGAGAAATTTTTTGCTGGTCACTATGCTATGCGCCGCGTGGCGTGATATTCAGCGATTCAGGTACCCGGCTGCGTCGCCAATCTGAGCAGGGTTGCCGGTGATGAGGCGGTGACAGCGCTTCCTTCGCCTGTCGCTCTGCTGGATAATAGCGGGTTCACAGCACTCTGCTGTCATTACCATAAAACCACAACCAAGCAGCCTAACTTGAATTCTATAGAGCGTCGTGCGACCACGGCCCTGTCCGCCATTTATGCCCTGCGGATGGTCGGGTTATTTATGTTGTTGCCGGTGCTTTCCCTGCATCTTGACGGGTTTGCCGGTTCGCCGGCGCTGATTGGTCTTGCCATCGGCATCTACGGTTTCAGTCAGGCGCTGCTGCAAATTCCTTTCGGCCTGCTTTCCGACCGGATTGGTCGTAAACCGGTCATTCTGTTTGGTCTGCTGCTGTTTGCCTGCGGTAGCGTGGTGGCGGCGACCGCAGATAGTACGATGGAAATTATTGTCGGCCGCGCGCTGCAGGGCAGTGGTGCCATTGCCTCTTCGATTATGGCGCTGCTGGCTGACCTGACCCGCGAGGAGGAGCGCACCAAGGCGATGGCGGTAATTGGCATGACCATTGGCGCATCCTACATGGCGTCGCTGGTGGTGGGTCCGGTGCTGGCCGGTGTGGTCGGGGTTTCCGGCCTGTTCTGGCTGACTGCATTCGCCGCTCTGGTGATGATGGTTATCCTGCTCTGGTGGGTGCCAAAGGCGCCACGTAGCCACCATCGTGACGTGCAACCGGTGCCCGCGCAGTTTGCACAGATTGCTGCAGATCGACAGTTGCTGCGGCTCGACCTGAGTATCTTTATGCTGCATGCGGTGATGACCGCCAATTTTGTGGTGTTGCCACTGATGCTGCGGGACCAGACCGGCCTGGCGGTGGAGAACCACTGGCTGCTCTACCTGGGGGTGGTCAGTGCTTCGATTTTTCTGATGGTGCCGATGATTATCGTTGCCGAACGCCACCGCAGGATGAAGCAGATTTTCCTGATCTCGATTGCGCTGCTGGCGGTGGCCCAGTGTGGCCTCTGGCTGGGTGCGGGGCAGCTCTGGATGGTGGCGCTGTCGCTGTTTCTGTTCTTTGTTGGTTTTAATGTTCTCGAAGCGAGCCTGCCGTCACTGATCTCCAAGGCCGCTCCGGTAACCAGCAAGGGCACTGCGTTGGGGGTCTATTCCACTGCCCAGTTCCTCGGTGCCTTTGCCGGTGGTGCGCTTGGCGGGCTGCTGTTAGCCAAAGGCGGGATGGCACTGCTGTTTGGAGTTTCTATGGTGTCGATTCTGGTCTGGTGGCTGATCGCTGCGACGATGACGCCGCCGCCCCATCTGCTGACACGCATGGTTAATCTGGGTAATATCGACGAGCAGCAGGTTGGTGAATTAACCGCCCGTTTTTTGCAGCTGGAGGGGGTTGCCGAGGCGGTGTTGGTGCCAGCTGATGGTATTGCCTACCTGAAGGTGGATAGCCGCCAGTTTAGTGCTGATGCACTGCTGGCGATGGCTGCACAGCTACGCAGGTAACCTCTCTGGATGTTGGCCTGCCTTGCAGGTGTCGTGTCTGAGAGGGGCAGTAACAAGCAGGGGCAGTATCTGGCTGGTGTGACGAGCGGTGGCAGCGCCGCAATTTAACCTCCTTTAATTTATGTGAGACGAGAAGATGGCGCGAGGAATCAACAAGGTTATTTTGGTGGGAAATCTGGGTAAAGACCCGGAGATTCGGTACAGCGCCAGTGGGTCGGCGATTGCCAACATCACCCTTGCCACCACCGACAGCTGGAAGGACCGACAGAGCGGTGAACGACAGGAACGTACCGAGTGGCACCGGGTGGTATTTTTTAACCGCCTGGCCGAGATTGCCGGTGAGTATCTGAAAAAGGGCAGCCAGGTTTATGTTGAGGGGCGCCTGCAGACCCGCAAGTGGCAGGATCAGAGCGGGCAGGATCGCTACACCACGGAAATCGTAGCCAGTGAGATGCAGAT
>JBPEXY010000030.1:0-7397 GCA_052031065.1 Immundisolibacteraceae bacterium | reverse complement strand
GAGCACCAGCAGGTAGAGGGGAACAACCCGTCGTCCTCCGCTACCAGCCTCGAAACCGCTCTGCGCAGAGTGCTGCGACTGGCCCGGCCCGGCTCGCTGCTGTTTCTGATCAGCGATTTTCGCGGTCTCACCGCGCAGCGAACCGATCCTTCCCGCCAGTTATTGAACAGACTTGCAGATCACAGCGAACTTTTTTTGCATCAGATCTATGATCCGCTGGAAGAAAAACTGCCCGAGCGTGGGCGCTACCCGGTGACTGATGGACGGCGACAGTTTTTACTTAAACCGGACGCCAAAACAGCGATGCACCATCGCGATGCCTTCCTGGCCCGCCAACAGGCCCTGGAGGCTCTCGCTGGCCGAGCACAGGTCGGGCTGCTTGCGCAGACCACCAGCGAAGATTCCGTCGCGCTGCTGCAGAGCAGGTTGCCGCGAATAAAATAAGCCAACCGCCTGCTGACCCTGACCGACCTGATGCCCCCCAATCTCACCCAATTGGCCCCAGCCACTGCTGAGCCACTCCCGTTACGCGACATCGTATTACCAGAACCGGTTGGCTGGTGGCCGCCGGCGCCGGGCTGGTGGCTACTGGCACTGCTGACCTTGCTGTTACTGGTATTCGGCTGCCGATTTCTGCTCCGACAGCTGCAGCAGCGCCGTCAGCGTCAGCGGCTATTAAAGCCGGCACTGCAGCAACTGGAGCAGATCAGACGACGCTTTGCCCGCAGCAGCGACACAATTCAGCTCGTCAGCGACCTGTCCATGCTAATCCGCCGCACAGCCCTGACTCGCTACCCCAGGGAGCAGGTCGCCGGTCTGATCGGTACAGCCTGGCTCGACTGGCTCGATCGTTCCTGCGCCCACACCAACAGTAGTGCTCCATTCAGCAATGGCGTTGGCCGCGTGCTGGTCGACCAGGCTTACCGACCTGCGGCAGAAGTGGACAGCGACGCGCTGCTTGAACTGTCTGAACAGTGGCTGTACGCCATCGCCACCACCTCTCTGGAATCCAATCAGGAACCCCGCGGCGGCGATCAGCAATCCAATGGGCAGACGGTGCCGGGAGCACCAGACTCAGGAGCCGTCGCATAATGTTGACCCTTGCATGGCCCTGGGCACTGCTGGCCCTGCCCCTGCCGTGGCTCGCCTACCGTCTGTTGCCAGCAATTTCGAGTGAACGATTGCGGGCACTGAAAGTCCCTTTCGCTAGCGACTTCGAGGCGCCGGAACAGTCGGCCAGCGTACGCCTGAGCCGCCGTGGTTTGACCTGGCTGGCGCTACTGGCCTGGCTTCTCGTCGTCATTGCCAGCAGTCGACCGCAATGGTTTGGTGAACCAGTCGAGATTCCGGTCAGCGGCCGCGATATGCTGCTGGCCGTCGACCTTTCCGGCTCCATGGAGATGGAGGATTTTGTGCTTGGCGATCGTCAGGTTGATCGCCTGACCGCCACCAAAGCGGTCGCCAGCGAGTTTATTCAGCGCCGCCAGGGCGACCGCCTCGGGCTGATTCTGTTTGGCGAACAGGCCTACCTGCAGGTTCCCCTCACCTTCGACCGTACCACGGTAAATACCCTCCTGCAGGAATCGCTGATCGGCCTGGCGGGCAAGGCAACTGCAATTGGTGATGCCATTGGTCTGGCGGTCAAGCGGCTGCGTGAACAACCGGACGCCGACAAGGTCCTGATTCTGCTCACCGATGGTGCCAATACTGCCGGCAACGTAGAGCCGCTGCAGGCAGCTGAACTGGCCGCCCAGGAGGGGCTGAAGATTTACACGGTTGGCATCGGCGCGGATGAAATGCTGGTTCGCGGCCTGTTCAGCAGTCGGCGGATCAACCCGTCAGCGGAGCTCGACGAAGCGACATTAACCGCCATTGCCGAACAGACCGGCGGGCGCTATTTTCGTGCCCGCGACACCCGGCAGATGGCCGAAATCTATACCCTGCTGGACGAACTGGAGCCCACCGTTAAGGAAAAACAGCTGTTTCGTCCGCGCACCTCCCTCTATTACTGGCCGCTGGCGGGAGCGATGGCGATCAGCGGGTTAATCCTACTGCTACGAACCGGGTTCAGATGAGCAGCACGGGCTACTTCGATTCCCTGAGTCAGTTCCACTTTCTGCGTCCGGAGGGGCTCTGGCTGTTACTACCGCTGTTTCTGTGTTGCCTGCTGCTGGCGCGGCGCGGTAATAGCGGCGACTGGCATGCGGTCGTCGACCGGGAGCTGCTGCCCCACCTGTTGCAGGGGCAGGCAGATTCCAGTGCGCTGCGCGGAATTATTCTGTTTGCACTGGCCGGATTACTCGCAATCCTGGCGTTGGCGGGACCAGCCTGGCGGGAACTGCCGCAGCCGGTGTTTCGAAACCAGAACGGCCTGGTGCTGGCCCTGGATCTCTCCCGTTCGATGCAGTCCACCGACCTGAAGCCAGACCGCGTCGGCCGGGCCCGCTTTAAAATCAGCGACATTCTTGAACAGAGCGGGGACGGTCAGGTTGCACTGCTGGTTTATGCTGGCAGCGCCTTTACCGTGACACCGCTGACCGATGACCGCGCGACCCTGGAACTGCAGTTGCCCGCACTGAATACTGAGCTGATGCCCGCCCAGGGTAGCAGTCCAGCGGCGGCACTGGAGCTGGCACAGGCACTGCTAAAACAGGCGGGGCTGGTCAGCGGGCAGATCTGGCTGTTGACCGATGGCCTCCCTGCCGATAGCGACCTGAATCAGCTGGTCAAAACTGCCGAAGGCTACCCGATTTCAGTGCTCGGCGTGGGCACTCCCGATGGGGCACCCATCCCTACCGGCAGCGGCTTTCTGAAAGACCGCAACGGCAATATTGTGATCCCCAAACTTGATGAAACGCCGTTGCGACAACTGGCTGCAAGAAGCGGCGGCCGCTACGCCCGGCTTAGCAGCGATGATGGTGATATTAACCACCTGCTCGCGGGTCTGCAGGCCGCCACTGCCGGCGAATCTGAGGAGCCGGACCGCCGGGCTGACCAGTGGCAGGAAGAAGGCCCCTGGCTGTTGATTCCGCTGCTATTCATTGCGGCCAGCGCGTTTCGGCGAGGTCTGTTAACCCTGGTTATGCCGATTTTGTTACCGCTGCTGATCGTTTCCACAACACTACCCACCCGGGCAGTCGCCGAACCATCCACGGACCTTGAAATGCAAGATGCAGCGGCACCAGGCGGAAACGCCGCAATCAACCCCTCGCAACTTTGGAAAAAACTCTGGAAAAACCCCAACCAGCGTGGCCGGGAAGCCTTTGAACGGGGCGATAACGCTGCCGCATCAGCCCAGTTTACCGACCCGCAGTGGCAGGCCGCTGCCCGCTACCGGCAACAGGATTATGCGGGTGCCCTGGAAGCGCTTGAAGGACGAGAGGACCTCCACTCCACCTATAACCGTGGCAATGCCCGTGCGCAATTGGGCGATTACCAGGGCGCGCTGGCCGAATATGAACGAGTCCTGGAGCAGCAACCGGATCATGAAGATGCCCGCTACAACAGGGAACTGGTGGAGCAAAAACTGAAAGAACAGCAGGACCAGTCGTCTGCTCAACAACAGGGTAACGACAGCGAACAGAGTGATTCAGAGTCAGCAGAGAGTTCCAGCCAGAACGACGCCAGCGAGCAGTCAGACCAGGGTTCACCCAAGGAGAATGACGGCGAGTCAGAAAACAGTGATGAGCAGAATGATTCTGAGGAGAATGACTCTGGACAGGAGGACTCTGGGCAGAACAGCGCTGACCAATCAGCAGAAAACGACGGTTCCAGTGATTCCACGCAGGACCAGAACAGGGAGTCATCAGAACAATCT
The DNA here is from genome assembly GCA_052031065.1 of Immundisolibacteraceae bacterium. GTDB lineage: Bacteria > Pseudomonadota > Gammaproteobacteria > Immundisolibacterales > Immundisolibacteraceae > JBPEXY01. The sequence continues at coordinate 3,580 of JBPEXY010000030.1, read as the reverse complement.
GAACAGCCTGAACAACAGCAGGCGGAGGCACAACCACAGGAGTCCGACCCCAACGCTGACCCGGAAGGCACCCTGCCGCAAGCTGCCGAGCAGAAATACGACCTGGAAAACCAGCAGGCTACCGAGCAGTGGCTGCGACGCATCCCCGATGACCCCGGTGGACTGCTGCGACGGAAATTCCAGTACCAGTATCAACGTCAGGGCCGACCGGCTGACAGCCAAGGAGATTCCTGGTGAATAACACCCAACCTGCCTTTCCAAACCCACTGATGGGCATACTCTGCGCCCTGACGCTAACTCTGGCACTGCTCTCCCCGCGACTGCAGGCGGCGCAAATCAATGTCGAAGTGCTGCCAGATCAGGTGACCCTGAACGAATCCTTCCAGCTTAAATACACCGCCATCGGCAGTGTTGACGACGATCCCGATTTCTCCGCTCTCGACCAGGATTTTGAGATCACCAACCGCCAGAGCAGCAGCAGTATCTCCATCGTCAACGGCGAGATGTCGCGCACCAAAACCTGGACCCTGCAGCTGATGCCCAGGCGTAAGGGCAATCTGGTGATACCGCCAGTCAGTTTTGGTAAAGATATCAGTCCTGCCAGAGCCATTGCGGTGACAGATGCCCGCCAGCAGCAGAGCAGCGGCCGCGATCCCGATATATTCGTTACCGCCGAGGTGGAACCGAAAAACCCCTATGTACAGCAACAGGCGCTGTTGACCGTCAAGCTCTATCGGGCAGTAAATATCAACTCTGCTTCACTGAGCGAACCGGCCGCGCCGAGTGGCGATCTGGTCATCGAAAAACTGGGCGAGGATCGCAGTTATCCGGCCAACCGCAGTGGTCGCTCCTATATGGTCATCGAGCGCAACTACGCACTGTTACCACAGGCGAGTGGTGCTATTGAACTCGACCCGATTCAATTCGACGGTCAGGTGGTCAGCCGCAGTCGCTTTGGCTTTGACCCCTTTGGTGGTGGCCGCCGGGTGCGTGCCCTGTCCGATCCGGTAACTCTCAATGTGCGACCTGTGCCTGCCAGTTTTAGTGGCGACCTCTGGTTACCAGCTGCCAATCTCTCCCTCTCGGCCCACTGGAGTGAGCCGCAACCGGAGCTGCATGTCGGCGAGCCGGTCACCCGGGTAATCAGGATTACCGCCGAAGGGCTTGCCGCCAGCCAGCTACCGGAAATTGAGCTGCCGCTACCGGCCGGCGTGCGCAGTTATCGCGACCAGCCGATACTCACCGCAAGGAGTGAGCTCGGCGGCATCGTCGCTGAACGCGAGGAAAAGATCGCCCTGATTCCGGAGACTCCGGGGGTGCTGAGACTACCGGCCATCCAGATCCCCTGGTGGAACACGCAGACGGATCGACCGGAAGTGGCAACGCTGCCAGCAGTGGAAATCGCCATTTTGCCAGCTGCTGGTAGCACTGCGCAGAATCCAATCACAGCGCCAATAGCAGGCAGTGGAAGCGAGCAAATCGCTACTGTCGGGACTGTCACGCCACCAGTCGCACCCGCCACGATAAACCGGTTGCCGTGGCTGATATGTGGCCTGCTGGCGCTGGGTTGGCTTGGCAGCTGGTGGTTCTGGCGGAACCGTTACCGACAGGCCCTTGACCACCGACCCGCTGACAGCACCGCCAGCCCTTCACTTAAAGGCACGGTTCGGCAGCTTAAACAGGCCTGTAAACAGCACGACCCACGTGCCGCATCGCAGGCGCTGCTGGCCTGGGGCAAACTCGCCTTTGCCGACCAGCCGCCACCGAGCCTGGAATCGCTGGCACTGAAACTTGATGCGCCCCTCGCCGAGCAGGTTAACAGCCTTGCCAGAATCCTCTACGCGCCGGATTCAGACAGCGCCACCAGCTCCTGGAACGGTGACGCACTCGCCAACGCGTTTAAACAGCACACCACACTCAGTAAAGGCTCAACAACCAGCAGACCACCAGACAGGGATCCTGACCTTGCACCGCTCAACCCGGGGTAGTCGGCGCATTCTCCATACCAGCGCAGACAATGAGCCTATCTCGGCCAGCGTCTACGGCCACCCTCCATTGTCTGCACAACCGTTATCTATAAGAATGAGACCCTGGAGTTAAAGAACCGGGCACTATCTTTAAAAGAGAGCCACTGGGAGAGAGCCGATGAGTGATACACAACCGATAACGGTGGAATTTTTCCACGACGTCATGTCCTGCTGGTGTTTTCATGCTTCCGAACGGATGCGCGAGCTGGTGAAAAAACATCCCGAGATAGAGGTGATACACCGCTCCTGGCCGCTGGCTACAGACCCGTCGCTGATGACGACAATTTTTCCCAGTGCCGATGCCGCCCGTGAGGAGATCTGTGGCGAGCACTGGAAAGATGCTCACGACGTCGAGAACGATCCCCGCATCGACTACAAACTGATGCTCACCCGCACCTTCGACTACCCCTACTCAATGCCAAGCCAGCGCGGCTGTAAAGCGGCGCAACGACAGGGCGGGCATGCAGCCCACTGGGATTTCTTCGATCGCGCACAGAAGGCTCATCTCAGCGAGTGCATCAATACAGCAGACTACGAAGTACTGGAGATGTGTGCCGGAGAAGTGGGTCTCGACACCGACCAGTTCCGCAAAGACTGGAACGATCCGTCGATTGAGGATGAAATTTACGAGGATATGGCCATTGCCAACGGCTACGGTCTGGTGCGAGCACCAACCTTGGTTGCCGAGGGCAAAATCCAGTGTCACGGCGAGCAGTGGTCCACCTTTGGCCACCGCATCACCATGCAACGACTGGAGACCTGGTACGGTGATATTCAACTGGCTCGAAATCTGGGTAAGCTCTAGTCAACAGCTTTTAGCTCCGGCGGCAATTCCAATGCGGCCCAGAGCCCAAATGGGGAACCTGACAGCTCGGCCCGGAGAGAGATTGGTGTCGCTGATCCAGTTTCCCGCGTAACCACCACGCGAGTCGGGGTAAATTCCAGATGCAACCATCAGCATCGAGCGGTTCATCGCGGTCAGATGTCGATATCACCGAGGTGATCGACAACGCCCCGTTGAGCCGCTACCAGTGGGGTGTGGCCGGGCTCTGTCTGCTGGTCGGAATCATCGATGGGTTTGAGAACGGAGCCATCGCCTATGTGGCTCCAGCGCTGACAGAGGATCTGGATATTGCGCTTACCGACATGGGCAAAATATTCTCCGCCGGCACCATCGGCATGGCTATCGGCGCCATGGTTCTGGGTTCAATTGCCGACCGGTGGGGACGAAAACTGGCAATCCTGCTTAGCGTCGGCATTTTTGGTGTGGCGGCGTTGGCCACTGCTGCCGCCGGCAGCATGACCACCTTGATAATCTGGCGCTTCATAGCGGGCATCGCCATCGGCGGGGCGCAACCGGTGATGGTGGCACTGTTAGCGGAATATTCACCGGCGAAATATCGCAACGCGGCCATGGTCATCGGCTTTATCGGAACCGGTTCAGGGGCTCCGATCAGTGCCCTGCTGACCTCCGCTATAGTGCCCTCCTACGGTTGGCAGGCGGTATTTATTATTGGCGGTGTAGTGCCGCTGATGGTGCTGCCCTGGCTGGC
>JBPEXY010000003.1:0-9350 GCA_052031065.1 Immundisolibacteraceae bacterium | reverse complement strand
GGCAATGACGGTCTTTCTCTACTGTTTTAGAGAGCGCGAGGACCTGATGGATGTCTATGAGGCGGTGTCCGGCGCGCGCATGCACGCGGCTTATTACCGACCCGGTGGTGTCTATCGCGATTTGCCCGAGCAGATGGCCAAATATGAACCATCTAAATGGCACGATGAAAAATGGGCGGCAAAACGTAACGAGGCGCGCTCAGGTTCGCTGCTCGACTTTATCGACGATTTTGTTCAGCGCTTTCCTGCCTGCGTTGATGAGTATGAGACGCTGTTGACCGATAACCGGATCTGGAAACAGAGAACCGTAGGTGTCGGTACTGTATCTCCGGAAAGGGCGCGGGCACTGGGTTTTACAGGTCCGATGCTGCGCGGCTCGGGTATTGAATGGGACCTGCGTCGCATGCAGCCCTATGAGGTTTATGACCGATTGGAGTTTGATATCCCCATCGGTCGCGATGGGGACTGCTACGACCGTTACCTGGTGCGGGTGGAGGAGATGCGCCAGTCGAATCGGATTATTCGTCAGTGCATCGACTGGTTGCGAGACAATCCAGGGCCGGTGATTGCGGAAAACCACAAAGTTACGCCGCCCAGCCGCGAAGAGATGAAAGAGGACATGGAGTCCCTGATTCACCACTTCAAGCTTTTCACTGAAGGTTACAACGTACCTGAAGGTGAAGCCTATGCCGCGGTAGAACATCCAAAGGGCGAGTTCGGTGTCTATCTGGTTTCCGATGGTGGTAACAAGCCCTACCGAATGAAAATCAGAGCGCCTGGCTTCGTTCATCTTTCGGCAATGGACGAGATGGCGGTGGGCCATATGCTTTCCGATGTGGTCGCCATCATCGGTACCATGGATGTCGTTTTTGGTGAGATTGATCGATGAGCGCATCTACATCCGACCCGGTTGTTTTGTCTGACCATCTCCGCGAGGAGATGGACCACTGGCTGGCCAAATTTCCTGAAGAGCAGAAGAAATCTGCGGTGATTGCATCGTTGACCGCCGCCCAGCATGAAAATGGTGGATACCTGACAGTGCCGCTGATGGATGCGGTTGCTGAATATCTGCATCTTGAACCTATCGCCGTTTATGAGGTGGCGACTTTCTACTCAATGCTGGAGACCGAGCCGGTTGGTCGTCACTGTATCGCCGTCTGTACGAATATCTCCTGCATGTTGCGTGGCGCGGATGAGCTGCAAAGCTACCTCGAGAGCAAACTCGATATTAAGGTGGGTGAGAGCACCGCTGATGGCCGTTTTTACCTGAAGCCGGAAGAGGAGTGTCTCGCTGGTTGTGTTGGCGCACCGATGATGCAGGTCGATCACAAATATTACGAGCGGCTCGATCCACAGGGAGATCCGCAACGGATCGACCAGATTCTGGAGGAGCTCGACTGATGTTGCGTAATCAGGTCTGCTATTTCACGCTGGATGACCCGGAGCCCTGGTCGCTGGATAACTACCTCAAGCATGGGGGGTACAGTGCCTGGAAGAAGATACTTGCCGGTGAAATGAGCGGCGACGAAGTGCTTGATACGCTCAAAAGCGCCGGCTTGCGTGGTCGTGGAGGTGCTGGCTTTCCTACCGGCGTGAAGTGGAGCTTCATGCCGCGTGGTACCGGTGGGCAGAACTATATGGTCTGTAATTCTGATGAGAGCGAACCGGGGACCTGCAAAGATCGCGATATTCTCCGTTTCAACCCCCATGCGGTGATTGAAGGGATGGCCATTGGTGGTTTTGCCACTGACTCCACGGTCGCCTACAACTATCTGCGCGGGGAATTTGGCGATGAGCCGTTTCAGCGTATTGAACAGGCGCGTCAGGAAGCCTATGACGCCGGGTTGCTGGGCAAAAACATCCAGGGTTCGGGAATCGACTTCGACTATCACAATGCCATAGGCGCCGGTGCCTACATTTGCGGTGAAGAGACCGCACTGCTGGAATCATTGGAGGGCAATAAGGGGCAGCCGCGCTTCAAACCACCGTTCCCTGCTGCTTATGGGCTTTACGGCAGACCGACGACGATCAATAACACCGAAAGTTACGCCTCTGTGGGCATCATTCTGCGCAAGGGTGCCGAGTGGTTTTCTTCGATGGGCGTGGAAAACGCCGGAGGAATGAAAATATTTTCGGTTTCCGGCCACGTCGAGTCGCCGGGTAATTTCGAAATTCCACTGGGTACGCCGTTTAGTCAGCTACTCGAACTGGCCGGAGGGGTATGGAAAGGCCGCGCATTAAAAGCAGTGATTCCAGGCGGGTCGTCGACTCCAGTCCTGCCGGCTGAGGTAATGAACGACCTGACGATGGATTACGACGCGATCGCCAAGGCGGGTTCGATGCTGGGTTCCGGTGCCGTCGTGGTGATGGACGAGAGCGTCTGCATGGTCACTATGCTGCGCCGTATTTCGAGATTTTACTTCGCCGAATCCTGTGGCCAGTGCACCCCTTGCCGTGAGGGAACTGGGTGGCTCTATCGAGTACTGGACCGTATTGTTGCGGGTGGTGGCAGGCCAGAAGATATCGAGCTTCTCGATCGGGTGGCCGGAAATATCGCTGGTAAAACCATCTGTGCGCTGGGGGATGCAGCGGCGATGCCGGTGCAGGGAATGTTGCGCCATTTCCGCCATGAATTTGAATATTTTATTGAACACAAGCGCAGCATGGTCAACGGTGCGGCTGAGAGTGCGGCAGCGTGAATTGCAGCGGCTGGCACATGGATTGTGGATCGACACGGGTGAAAGCCGCTACCGGCAATGAGTTCAGAAAATGAGTGAAGATACACTGCAGATTGAGGTAAATGGTGAGTCACTCACCGCACGCAAGGGGCAGATGCTGATCGAGGTGACAGATGGTGCGGGTATTACCGTTCCTCGCTTCTGCTACCACGAAAAACTTCCGGTTGCTGCCAACTGCCGGATGTGTCTGGTTGATGTCGAGAAAATGCCCAAGCCAGTGCCTGCCTGTGCGACACCGGTCATGGATGGCATGGTCGTGCGTACCACCTCTGAGCGGGCGCTCAATGCACAGCGAGCGGTAATGGAATTCTTACTGATTAACCATCCGCTTGACTGCCCGGTGTGTGATGAAGGCGGCGAGTGTCAGCTGCAGGACACTGCCCTTGGATTTGGTCAGGGTGAGTCAAACTACATTGAACAGAAGCGGACTGTAGCGGGCAAAAACCTGGGTGCGCTGATCGCAACCGAAATGACTCGCTGTATCCACTGCACCCGTTGTGTGCGTTTTGGTGAGGAGATTGGTGGTATCCAGGAGATGGGTGGTACGGGTCGGGGTGAAAACCTGCGCATCGGCACCTATGTGGAGCGGGCGATCGAGTCGGAGGTTTCCGGCAATATGATCGACCTCTGTCCGGTAGGAGCACTCACCTCCAAACCGTTCCGTTTCACCGCTCGCAGCTGGGAGCTACAGCGTCATTCGGGCGTCGCCCCCCATGATTGTGTCGGCAGTAATTTGCAGGTGCACACCTCGCGGGGTGAAGTGAAACGGGTCGTGCCGTTAGAAAATGAAGCAGTCAACGAGCTCTGGCTCTCCGACCGGGATCGCTTTTCCTATACTGCACTAGATTCTGATGAGCGGTTACTGGAACCGCAGATCAAGGAAAACGGTAATTGGCGACAAGCGAGCTGGCAGGAGGCGATTGAGGCTGCCAGCAGAGGGATTCGCCAGGCGATATCCACTCATGGTGCCGAGAAGTTTGGTGCGCTGGCCTCCCCAAGTCAGAGTAACGAAGAGTATTTTCTGCTCCAGCAAATGGTGCGTGGGGTTGGCAGTAATAATGTTGATCATCGTCTGCGCCAGGGTGATTTCAGCGCAGATACGGGCGCGGGGGCAGGGGTATTTCCGCGGGCTGTCGAGCAGATAGAAAGCAGTGATCTGGTGGTATTAGTCGGTTCCAACCTGCGTAAAGACCAGCCGCTGCTCTGGGTTCGTGTACGCAATGCGCAGCGTAAGCAGGGCATCAAGCTCATTGTGGTTAATCCCCAGAATTACGATCTCACCATAGCAGCGGATGCAGAATTTATCGGCGCGCCCGATCAGATGGGTCGGGATCTCGCCGCCCTGGCGACTGCGCTTGGCGATGATACGTCGATTCAGGGATGGCAGGATTCCATGCTGTCCGAGCAGCATCAGCGGGCTGTTCAACTGCTGCGCGATGCCAGTAATCCAGTGGTCATCGTTGGTAATCAGGCCTACAGTTCAGCAAATTACGCCGCGCTTCGAGAGCTTTCCAGCTTAGTGGCCCAAAAAGCCTCGGCGAGCTACCTGGAGGTCTGTTACGGTGCCAACAGTCAGGGCGCGTGGCAGGCAGGTGTGGTTCCCCATCGTGGCCCTGGGTTGAGCGCTCTTGACGATGTTGGTCTTGATGCGAAAGCGATGCTTGAGTCGCCACTCTCGGCTTACCTGCTGCTCGGTCTCGAAGCCGAACACGATGTCTGGGACACCGCTGCCGCATTACAAAGCCTAGGCCAGGCCGATTCGGTCACGGTGTTGTCCGCCTTTGTTACTGACACCATGCGGAACTACGCCGACGTGTTGTTACCCATCGCGCCGTTCACTGAAACCAGCGGTTCTATGGTTAACGTTTTCGGCATGCGACAGTCCTATCGCGCCGCGGTAAAGCCCCTCGGTGAGGCGCGCCCGGCATGGAAGGTGCTGCGGGTGCTGGCTAATGAGCTTGAAGTTGAAGATAGTGAATACATTGACCTTGCGCAGCTGACAGCCGCGTTTCTGGAGGCGCAGGAAGCGACACCGGTGCAGCCAGCAGCAGTCACAATTGATTTAGCTGCTGCGCAGCAAGGTCTGCAGCGAGTAGCTGATGCCCCGATCTACGCGGTCGATAGCCTGGTGCGCAGGGCTGCACCGCTGCAACAGCGTGCCGATGCACTGCCTGCTGCGGTCTATCTGAGTAGTCAGACGGCTGCGTCCCTGCAACTACAGGACGGGGATCAGGTTTTGGTGGAGCAGGGAGCTGGCAGCGCGCAATTGCCGGCTGTCGTGGATGATCGCGTTGCGTCAAACACGATCTATATTCCTGCCGGAACGGTCGGTTCCGAAACTCTCGGGCCATTAAACGGCGCCGCCACGGTGAAGCGGGTCTGAGGTTATGGAAGCGATGATCGAACAGGTAGTTGCGCTGTGGCAGATGATTCCGGTTGCATTGCAAACCATCCTGGTGATTCTGGCGCAGATCGTTGCCATAGTTCTGCCACTGATGCTTGGGGTGGCTTATTTCACCTACGCAGAGCGACGGGTAATCGGCTCCATGCAGGACCGTGTGGGTCCGAACCGGGTTGGACCGTTTGGATTGATACAGCCGATCGCGGATGGCGTGAAGTTGTTGATGAAAGAGGTGCTGGTACCGGTCAAGGCAAATCCGCTGCTGTTTTATCTGGCCCCGGTGATGACCATTATGCCGGCGATGGCGGCCTGGGCAGTGGTGCCGTTTCAGCCCGGTGTGGTGATGGCTGACATCGACCTGAGTTTGCTCTATGTGCTGGCAATTACATCAATGGGCGTCTATGGCGTGATTGTCGCTGGCTGGGCCTCCAATTCCCGCTACGCGTTCCTTGGCGCGATGCGCTCTGCTGCGCAGATTATCTCGTACGAAATAGCCATGGGCTTTGCGCTGGTATCGGTGCTCGTCGCTGCCGGCAGTGTCAATCTGACAGAAATTGTGATGGCGCAGCAGGGTAGCGCGCTGCACTGGTTTGCACTTCCACTGTTGCCGATTTTCGTTATCTATTTTATTTCCGGTGTGGCTGAAACCAACCGTGCCCCGTTTGATGTCGCCGAGGGTGAGTCAGAAATTGTTGCTGGGTTCCATGTCGAATACTCGGGGATGACCTTTGCGGTCTTTTTCCTCGCTGAGTACGCCAACATGATTCTGATCAGCACCCTGACTGCCCTGCTGTTTCTCGGCGGCTGGCTGTCGCCCTTTGAAGGCATTCCAGGACTGGAAAGCCTGTTTGCCTGGGTGCCGGGGGTGCTCTGGCTGTTTGGCAAAATTGTGTTGGTGGCTTTTCTGTTTCTCTGGTTTCGAGCTACTTTTCCCCGTTACCGTTATGACCAGATTATGCGTCTGGGCTGGAAGGTGTTTATTCCCATTACTATCGTCTGGGTGGTGCTGGTGGGCGCTGCGGTGGTGGCTGAATTACCCTGGTGGTTTGATTGAGTGATGGTTTTACTGATGGCGCCTCGATTGGTGCGGCAGGAGGTTGGAAATTGAATACTGCGGTCAGATATCTGCGTAGCCTGCTGCTATTGGAGTTGCTCGCCGGGCTTGGTGTCACGCTGAAACATTTTTTCAGGCGCGGTATCACCTTGCAGTTTCCGGAAGAGCGCACGCCGACGTCAAACCGGTTTCGTGGCTTACATGCGCTACGTCGGTACCCTAATGGCGAAGAGCGTTGCATCGCCTGCAAGTTGTGCGAGGCCGTCTGCCCGGCGCTGGCGATCAATATCGAGTCTGAAGAACGCGACGATGGCACCCGCCGCACCACTCGATATGATGTCGATCTTTCAAAGTGTATCTACTGTGGCTTTTGTGAAGAGGCGTGCCCGGTTGATTCGATTGTGTTAACGCGGCATATGCACTACCACGCTGAAGAGCGTTCCGGGCTTCTCTACGATAAAAATCAGTTACTGGAACATGGTGACAAGCTTGAAGCCCAGATCGCGGCAGACCGGGAACTAGATGCCCCCTTCCGCTAATGGTCAGAAGAGACTGATTTTTAGATGAATTGCTCCGTAGAGAAGCAGAAACCCAGGCAAAGCCAAAAACATCATGCTGACTGAAAAAATTCTTTTTTACCTGTTTGCGGCGGTACTCGTGTTTTCCGCAAGCATGGTGGTCTCTGTGCGCCATTCGGTGCGCGCGGCGCTGTTTCTGATACTGGCGTTCTTTACCACCGCAGGGCTCTGGCTGATGTTGCGCGCAGAGTTTCTCGCCATCGTACTGGTGCTGGTTTATGTCGGCGCAGTGATGGTGCTGTTTCTGTTCGTGGTGATGTCAGTCGACCTCAATCAGGGGCGCCTCAAAGAGGGCTTTGGGCGCCACATGCCGTTGGGTCTGGTTGTCGCGGGTGTGGTGATTGCCGAAATGGTAACCATTCTTTCTGCTGACAGTCTGGCGGTGACAGCGCCGGCAGAGCCGGCCTGGGTGGGAAGTAATGTAGAGGCGATTGGTCAGCTGCTGTATCGCGACTATATCTATCCAGTGGAAATTGCTTCAGTGATCCTGCTGATTGGAATTATCGCCGCCATTTCAATGACCCTGCGTGGGCGCCGTCAAAGCCGCTATATCTCCACCAGTGACCAGCTTGCTGCTACCAAGCAGGATCGTATGCGCGTCGTCGACCTGCGACAGAGCGAACTGATAGACAGACCGGCCAGTGATGCAGCCGGCGCAGAACCTGAGTCGAAAGGAGGAGCCTGAAATGGTAACACTGGCGGATTTCCTTATTCTCGGTGCGATTCTGTTCACCATTAGTGCGCTTGGGCTGTTTATCAACCGCAAGAACGTCATCATTCTGCTGATGTGCGTGGAGTTGATGCTGTTAGCGGTCAATATGAATTTCGTAGCCTTCTCCTATTTTCTGGGCGACATGCATGGGCAGATTTTTGTCTTTTTCGTGCTCACCGTGGCAGCGGCAGAGTCGGCGATCGGTCTGGCGATTATTGTGCTGTTAATGCGTAATCGCGGTTCGATCAATGTAGAAGATATCCACGAGCTGAATGGCTGAATTCATGGGCGATATCAAAACCATCTGTACGGTTATAGTTTTAGCGCCACTCGCCGGCTCGTTGCTGGCGGGGCTGGGGGGGCGGCTGATCGGTCGTGCCGGCGCCCATACGGTAACTATCCTCGGCGTGGCAATATCCGCGCTGCTTTCTGCCCGCGTATTGTGGCACCTGCTTTCGGCCCAGCAGGCCGGTGAATCGGTTGTCTATAACGAGACCCTCTACACCTGGATGGAGAGCGGAGGCCTGTCGATTCAGGTCGGCTTCATGATCGATATGCTCAGTGCGACGATGATGACCGTGGTCACTTCAGTGTCACTGATGGTCCATATCTACACCATCGGCTATATGCACGACGATCCCGGCTACCAGCGCTTTTTCAGCTATATCTCGTTGTTTACCTTCATGATGCTCATGCTGGTGATGGCAAATAACTTCGCCCAGCTCTTTTTTGGCTGGGAAGGTGTCGGCCTGGTCTCCTACCTGTTGATTGGTTTCTGGTACACCCGTGATTCGGCGATTTTTGCCAACATGAAAGCGTTTCTGGTCAACCGTATCGGCGATATGGGCATGGTGCTCGGAGTCGCCGCGGTCTTCTACCTCTACGGCTCGCTCGATTTCGCCGCCGTGTTTGCCAACCCGGAAAGTCAGGCAGAGCAGACTTTTGAGCTATTCAATGGCCATGCCTGGTCCGCGCTTACGGTGACCTGTGTACTGCTGTTTATTGGCGCCATGGCCAAGTCAGCACAGTTTCCGCTGCACGTCTGGTTGCCAGATTCGATGGAAGGCCCGACTCCGATATCCGCCCTGATTCATGCTGCCACCATGGTCACTGCGGGCATTTTCCTGCTTGCCCGTACTTCTCCGCTGTTTGAACTTTCTGAGGTGGCACTCAATTTCGTGCTAATCATTGGAGCCGTGACTGCGCTGTTTATGGGCTTTCTCGGCATCGTGCAGAACGATATTAAGCGGGTAGTTGCCTACTCGACCCTTTCGCAGCTGGGTTATATGACCGTCGCGCTGGGAACCTCAGCCTACGCTGCGGGGATTTTCCACCTCACCACCCACGCGTTTTTCAAGGCACTGCTGTTTCTCGCGGCCGGCTCGGTGATCATCGCCATGCACCATGAGCAGGATATGCGCAAGATGGGCGGGCTGCGTAAATATATGCCGATTACCTATATCGTAACGGTGATTGGCACCCTGGCCCTGGTCGGCTTTCCTGGACTGGCCGGGTTTTTCTCCAAAGATGCCATTATCGAGGCGGTCCACGCCTCGCAACTACCAGCGGCGGGGTTTGCTAACTTTGCGGTACTAGCTGGTGTTTTTGTCACCTCGCTATATAGCTTCAGGCTTCTGTTCATGGTTTTTCACGGTCGCGAACGGATGGATGATCACACCCGTGAACATCTCCATGAAACTCCGTTGGTGGTAACCGGACCGCTGTTGTTGCTGGCGATACCGTCAGTTCTGGTGGGGGCCATCGCAATTGAACCGATGCTGTTTGGCGGTTATTTCGGTGACGCCATTAAGGTTGCCGCTGACCATCAGGTATTGGGGGTGCTGGAGTCCCACTGGCATGGCGCAGT
>JBPEXY010000299.1:0-14882 GCA_052031065.1 Immundisolibacteraceae bacterium | reverse complement strand
ACCCCCGGGCGCGGCGCCGATCGAGTCCAATCACCAACACCCTGCGAACACTTGAACGGCAAATTCATACTGAGTGTGGCGGCCCTGGCGTCGGCGCCGTCGATGTGTCTGACCGGCGGTTTCGCGCTGACCCTGATGCTTGAGCCGGCGGTGATCACGTTGGTTCTAAGCCAGCCATAGCTGCCGATACCATTGCCGGGGCTGGCAAAAAAGAACGGCCCGAAAATTGACACCTCACCGGCAGATATCGACACAGTAAAGGAGCTGCTGGAAGATGAAGACCTGACCATAATCGGGATGCGATTTAGTGAAGACAGCTTCCGCCCAAAAGGGAGAATTGATAATCTCAGAAAAAACCGGGGGATCGTTTTGAAGCCATTAAAATTGTCTCCTCGCCTGGCAACGCTCACGGTTTCAGCAAAATGACCCACTCCGGGACCACCCTAGAATATCGTGACGAACCGGGTCTCCCAACCAACGTAACCAACGACCATCTGATCGCTCTGTACAAACACCCGCTGGTACCGTATTGCCACCCAGAACAGTGAACAGGATAGGGATTTAACCGATCGTGCAATGAACAGCAGCGCCGACCAGAACGACGAACAGAACCAGGATGCCGACCTGTTCAAACAGGCGATGAGCGACGTGCGGCCATTGCCCAAAAAGCAGCAACGCCCCCTGCCCGACCGACCCAGGACCAACAATCAGAAACAGGGTCACGGTTCCGGAACAGGTGCGACTACATCCACTCCCGCAGCCCAACCATTACCTCAACCGATCACAGAGCGGTGGCTACGCAGTGGACACTCACCAGTACTGCTAACGGAGTTGCGTGGAGAACGCTTTCATGCCGACGAAGAACTCGACCTGCATCAGCTAAACAGCGCTGAGGCGCGTCGCCGGTTACGCCGTTTTCTCGACTACGCCTGCCAGCACCATTGCCGTACGGTCAGAATCATTCACGGCCGTGGGCTACATTCACAGGGTCACGCAATACTGCCAGAACTGGTACAGGATGAGCTACGCGCTGACCCCAGGGTGCTGGCTTTTCGCCTCGCCGGCCGGTTTGATGGCGGTTCCGGCGCGTTGCGTGTAAGACTGAAAAGCGACTAATCTCTGGGCGGGCTCATTCATCAATATCCATAGTCGAAGCCGCCTCACCATTACCGCCATTAACCGTATTCGAGATCGCTCGCTTTGCCGGAGAAAATTCGGTAAACGAATATCGAATAGCCGATGATAGCCGGTACTGTGATTACCACGCCCACGAGCACAAATTTAAGTGAACTGGTCGCGGAAGCAGTCTCCCAGATGGTCAGTTCATCGATGACTACATAAGGGTAGAGGCTGTAGCCAAGGCCGATAGCCGCCATCACCCCAATTATGGCGGCACCTGCAAACGGCACCCACGGGTAGCTGTCGATGGTGTCATCAGAGCGGGTCAGAAATGCCGCTATCGCCACAAACACCAACGCACAGCTGATCGGAATCGGTGCCAGGCCAATGAGGTTTGGCAATGTGAACCAGCGTTCGGCGATGGTGACACTGACCAGCGGCGTGGCAATGGATACCAGCACCAGTGCCGCCGCCATTGGCAGCAGCGCACGCCGCGCCCAACTGACCGCCCGGTGGAACAACTCAGCTTCACATTTGATCATCAACCAGCCTGCGCCGAGAAAAATGTAGAACGCCGGCAACAGCAGCGCAATAAGCGCAGAGAAGAGCAGATTAACCAACCCCGGCTGCAGACCCGTGATGTAAGCGCCCACCATCCATCCCTGGGTTACTGCGGCCAGCAGCGACCCGGAAGAAAACACTCTGTCCCACAGCGCTTTTTTGTTTAATCCGGCTTTCACGCGCAGGTCGAACGCCACACCACGCATCACCAGACCAACCAGCATCAGCGTGACCGGTAAATAGAGTGCAGTAAGCACGCGGCCGTGGGCTTGCGGAAATGCGATCAGCAGCACTCCCACACCGAGTACGATCCAGGTTTCGTTGGCATCCCAGAATGGCCCGATGGAGGCGATCATGCGGTCTTTCTCGGCTTCGTTACCGAGCGGCAACAGCATTCCGATACCGAGGTCGTAGCCATCAAGAATGCTGTAAGCAAGTACAGCCAGCCCCATCACAATAAAAAACAGCACGGGTAACAGGGTTTCCATTAGCCCGCCTCCCCGACCATTTTTTCGGGAAACTGGTCAATGACGAGCGATGCCGCAGGCTTGCTCGCCAGGTACCGAATGGCGCCCACATAGGCGCTCAGCAGTAGCCCGTAAAGCAGCAAATAGGCCAATAGAGTTGTCAGCACCACACCGCTGCCATGGGGCGCCACCACTTCGCTGGAGCGCACCAGACCATGAACGATATAGGGCTGACGGCCAACCTCGGTGACCCACCAGCCGGCAAGCGTCGCTACCCAGCCGGAGAAGGTCATGGCGCTGAGTACGAGCAGCTGTAACCGTGACAAGGTGCCATTTTTCCAGAGACTCCATCCAACCCACCAGGAGACCACGATCATCAGCATCCCCACGCCTACCATGACCCTGAACGACCAGAACACCAGAGCTACCGGCGGATGCTGGTCGCTGAAATCATCGAGACCCTGCAGTTCTCCATCAAGCTCATGGGTCAGGATCAAACTACCAAGTTTTGGAATGGTCACGGCAAAGTCGTTTTGCCGGGTCTGCTCGTTGGGCAGGGCAAACAGCGTAAAGGGAACCCCCGAACCGGTCTGCCAGATGCCTTCCATAGCAGCAATTTTGGCGGGTTGATGCTCCAGGGTATTAAGCCCATGCAGGTCACCCAGTAACAGCTGGGTTGGTGTGGCGACGACCGCGATCAGCGCCCCGGTTCTTAACACCCGGTGAGTTGCAGGCCCATCCAGCGACTTGAATATTCGCCAGGCACTGACCCCCATAATTACGAACGCAGAAGTGATCAACGATGCGGTCAGCACATGGGCAAGGCGGTAGGGAAACGAGGGGTTAAAAATAATTGCCAGCCAGTCGGTAGCGTAGAACTTGCCATCAATAATTTCGTAACCGGCGGGTGTCTGCATCCACGAATTCAGGCTCAGTATCCAGAATGCCGACAGCGTCGTACCCACCGCCACCAACGCTGTGGCCAGCAGGTGCACCCGTGGCGACACCCGCTTGCGGCCAAACAGCATAATGCCAAGAAAGGAGGCTTCCATAAAAAAGGCCGTCAGCACCTCATAGCCCAGTAGCGGACCGGAGATATTGCCGGTGGTTTCAGTAAACCCCGGCCAGTTGGTGCCAAACTGAAAGCTCATGGTGATGCCGCTGACCACCCCCATAGCGAAAGTCAGCGCGAACACCTTTACCCAGAACAGGTAGGCGTAATCCCAGGCCTGGTCACCGCTGCGATGAAACCGGTAGCGGAAATAGAACAGAATCCACGCCAGCCCTATCGATATAGACGGAAACAGAATGTGAAAACTGATATTGGCCGCAAACTGAATGCGCGCCAGAACAAAGGGGTCAAGCTCCATGGATCAACTCCTCGTTGAGTCGAACCTCTCTCCGGCAATTTACGCCTGTCATATTATCTGGCTAATGATAGCGCCATTGCCGGTGGCTATGCGCTAATGCGGCATTATGTCGCATGCAGGACAAACGGCGGCTCTGTGGAATTCAGCAGCACGGGGTATTGCCCTCCCTGCCCCCGGGTTCTTCTCCTGACTTCCTGACGATGGCCTGCCCGTTCAGCTGAAGGCGGGAGGTTACAGCCCTGGCTATGCAGATATTGCATAGTATTTACATACAGGCTATATAGATTTACCCTATCGCTCATAGTCAATCCTCATCAATGAAGGTAATCAGAAATGGCTACAACATCATTCAAATTTGACCAGAAAACATCCAAAGTCCTGGAAAATCTTCGCGACCATTACGGGGCTGCATCCAAGGCTGAGATTCTACGCAAAGCCATTGCACTGCTGGATATCGCCGCCGAGGCAGACGACAAGAAACAGAAACTGGTGATTGAATCGGAAGATGGATCGACCAAACGGGAAATCGTCATTAAATAATCAACTCCACACCAGGGGGATCGATCGTGACCGATGAAAATTTTGGCCCGCTCAACATTGGCCAGCACGCTGAAGATCTCGACCTTGCGACCCCTAACGAGCTGAGCCCGAATCGCAAGGCGCTATTCAGACTGGGTGGCTGGGTGTTATTCGCCTCCGCATTGCTGATGCTGGTCGCCTGGACAATTCAGTTTGTCGTCGGCATGTGGGGTCTGCCCGATGCTTCGGTCTGCAGCGCTACAACGGACGGTGATGCCGCCAAAGCCGAACAGCTGGCGAATGCCTGCAACTATGCGCAGGCTGTGCTGGAGAGCCGCACGGCAGCGGCAAGCGATATTTTCGAATTCGCCAAATCCTGGATTCCGCCCATCGTCACCCTCGTGCTTGGCTATTTCTTCGCCCGTGAACAGTCGGAGAATGACATATCTGGCAACTCAGACGGTTAAAACCAAAACTAAAACCAGAAACCCAACCTGTTATCAGTGGGTTAAATATACTCATCCCCGTCCACAACCATTCGGTCTAGCGGATTACCCAACTGCAGAAATTGCTGAAATTCGCCGGATATTCTGCTGTCTGCTGCCACTCGTTTCCAGAAATCACGCGCCAACTCTTCAATGTTGGTCGTCATCCGTTGATCGACAAGCTGGTCGAGTCCTGTCGACCTCGCCGGCGGAGTAAATTGATATTCCATCAGTTCACCGCTTCTGGGGGCAAAGCCCATTGAGCACATGTCGTAAACCGGCAATAGATGGAACATCGACCCTTCGATGGAAAAACTCAAATTACCCAGATGCATATCCGAATTGTTGATCAACTGGCCAAAACGCTGCAGAAACAGGATATCGATAGCATGGTCACTAGAAAGCAGTCCTTTACCCAGAAGTTCATAAGCCACGGCAGTCCAGTTGGTCCCCAGCCCGACAAACTCAGCGTCGATTGCCTGCATGGAAATCATCGATGAGCGACCAAACTCCCCGCTGCGATCCAACCGCTGGGATTCCAGAAACAGCCGTCCTCCGGCTTCAATCAGTCGGGTTTTCGCCGCTGGCAAACCCGCCTCATGCAGCGCCTCAGTGGCGTGGTGTTCAGTAATCAGAATATCGCGCCAGCGTCTGGCCAGCGCTTCATCGCCAGGCGGTGAAAACTTTACCAGCACATGGGCTGAACGTTCCCCACAGTAAGTTGTAAATTTGGGCTGCTCCCCGCCTGCTGATGAACCGGGAAGGGTGCCTGCCAGCACGCTCTCGGCCAATTCTGGATACTGTTCCGGCGTGCTCACCTCCACTTTCCGCCGGATACGCGAAAGAGCCTGTGGGCCAAATTTAAAATTCCCGCTCAGATCATCACCATTAGCGATCAGATAACGGCCGACATGGTTGCTATTCCAGTTACGCAGGTCGTGGGGAAACCCGGCCCCCTGTTCTGCCAGCTGTGCAGCTATCTGCCGACCCAGAAAACCCTGGGGACGCAGGTCATCCAGAAAATAGGGCAGATCATCAAACAGGCCGTTACCCTCTGCTCCTGCCAGCAGTGATGGCATACCCGACTCCTGCTGCAGGTAGTAACCACCGTGCTGCAGCGGCCTTACATAGGCGACCACCCGGTTATTACCGTGCCGATCCACCATCACCAGAGGCAGCCAGTCGTCGGCCCCGAAAGCGTTACGAGTCATCGCGTAATAGGGCGTCCGGCCACGCTTGAAGCGCACAACCTGATTCCCCATGCTTCGCAACCCGCGCGACACCGCCGCCTGCGTTAGCCCCGTCGCTGTCTGCAGTTGCCGGGAGGTAGCTGGCCCCTGGGACAAAACTTGTTGAATGGTTAATTCCATAGGTTTTTGACTAAAAAAATGACTAGAAATAATTAAATATTTTCATATAAATAACATTAAAAAACATAATATTAACAAATAAAATGAAAAATTTAATTATATATATTTGACTAGAAAAATAAATATTATAAAGAGCCCTCCTGCTACCTCTGGACCTCTATGAAGAACAGCAAGTAGTGACACCACCTCAATAACTGTTTATATTTACAGTTACTGTATATAAATACAGTTATTCGAGATTTACTGCCTGTCTGGCATCTGACTTCGTTTAAAACCAATAACCCGGCCACCGATGAAACAACCCCTCTCCAAGCTGCTGAACCGAGCCGACATCTGGCGCTCCAGCGCACCGCTGCAGAGGCAACAGGGTATTGCCAGCGGCTATGCTGCGCTGGACCAGGCGTTGCACCAGGGCGGGTGGCCCATCCAGGCGATTACCGAACTGCTGTACGACCCGCCGACAACCGGGGCACTACAACTGCTGCTGCCAGCATTACGCCGGCTGTGTCGGGATGGCCGCAGACTGGTACTGATCGACCCTCCTTACCTGCCCTACGCGCCGGCCCTGCAGGCTGCCGGCGTTGCTCCACAACAGTTACTGCTGGTGCGCACCTCTACAATCGGAGACCAGCTCTGGGCAGCAGAACAGACCATGCGCGCCAATATTGCCGGAGGGATGCTCTGCTGGCCTGTCGATAACCTGGAAACCGGCCAGCTGCGCAAGTTACAGCTGGCTGCCCACTCCAGCCACGGCCTGAGCCTGCTGCTGCGCACCACCCAGGCCAGCCGCGACACCTCGCCGGCGGCACTGCGAATAGTGCTGACCAACACCCAGCGTGGCTATCGGCTGGAGATTCTCAAACAGCGCGGTGGCTGGGCCGGGCAACAGGTTGAAATTGCCTGCCCGGAAGTCCTCTGCGAAGAGCAGGTTCCGGTAACCGGCCTGCCGGTATATCAACCTGCGAAAATTGCCGCACCTGACCATCCATCCCTTCCCGTCATCGAATCTGCAGAACTGGATTTCCCCCTGCCAACGGCGGGGAAACAGACTCGGTTACACTAAGCCGGCTGAACCCTTCAAATGCTCTGGCTCTGCCTGCGTTTCGCCAACCTGCCGCTGGAGGTTTTCCTCGACCCGCCAGACAAGCGCTCACACGGCAGTCCAGAAGGTCGGCCGCGTGACTCAGCCATAGCACCGCCGATGGCCGTGGTCGACCGTCATCGCATCATCACCTGCAACCAGAGCGCGCATGATGCCGGTATCACCCCACAGATCACCCCGGCCACTGCCCGGGCGCTGTGCGATGAGATCAGAATATTCACCCGCCAGCCCGAACGCGAAGCGCAGACACTGCGCTCCCTGGCTTACAGCTGTTACCGCTTTACCCCGCTGATTGATCCGCTGGAGCCAGACTGCCTGCTGCTGGAAGTTGGCAGTAGCCTGCGGCTGTTTCAGGGGCTCAACGCCCTGCTCCGGCAGCTGCATCAACTGCTGCGGGAGCTGGGATTCAGCCACGAGATCGGCATTGCTCCTACTCCCAGGGCGGCAGAGCTGATGAGCCATACCCCGCCTGCCGTACAGAAACAGCTGGTCAGCATCTTCAGCTCATCTGATCAGGAAGATCACCAGCAGCAGCTCCAGGGCCAGACCGGTATTTCAGCCTACAGTGACATCCTGCACCGTTTTCCACTTGCCGACCTGCTCTGTCCCAATCCGTTGAAAAAGCAGTTTCGCGCCAGCGGTCTGCAGCGCCTGGGAGAGCTGATTCAGCTACCCGGCGATGCCATCGGCAAACGGTTTGGTGCCGGTTTTCTGAACTACCTGCAACAGCTCACCGGTAGCCGACCGGACCCCCGGCCCCACCTGCAATTGCCGGCAGAGTTTGATGATATTCTGCAGCTTAACCACGGCATTACCTCAGCAGAGGCGCTGGCCTTTCCGATGAAGCGCCTGCTCAGCGCCCTGTGCGGTTATCTGCAGGGTCGTCAGCTACATTGCCAACAGCTGAACTGGCACCTGCAGCTGCTCAACGGTTCCAGCGAGCGGCTGACCATCCGTTTTTCCCGGCCACAGAATCAGCTCGATCACTTTCTGTCGCTGAGCCGTTTACAGCTGGAGAAAATCCGTTTTTACTCGCCGGTTGACGCCCTCCGTCTACAGGTGACCCATCTGCACCAGGCACAACCGGTAATCGGCGACCTGTTTGGCAAACACCACCACGACCAGCTGTTTGACCCGGCCGCCAACAGCGACCTGATTGACCGCCTGACCAGTCGCCTCGGTCCCGAGGCGGTCAGTGGCGTTGCCGCCACCGACAGCCACATTCCTGAACAGGCGGGACTGGTCGCGCCGACCGGCAGTGGACTCTTACCGCTAACCGAACCTGATCCCGACCCACGCCTGCTGCGGCCACTCTGGCTACTACCGGAACCGGAATCAATCTGCTGTGACCGGGGCCAGCTTGAATGGCGTGGTGTTCTCGACCTGTTGCAGGGACCGGAGCGGGTCGAGGGTAACTGGTGGCAACAGCCGATCTGCCGGGATTACTTTATCGCCCGTCACCCCGGCGGTGCCCACTACTGGGTTTATCAGGAACGCGCCAGCCGCCGCTGGTTTGTACACGGGGTGTTTGGTTAATGGCCCAGCTGGAAGCGCAGCAACCAGCCGCCCGACCCGGTCACCACGGCTACGCAGAACTGCATGCAATCAGCAACTTCAGCTTTTTACGTGGCGCTTCACGCCCGGAAGAGCTGGTAGAACAGGCCGCCCGTCTCGGCTACCGGGCCATTGCCATCACCGATGAGTGTTCGCTGGCCGGTGTGGTCAAAGCCCATGTGGCAGCCAGACATTATGGGATCAAACTACTGATCGGCAGCGAATTTCGCCTGCAGGAAAACATCCATCTACTGCTGATCGCGCCGGACCGACGCGCCTATGGCGAACTCTCCAGTCTGATCACTCTGGCCCGGCGGCGCAGCCCGAAAGGCGAATATCAGCTACAGCTCAGCGACCTGCGGCTCACCGGCAGTGGTTGTCTGGCAATCTGGCTGCCCGGCGAATTACTGGATAAGCCATCAAATGCCCCACCAGAAAATTCGGCCGCTACCAGCCTGCAACAGCACGGAGATGAACTGGCCGCACTGTTCCCACAGCGGCTCTGGATCGGTTATAGCAACCTGCTCAGCGCCGGCCGCCAGCAGCACTACCTGCACCACTACAGCCTGGCAACAGCCCTCAACCTGCCAATGGTTGCCTGCGGCGATGTCCATATGCACTGCCGCCAGCGCAAACCGTTACAGGACCTGCTCACCGCCATCCGCCTGAACAGCACCGTCCAGCAGCTTGGTCGTCAGTTGCAGGCCAATAGCGAGCGATACCTGCGACCTGTCAACGAGCTGCAGCAACTCTACCCGCCAGCGCTGCTGGCCGAAACCGTGACCATCAGCCAGCGCTGCCGTTTCTCTCTCGACGAGCTGCGTTACGAATACCCCAGAGAGCTGGTTCCACCACGGCAGAAACCGCATAAATACCTGCGCGCTTTAACCCTGAGTGGCGCCGAACAGCGCTGGCCTGACGGCATTCCCGCAGAGGTTGAGAAACAGATTGAACGGGAGCTACAACTGATCCGTGAGCTAGAGTATGAGTACTACTTTCTCACCGTTTACGACATTGTGCAGTTTGCCCGTGGCCGCGGCATTCTCTGCCAGGGTCGCGGTTCGGCCGCCAACTCGGTGGTCTGCTACTGCCTGTTTATTACCGAGGTCTCCCCCACCCGGGTATCGCTGCTGTTTGAGCGCTTTATCTCCAAAGAGCGCGACGAACCACCCGATATCGATGTCGACTTTGAGCATGAAAGGCGCGAGGAGGTGATTCAGTACATCTACAAAAAGTACAGCCGCGAACGGGCCGCTCTGGCTGCCACGGTGATTACCTACCGCACCCGCAGCGCGGTGCGTGATGTCGGCAAGGCGCTGGGTCTGTCACCGCTGCTGGTCGACCAGCTGGCCAGGTCCCTCGCCTGGTGGGACCGCCAGGGCGACCTGCATAAACGTTTTGCTGAATACCGCCTGCCCAACCATCAGCAGCTGGCTGGGCAGTTTCTGCAGCTGGTCAAGCAGATCAAGGGCTTTCCGCGCCACCTCTCCCAACATGTAGGCGGCTTCATCATCACTGCCGGGCCGGTCAGTCAGCTGGTGCCGGTGGAAAATGCCAGCATGGCTGAACGCACCGTTGTGCAATGGGACAAAGAAGATATCGAGGCGCTCGGGCTGCTGAAAGTCGACGTGCTGGCACTGGGCATGCTCAGTGCCATTCGCAAATCTATTGAGATGATTCAGCGTTACCAGCCTGCGCTGACCAGTCTGCAGGCAATACCAGAAGCCGACAGCGCTACCTACGACATGCTCTGCCGCGGCGACAGTATTGGTGTGTTTCAGGTCGAGTCGCGGGCGCAGATGTCGATGCTGCCACGCCTGCGCCCGCGCTGCTACTACGACCTAGTGATCGAGGTCGCCATCGTCCGCCCCGGACCGATTCAGGGCAGGATGGTCCACCCCTACCTGAAACGGCGGGAAAATCCGGCTGCGGTTCACTATCCCAGCCCGGCAATCCGGGAGGTGCTGCAAAGCACCCTGGGCGTGCCCATTTTTCAGGAGCAGGTGATCAAACTGGCCATGGTCGCCGCCGGTTTCAGCGGTGGCGAGGCGGACCAGTTGCGCCGTGCCATGGCCAGCTGGGGCAGAAACGGTAACCTGCTGAAATTCCGCACCAAACTGATCGACGGCATGCTCGAACGTGGTTACAGCCAGGATTTTGCCGAACGGCTTTTTGAGCAGATCAAGGGCTTCGGTGGTTACGGCTTTCCTGAATCCCATTCGGCCAGCTTTGCGCTGCTGGTTTATGTCTCCGCCTGGGTCAAATGCCACCATCCGGCTGCCTTTTACTGTGGATTGCTAAATAGCCAGCCGATGGGTTTTTACACTCCTTCCCAACTGGTGCAGGACGCCCGCCGCCACCAGATCACTGTGCTGCCGGTCAATGTGAATCAGAGCGATTGGGACCACCGGCTGGAACTGCCACCCGGCGATGCCGGCAGATTGAATATCGGCCCCGGCCGCCAACCACCATTAAGGCTGGGCATGCGACTTGTCAAAGGACTGGGCAGGGAGAGCGCCGAGCGGATCAGCAGGCTAGGCAGAGAAACACCCTTTACCAGCGCCACCGACCTGGCGCGCCGTGCGCAGCTCAACAAAAAAGAGCTGGCCGCACTGGCCGATGCCAATGCCCTGAAGGATTTCAGTCCCCACCGTTATCAGGCCCACTGGCAGGTAATGGCCATTGAACCTGACCGCCCGCTACTGACAACAGCGGACGAGCCGCAGACAGAACCCCTGACCCTGAGTGCGCCCCAACCGATGGAGGAAACTCTCGCCGATTACCGCAGCCTTGGCCTGACTCTGGGTCACCACCCGATGCTGCTGATCCGTAACCACCCGGAACTGCGAGGCTGCAAACGCCAGATCGACCTGGAGCGGACCGATAACAACCGCTTTGTACGGGTGGCCGGACTGGTAACCGGCCGCCAGCGCCCCGGCAGCGCCAGCGGGGTGATTTTTGTCACCCTCGAAGATGAGACCGGCAACATCAATGTGGTGGTCTGGAAAAACCTGCAGGAACGCTGCCGCCAGCCGCTGCTAACCGGCAAACTGCTACTGATCAAGGGAGTCATGGAACGCAAAAACGAGGTCATTCACGTCATCGCTGGCGACATTCTCGACCGCAGCTGGCTACTGGATGAACTGGCACTCAAATCACGGGATTTTCATTAACGACGACTCGGCCCCCATCAAATGAAACCCATTAGTCAGCAACACTAATCCACCATTTCCTGATGGATCAATACCTTTTCAACAATGGAATAAGAAAAAAGCCCCGCCAAAGCGGGGCTTTAATGGATCCACCGGAACAATAACTATCGTTCCAGTTGTCAGCACACTTTAAGGATTGGGGAAATCACGATCACTTTTGTCACTTTTCTTGATCTGACGAATCGCGTTGTAATCACGGGCATTTGAACAGGCACGGACCCAACGACGGGTAGCGTGGTTGTAGGTTGTCCACTGATGACGAGGCTTGCTGCATACCGGAGGCACGGTATCGGCCAGGTCAAACTCCCAAACCGCATCACCAAACCCGTCAGCGTCTCTGATTCCGTCGTTATCAGCATCAGAAAGATCAGTCGTGGTGGGATGCTGAACAGCAACCACAAACTTGGTTGGGTCGGCAGGATTGAAAATCATGCCCGTGGCTTCGGAGCCAGCTACCTGCAAACTCAAAAAGTGATCGAGGGACTCGGCGACGCCATCGTTATCCATATCACGCGCGAACCACACATCACCACCCACGGTGTTGCTGTTGGGCGCATCTTCAATAATGTAGATATTGCCAAGAGAATCGATAGCAAGGTTGTCAGGCGAGTTCAACGTACCGGTGGTAGGCGCCAGATCGGCGTTCTTCGCGGTACCGCTCTGAGCACCTGTGGGCGCCCCATCTTCGCTTGCGAAAGAGCGAATATAAGGACCATGGCGAGTTTCCTCGATGGAAATCACGCCGTTTTCAGACGTTGTTGTAACGTAAAGGATCTCATTGCCATTTGGCATCATACCGATAGCCATGTCTTCAGGACGACCAAAAGGCGTACCACCCACATCATCAGCCGCGACTCGTCCGGGGCGAATATCTTCATCACGACATTCGTCACCGGCGTCTCCAGCAGCGCAGTTAAGAACGCTGGCCCCTATCGGATAGGTAACGCCCGGCAGCGGATTACCGTTAGCATCAGTAATCGGCACCCAGGACGCTGGGCCGAAGCGCGAAGCCAGTACCGCAGGTGCGTTATTACCGCTGGCGCTATCGTTCCAATTTGGCTCAGGATCACCCAGATAGTTATCTGCTTTCAACACGAAGGTCTGACCGCCGCCAGCGTAATCTCCAGCAGTCGTCAGTACCATTTTATATATGGAACCGGAACGGTCCTCGTCAATAAAATAGATGACTTCATTCTCATGCTTGAGGCTGAAGTTGATCCCTTCGTGGGAAACATTGGCAATCGGCAGTACCCGCCAGTCAGCACCGGCAGCGCAGTCACCCTGGGTTAATGAACTGGCAACAGGATCAGCGGGGGCGGCACCGAAAGGGTTACAGATTTCAACGACGCGACCCAGTCCAGACCACTCTTCGGCCAGGATGACGGTGCCATTGGGGGTATAACGGGATGGATCAAACGCTCCAAAATCGGCAGACCAGTCGTCATCAGCAGTCGCTCTCTCACCGTCCGGTCCAGCTCCATTCTGGTCGCCGGCGAAAAGAAGCGCAGCGGTGTCATTGTCCATATCGTAACGCGTCAAGCCAGCGCCTAACGGCGTTTCATGAGGAATGAACAGGTATTTACCGGTTGGGTCGAAGGCCAGCATATCGAACATTGACGAAACGGTACCGGCACCGATGCGCTGGACCGATTGATTAACATCGTTTTCGATTTCTTCCATGCTGGTAAGGTTAGTTTGTGCCACACCAGCTGGGGCCTGCCACGGCGCATTTATTTCATCAATGCTATCGGGCGCGGTCACACCTTCAGAGTGTGTCAGCGGAACGAAAAAAGGAGCACTGCCAGCAAATGCAGTTTGCGATAGTGCCAAGGCCAGCACACTAGTGACCGAACACCTGGTGAACCTTTCCATGAAAACTCTCCGTAGATTATCTGTTTAAATAACGGTGCCGCCGAACTTAGATACAGACGGCGCAAGCTCGACAGTTGCCGAACCAGCACCATGTTCGCCGCATCACGTTGCAGACAATTGACGGAAAAATGACCTTTTCGTGAACGTTTCGTGACAACCGAAGCGCGGAGCAACTGGCCAGGGAAAATGCCCCTGAATACTGGACTTTGGAGCGGGCAAATGAAGTCCCGACAGTTCACTTTCAAAGGGAGGTGAAGGCCAGAAACCCGATGCTGGGTTTGTTGGCCTAAATTAGACAGGGGGAAAGGTGAGTATCGGCGGTCGGACATCCTCCACCGCGCTTACAACAACTAAAAAGCAGCGCTGGCTAACGGGCTTATCTGCCCCAGTCGAGACGAATATCCCAGCCGTAATAGTATTTACCGGGTAGTGTGGGAGCTGTGGCGTTATCGATTTCCTGGTAGACATTTTTCGGTGGCAGCACAGTAGCATCCCGACCGAAAACGAAATCCTGCTCCTCGACGATCGCCTTATAAGCTTTGTTCAGTTCAGTCGCTCTCGCCGGCGACGGAGTAATCAGCTCATAAACATCCTTTGCCCTGGCGATAGCCTGGGTATTGGCACTACCATCAGCGTTGAACCACCGCTCAAACATCTCGGGATTACTGCGAAACTCACCGCCACCGCCAACCCGTGTCAGATAGGTCGCAATCTCTCCCGCGTGTTCGCCCAGCGTAGGAGCATCCGGCATACCTCTCAGGTTGATGTAGCCCCAGCCCTGCGCACCGTCTACCTTGCGAGGGAAACTGAAAGTTTTATCAATCGTGGAACCAATCGAGGTGTGGCAACCCATGCAAAACAGGTTCTCTTCATAGGTCAGGGTGCGCAGCTCGCCGTTTTTAGCCTCGATAAAACCCTGTATCGACCAGCCGAATCCGTTGTCGAGACCACGGTCTCCAATAAGTTGATAGGAAGGTAATCGCCCCGCTTCCTTGGCAAAATCTTCGAGCTGATAGCCGCGCTCATAGGAGACTTTGTTGAAGTCTTTCCATTTACGCATGTAACGGACTTCCTTCATCCGCGTCGATGGTCTGATCTCACCGCGATCGGATACCTCGATATAACGTACGGTGTGCAAAAACTCAGTGCCTTTGGGGTAAAGGTGGGTATTGATATATCGCCCCCGAGCCGCCCCCACGTAGGAGTCCAGCCGGGTGATTTCCTGGATCGTGCTCAAGTTGCCATCACCGT
>JBPEXY010000298.1:0-7844 GCA_052031065.1 Immundisolibacteraceae bacterium | reverse complement strand
ACGGGACTTTGACGATGCGGTCTATGCAGAGCAGCGGGGCGAAGGGTGGCGCCTGGCGGTAGCTATTGCCGATGTTTCACACTATGTCCGGCCTGGCTCTGTCCTTGATCAGCAAGCTTATCACCGGGGGACTTCGGTCTATTTTCCTGATCGTGTCGTACCCATGTTGCCTGAAGTGCTCTCCAACGGTCTCTGTTCGCTGATCCCCGGTGAAGATCGGTTAGCCATGGTTTGCTGGATGGATGTTTCCGCTGACGGCGAGATTACCGATTACCGTTTTGAGCCCGCACTGATCCATTCGCACAGCCGTTTGACCTATAACCAGGTTTGGCAGTTTCTTGAACAGGGAGTGGATTTGCCTGTCGGCGATAAATCTGCCTCCGATGTTATTGCCAGCCTGCTGCAGCTGGATCAGCTCTATAGGGCTCTGGATCATGCGCGGCAAAGGCGCGGAGCACTCGATTTTGATAGCCGAGAGGTACAGGTGGTCATGGATGACCGGGGTTCAGTTGAGCAACTGGCGGCGGTGCAGCGCAACCGTGCACACAAGATCATTGAAGAGTGTATGGTTGCGGCTAACCGCTGTGCAGCGGAGTGGCTGGATGAGCTGAAAATTCCGACCCTGCATCGTGCCCACGATCGACCTGACGGTGAAAAAATTATTGCACTGCGGCAGACTCTGGGGGCGCTGCAACTTAAGCTTGAGGGTGATGAGCAGCCGACGACTCACCAGATCAGTCGCTTACTGTGCAGCCTGGAAGGGCGTGCCGATGGAACCATGATCCAGATGATGGTGTTGCGTTCGCTTAAACAGGCTGTTTACACGCCTGCTGTAGCGGGTCATTTTGGTATGGGGCTGGAACATTACACCCACTTCACCTCACCGATTCGCAGATACCCTGATCTGTTGGTTCACCGGGCGTTAAAAAAGGCACTGAACGGTAAGCGAAAGAAGGATTATCCCTACACCCGGGAGCAGATGGTCGAGATGGGTGAGCACTGCTCAATGACAGAGCGCCGGGCAGAAGATGCTAGCCGGGATCTGGTAGCAGCCTATAAATGCCGTTTTATGGCTGACCATGTTGGCGAAGAGTTTGAGGGTATGGTCTCGGGCGTCACTGCGTTCGGGCTTTTCATCACCCTTGATCAGGGATTGGTGGATGGGCTGATTCATGTCAGTAGTCTCAAAAACGACTATTACCACTACGACCCGGTGATGCAGAGGCTGACTGCTGAACACAGTCAGGAGCGTTTTGCTCTTGGCGATCGCATGATGGTGAAGGTGGTGCGGGTCGACGTGCAGGACCGCAAGATTGATTTTGAACTGGTTTGCCGGGTTTGAGGGAGATCAATTCGGGGCACGGTTTCGCTGCCCGATTTTGTTTAACGAGAACTAACCGCGACTGATATGGAAACGTTACAGGTCACTTACGGGATACATGCTGTGGACGCGCTGTTTAAGCGGCGCCGTGCAGATGTCCGCGAACTCATGATCCTTGAAGGTAGTAGAGTCACTGCGGTCAACGAGCTGAAGCAAAGGGCGCATCAGCATGTCATCAAGGTTACCGAAGTGTCCGCCGCTAAACTTAAGCGGGTCAGTGGCGATGGCGTCCATCAGGGGGTGGTGGCAATGGGGTTGCCCAGGCCGGAGTTTAGTGAGCGGTCGCTGGAGCAGATGCTGGCGGCGGATAAAGAATGGTTTTTTCTGGTTCTTGATGGTGTTGACGATCCACGTAACCTGGGCGCCAGTTTGCGGGTAGCGGATGGTGCTGGTGTCGATGGCGTCATTATTGGCAGAAACCGGGGTGCCCGTATCACCCCGCTGGTGGCGAAGGTCGCCAGTGGTGCGGCGGAGACAGTCCCCTGTATTCGTGTCGCAAATCTGGCGCGAACCTTGCGGTTTTTGCGCGAAGCTGGGGTTTTCATTCTCGGTGCAGATGGTGGCGCTGAAGTAACCATTTACGATTCGACAGTGGACCGTAGTGTCGCCCTGGTGATCGGTTCCGAGGGGAAAGGGTTGCGCCGCCTGACACGTGAACAGTGTGATCAGCTGGTATCTATCCCCATGCATGGCAGTGTGTCGAGTCTGAATCTTTCGGTGGCGTCTGCCGTCATGTTGTACGAACTACGGCGACAGCGGGACCAATTCACTGAATAAAGTGCCGTTTTACCCCTCCAGTTCGATTTAATCCCCTTCAAGCCATTGTTACGCTGTCCTTTTTCACCTAAAATCGCCGCCCCAGCTCAGGGGTAGCTGGTTGATCCATCGCTAATCGCCCTTGGCGGCGGTGATTGAATGACTGGTTCCCTGATTCGCTGATTTTTATCTGCCGGTGGTGGTGTCGAACCGCCGGTGAGCCATTTCTCCTTGCTCGGTACTGTGTTGCCGGGCGTTATCCCGTGAGGAGCAGTTATGAGACATTACGAAATCGTCTTCCTGGTGCACCCTGATCAGAGTGACCAGGTGCCGGCGATGATTGAGCGCTACAGCGATCTGGTACTAAAAGATGGTGGTGCGATCCATCGTGTTGAAGATTGGGGTCGCCGCCAGTTAGCCTACGCCATTAACAAAATTCGCAAAGCACATTATGTGATGATGAATGTTGAAACGAATCAGAGCGTCATTGATGAGCTAGATAATCTGTTCCGTTTTAACGATGTCATTCTGCGTAATCTGGTCATTCGTCGTGACCGGGCTATTACCGAGGAATCGAGTATGGCCAAGGCGCGTTCTGAAGAGCGTGAAACTGCGCCGAAAGAGACACCTGCTACTAACGATGAAGCAAGTGACAAGACCGAGGCAGCAGCGACTGGCGATAGTGAGGCACCGGCTACAGAAGAGCCGGAGACCGAAGAGGCTGGCACGGAAGAGGCTGATACGGAAGAGTCAGGCGCTGAAAAGAGCGAATAACGTAGAGACCAGTCAAGCGTTTAGCCCAATGTAATTTGCGCACCATCAGGGTCGACCATCAACAGATGGCCCCCGGTCCGCTGCTCAGAAACAAGCGAGGAATTTAGTAATGGCCAGATATCTACGTCGTCGGAAATACTGCCGGTTTACCGCCGAAGGAATTGAAGAGATCGATTACAAGGATCTTGATCTTCTGAAACAGAATGTTACTGAAACCGGGAAAATTATTCCCAGCAGAATTACCGGTACCAAGGCACATTATCAAAGGCAGCTGGCTACAGCTGTAAAGCGTGCCCGCTTTTTGGCGCTGTTACCCTACACCGACGCCCATTCCTGAGTATTGCCGGTTAACTGACGGCTGAAAGGCTGTTGGGGCGATGATGTTTTCTCGCTGGTTAACGCTGGTCGCATCTGGGCCCTGGCAGGCTGGCGGTTGGGCTGCCCTGTTGGGGATGCTGGCTGTGCTCAGCTCAGCTTTACCATTGGTTCCGCTGGCACCGCTTTTTTTTATCGGTAGCGGCGCTGTTATCGTTCTTACGGTATTGCGCCAGCGAATTCGGGAAGCGGTTCAGGTTATTGCGATTAGCATCCTGGCGACGTTACTGGTCGGGATGGCTGTCGGCTTCGGCAGCGTATTGATGGCGGTGATGCTGATGGGGTTCTGGATACCGGTATTTATCGCCGCCATAGGGGTTAAGGCATCCGGGTTGCGTCAGGGATTGCTGCTGCTCATGTTATTGATGGCAGTGACGTTGGTTCTCGGATCGATGCAACCGGTGACCCTGCCGGGAGAATTTGTCGGCCTGTTGCTTGAGCAGGTTAATCAGCAGGCTGCCCAGCCGGTTGCGCCTGAGGTTGAGCAGGCGGTGCGTTACTGGTTAGTGACCTATTTTTGGGGCTGGGTCAGTCTTTCGTTTGGATTGATGTGGATGCTGGCGCTGTTTACCGGGCGTCAGTGGCAAGGGGTTCTAGAACGTCCCGGCGCCTTTGCGACGGAATTTGAAACATTACGGTTTGGTGCTGCTTTTTCGGTGCTGACGTTGGTCACGGCGCTGGTTGGGCTGTTTGGCGCGAATGTGATGGCACAACAGCTTGCGGCAATTGGCGGGTTTTGCCTGGCGGTCCAGGGGTTGTCCTGTGTACAGGCGATATTGCGGGCACGAGACGTGAATCGTGTGGTGCGTTTTGTGTTTTATTTTCTACTGCTGGTCTACATGTTGCAGCTGGCGGTGATATTGAGTCTTGTCGGTTTGGTGGATAATGTGGTGAATGTCCGCTCAATGCTAGCCCCAAAGGGTGGCGAACAGGCATAGTAGTGAATTCGTGTTTGGAGGTTGTATCAATGGAAGTCATTTTGCTCGAAAGAGTCCGCAATCTGGGAAATGTTGGCGATAAAGTTTCTGTTAAAGGAGGCTTTGGCCGTAACTTTCTTATTCCCAACGGCAAAGCGGTGTTCGCCACCAGGCAGAACGTAAAGGAATTTGAGGCGCGCCGTGCCGAACTCGAAAAAGCTGCTGAAGAGGCTAAGGCGGCGGCGCAGGTGGTAGCGGATGCGATTGGCGGGCTAGCACTTGAAATCAGTCGTAAAGCTGGTGAAGGTGGGAAACTTTTCGGCTCTGTTTCGGCTCAGGATGTTGCCAATGCTCTGGCGGAAAAGGGTCACGATGTGGAGAAGAAAAGCATCCACCTGACCCAGGGCGATATCCGTGAGACCGGTAGTTATACGGCTGATGTGAATTTACACGCGGATGTGGTTGCATCGTTAACCCTGGAAGTGGTTGCCGAGTAGCAAATACGCCCTGACCAAGGTCGACCAGGAACGGGCCACACGGCCCGTTTTTTTTGGTTATCGTATTGGTTGTTAAAGGCAGATCCAGTTGCTGGTGTGGAGTCAGCCTGCACGGGGTTACACTTGCTGACTCATAAATATATTTAGCGATGTATGTTGTATGGATACAGCCAAACTAAAGGTCCCACCTCACTCAATAGACGCTGAGCAATCTGTGCTTGGCGGGCTGATGCTGGATAGTGACGCCTGGGATTTAATTGCCGACCGGCTGGATGACTCCGATTTCTATCGTTCTGATCATCGCGTTATCTATCAGGCGATTCGTGCATTGCAGAACCGTGGTCAGCCGTGTGATGTGATCACACTGTCTGAAGAACTTCAAAGCCGTAACGCCATCGAGGATGCTGGGGGTCTGGCTTATCTCGGCGAAATTGCGCAGGCGACGCCCAGTTCTGCAAATATTGCGGCCTATGCGGACATTATCCGCGAGCGTTCGGTGACCCGCCGGTTGACGCAGGTCGGTAGCCGCATTGCTGAAGCTGGTTTTAACCCTGATGGTAGAACGGTTGCCGAACTGCTCGACCTGGCGGAGCGTGAGGTGTTTGAGATTGCTGAGCAGGGTTCTAGAGGCAAGAAGGGCTTCGTCTCTATTGAGCAGGTGCTGCCCGAGGTAGTGGAACAGCTCGATGAGCTATTCAATTCAGACAGCTCAATCACCGGCCTGGCGACTGGCTTTTCCGATCTCGATGAAAAAACTGCCGGTTTGCAGAAGGGAGACCTGGTGATTCTTGCCGCGCGACCGTCGATGGGCAAAACGGCGTTGGCGATGAATCTCGCCGAAAACGTTGCCATTCGAGAGCGGGAGGCGGTAGCGATTTTCAGCATGGAAATGCCGGCGAGTCAGCTTGCAAACCGTCTGTTGGCTTCGTTAGGTAGAGTTGATACGAAAAGGTTACGAACGGGGGATCTCGCCGAAGACGACTGGCCAAGAATCACTTCAGCGGTCACGCTGCTTAGTGAGGCACCAATATTTATCGATGATACCCCCGCGTTAAGCCCGATGGAATTGCGCTCAAGAGTGCGTCGGTTAAAGCGACAGCACGGACTAGGGCTGGTTGTGGTTGATTATCTGCAGTTAATGCAGGTGCCCGGTACCAGTGAGAACCGGACGACAGAGATATCGGAAATTTCGCGCATGTTAAAAGCATTGGCGAAAGAGATGGAGGTGCCTGTGGTGGCACTGTCACAGCTCAACCGGTCATTGGAACAGCGACCTGACAAGCGGCCTAAAATGGCCGACCTCAGAGAGTCGGGTGCAATTGAGCAAGATGCTGATGTGATTATCTTTATCTATCGCGATGAAGTCTATAACGAAGACTCTGATGCCCAGGGTACGGCAGAAATTATTATCGCCAAGCAGCGCAACGGGCCTATTGGCACCGTCCGACTGGCTTTTGTCGGAGCCTACACTCGCTTTGAGGACCTCGCTTTCGGCGATTATGACGACTATGGTCCTGCTTAGAACCAATTAGGCCGGCATTCACTTCAACTCTATGGCAGTAAGTAAGCCCCCGATAATCAGGGGTTCTGTCACCAGTTTTCTGACCTAAATCGACGTGGCCAAAACAAAAAAATCTTTCCTTTGTGATCTGTGTGGTCATGTAACCAGCCAGTGGGTGGGGCAATGTCCTGGCTGTGGGGAATGGGACGTGCTGCAGGAGGTTCAGGAGGCGGCACAGCAGATAAACTCAGGTTGGAGCGGCGTCGCCGGCGATCGCGTTACCGCTTTAGCCGATGTCAAACAGGATGACGTGGTTCGCTATGGTAGCGGATCGACAGAGCTGGATCGGGTCCTTGGCGGGGGGCTGGTCGCCGGCAGTGTGGTGCTGATTGGCGGCGACCCTGGCATTGGTAAATCCACACTGTTGTTACAGGTGATGGGACATCTGGGACAGAATGGAACGGTTCTCTATACCAGCGGCGAGGAGTCCGCTAGTCAGATTGCTCTGCGGGCGAAACGACTGGGTATAACCTCTCCCAGTCTGTCTTTATTGATCAGTTCCTCACTCGAAGAGATTGCCAACACTGCGATAGCACAGCAGGCAAAGACTATCGTGGTGGACTCGATTCAGACCACTGCTACCGAGCATATCACTTCCGCGCCAGGTGGGGTCGCTCAGGTCCGCGAGTGTACAGCGAGACTGGTGAGACTGGCCAAGCAAAGGGGTGTTACCGTATTCCTGGTTGGCCACGTAACCAAGGAGGGGTCGCTGGCCGGCCCGCGTCTGTTGGAGCACATGGTGGATACGGTGCTCTATTTCGAGGGCCAGCAATCGAGTCCTTATCGTATGCTCAGAGCGGTTAAAAACCGGTTTGGCGCAGTAAATGAGCTGGGGTTGTTTGCGATGGTTGAGAGTGGTTTGCAGGCGGTGAAAAACCCGTCGGCGATTTTTCTCTCGCGTCATGGAGATCCAGCTGCGGGTTGCAGCGTTATGGCCTGTATGGAAGGTACCAGGCCGTTGCTCGTTGAAATGCAGGCGCTTGCAGAGCGCAGTTGGGCGGGGGCGCCACGACGTGTCTGCATTGGGTTTGACAGTCAGCGCCTGGCGATGTTGCTGGCGGTTTTGCAGCGCCAGCTGCAGGTGGAAATTCTCGAACGAGATATCTATATCAATGTCGTTGGTGGGCTGACGATTGCCGAAACAGCCAGTGATCTTGCGGTGCTTTTATCGGTCTATTCAAGCTATCTGGACCAGCCGCTCAGGGAGGGTGTGGTTGTTTTCGGGGAGGTCGGGCTGTCCGGGGAAATCCGACCAGTTGCCAACGGTGAAGATCGCTTGCGTGAGGCGGAAAAACTTGGGTTTTCGACTGCGGTGATCTGTTCTCTAAATCGCCCCAAAAAACCCAAATTTAATCAGTTGCAGATTGTAGAAGTTAACGAGGTAGCAGAAATCCGTAGCCTGTTTGCCAAAATAGCTGATGCCAGGCAGGACTCTCAAGCAGAATCCAATTAGGGGGAAATGGCCTTAATTTTGAACTGCAGAATGGAACTGCATTTTAATAGTGCCGATCTCAACAATGTCACCGTCGGTAAGGGTTTTTGCCTGTTTTCCTAACTGCTCACCATTCACAGATGGTGGGTTG
>JBPEXY010000297.1:0-7500 GCA_052031065.1 Immundisolibacteraceae bacterium | reverse complement strand
GGCCATTGCTTGTACCCGGTGAAAACCACCTTCACCGGAGTCGCCCATGGCTGACGACACGACTGACCTCGAACAGGAAGAGCTGCCAGAGAAAAAATCCAGATCCATTAGTCTGGTGATGCTTCTCACTATTGTGATTGCGTTGTTAATGCTCGCTTTCGGCCTCGCCGCCGGTTACATCGTTGGCCAGACCACCGCAATTTCTATGGTGGGAACAGGGACTGCTGAAGTTTCTGAACAGGACGGTGAACAAGCAGCAGCTGAAGCTGCGGAGGAAGTCGAAGCAGATGCGGCAGCAACTATCGAAGCTCAGGGTGAGGCCATCTACTACAGTCTACGCCCTGAATTCGTCGCCAATTTTCATGACGGTAACAAAGAGCGTTATCTGATGGCGAATATTGACGTCATGGCGCGGGACAAAGCCATCATCGATGCGGTTGAGAAGAATCTACCGATGATCCGTTATCAGATCCTCAGGGTTTTCGGTCGCCAGGGAGTCGAGCTGATGCAGGAAGATGGCAAGGATCGATTGGTGGAGCAGGTGTTGGCCGCGGTCCAGGAGTCGATCAAGGTGCCTGAAGGGACCGTTGAATCCATCTTTTTCACCTCCTTCGTGATTCAGTAGGTTTAACGATGGGCGCTGATTTACTTTCACAGGACGAGATAGACGAGCTACTCCATGGCGTCAGTGATGAGGACCTGGAGGCGGAAAGTGATTTTCCGGTTGATGGAGTAGCCCGTCCGTTTGATTTCAACAGCCAGGATCGCATCGTTCGCGGCAACATGCCGACCCTGGAATTGATCAACGAACGATTTGCGCGGGAACTGCGGGTTAGTTTGTTCAGTATGTTGAGAAAGTCGGCAGAGGTCTCCTCTACCGGTATCAAGGTGATGAAATTCTCCGAATATACCCAGGGTTTGCTGGTGCCGAGTAGCCTCAATCTCACACGGGTATCACCGCTGCATGGCACGGCATTGTTCGTGATTGACCCCAACCTGGTGTTCACGCTGGTTGATAGTTTTTTTGGTGGTGAAGGGCGTTTCCACACCAAGATTGAGGGGCGCGATTTCACCAATACGGAAAGGCGGGTGACGTCGATGACCCTCGAAATGGCCTATCAGGACCTGGTTAAAGCCTGGGCGCCGGTGGCTAATCTTGAGTTTACCCTCCATAACACTGAGGTGAACCCACAGTTCGCCCGTATCGTCACGCCGACGGAAGTGGTTGTTGTGTCGACCTTTGCGATTCAGCTTGATGCCGGTCGTGGAGAGCTTCAGATCTGCTTCCCCTGGGGCATGCTCGATCCTTTGCGAGAGGCACTGGATTCCGGCACCCAGAGCGACGGCAATGAATTTGATAATCGCTGGTATGAAGCCCTGAAGAACGACATCGGTGAGGTCGAAGTCGACCTTTCGGCGGTACTTGCTGAAGCTGAAATCAGTTTGCGTGAATGGGTATCAGCGAAGCCGGGGGATGTGATTCCAATAGAACTGGAACCGATGCTGACCCTGTTCGCTGAAGAGATACCTATCTTTGAAGGCCGCTATGGCATTCACGAGGGTCAATACGCAGTGGAACTGGGCAGGCGATTTGTTTCGGCTGAAATCAACCGGGAGATGGTGATCGTGGAATCCTAGCTGAGTGGTTGGGTAAATCAGCTTCAGTCGTGAAAAAGTACGGAGATTATAGTGAGTGAAGAAGAACAGATCGGCGAGTCAGGCAGTGCCGGAGGCGATGAGGGGCTCGACGCCTGGGGCGATGCAATGGAAGAGCAGCTCGGTTCAGGCGCTGACGAACCGGCGGAGGCCGCAGCCGCTTTCGACACCTTGCAGCAGAGCGGCGTCGACGCAGAGGTCTCTGATCGGAATCTGGAGACCATCCTCGATATACCGGTGACCCTGTCGATGGAGCTGGGGCGAACCAAAATGACCATTAACAACCTGCTCAAACTCAATCAGGGATCGGTGGTCGAGCTGGAGCGTTTGGCTGGAGAACCCCTGGATGTGCTGGTTAATGGCTGCATGGTCGCCCATGGTGAAGTTGTGGTGGTCAATGACCGTTTCGGGGTACGGCTCACCGATGTGCTCAGCCCCAAGGAGCGGGTCAAAACACTGGCCTAACCGAGATGGCAAAACTGTGGAACTACCGGCTAGTCGCTTGTTTTGGCGGCCTCTGTGTGAGCTTGCCGCTGGCAGCGGCGCCAGAGCTGTTGGGCGGGTCATTTGATATCGGGCCTGCACGTTCCTATTTAATTCAGAGTTTGCTGATTCTAGGCGTGATCCTGGCGGGGCTCTATCTGCTCACTCGGTTACTGAAAAAAAACGGCCGTTTCAACCTTACCGGTGCACAGCGGATGAAAGTGGTTGAAGGCGTCTCCCTCGGGGGGCAGGAACGTGTAGTGATTCTCGCTGTTGATGACCGTGAACTGCTGATTGGAACAACGCCTGGTCGGGTTGTCACCCTGGCGGAGCTGGGTTCTGTTTCGCAGCCGGAAGTTGCTGACACCCCGGACGAGCGTAAGGACAGCTTTGCAGCGGGCTCCGATGAAGGGCGTCACCGAGGCAAAACATTCGCCGAACTCCTCAACAAACCTGAAAATCATGAATCCTGAACGACAGAATTTGAAAAACTGTCCTGGTTTTTCAGCGTCGGTACCGGTCATTGGCTCGCTACTACTGTTTGTCGGATTTGGCTGGAGTGGGGTAGCTGTCGCAGATCCAGCACTACTGCCATTGGTGTCAGTGAGCACTGATCCCAACGGCGGGCAGACCTACACCTTGAGCCTGCAGATTTTACTGGCGATGACGGCGCTGACCCTGTTGCCGGCGCTGCTGATGCTGACAACTTCGTTCACCCGTTTTGTCATTGTGTTGGCGCTGTTGCGTCAGGCAATGGGCACGGCCCAGACCCCTTCTAACCAGGTGCTCATTGGTATTAGCCTGTTCCTGACCCTGTTTGTGATGGGGCCGGTGATTGATCGTATCTATGCTGATTCGGTAGCGCCCTATATGGCTGAAGAGATTGACGCCGGCGAGGCGTTTAATCGCGGGCAGCAGCCACTGCGCAGCTTTATGCTCTCCCATACTCGCGAGAGTGATCTGAGCCTGTTCGCTGAACTGGGCCGACAACAGATCACCGACAATGTGATTCCACTAACCGTACTGGTTCCTGCGTTTGTCACCAGTGAGCTGAAAACCGCTTTTCAGATCGGCTTCGTGCTGTTCATTCCATTTCTGATAATCGACCTGGTGGTCGCCAGCGTATTGATGTCGATGGGCATGATGATGTTGTCGCCAGTGATTATCTCGTTCCCATTCAAGCTGATGTTATTTGTGCTTGCCGATGGCTGGGTGCTGGTGATGGGCATGCTGGTTAACAGTTTTGCGGTGTGACAGCCAGATGAGTCCGCAAACCATTCAGGTCAAGGAGCAAACGGCGTGACTGACGGAGATGTCGTCCATCTGGTGCTTGGTGGCATGGAGGTGCTGGTGCTGATCTCCATGCCGATGCTGGTCAGCGCAATGCTCGCTGGTCTGCTGGTCGGGATGTTTCAGGCAGCAACGCAGATCAATGAGGTAACCCTGAGCTTTATCCCCAAACTGATAGTGCTGCTGGTGGTCATGGTAGTGGGGGGGCCGTGGATGCTGTCGTTAATCGTCAACTATACGCAGCGGTTATTTGAAAGTATTCCGGGGTTGATCGGGTGACACCGGCCGCGCCGATGATTGGCTATGAGGCGCTGATGAATCACGCCACCGGGGTGTTGTTGCCCTTCGCCCGCATCGGCGCCTTTATCGTCGCGGCGCCAATGGTCGACTCCAACGCGGTACCGCCGCTTATAAAAATTGCGCTTGGCCTGTTCCTGGCGATCGTGGTTTATCCACTGATTGAAGTTCCTCCCGCCGTCGGCTGGAATTTTGGCTCACTATTACTGCTACTTCAGCAGCTGGTGATCGGTTTTGCCATGGCGCTGGCGTTGCGGGTTGTGTTTGGGCTGGTTCACGTTGGTGGGCAGATGATCGCGCAACAGATGGGGCTTGGCTTTGCCGCCCTGCAGGACCCTCAAAATGGTGTCCAGGTACCGGTGGTGAGCCGCTTCTATAGTGTTCTGTTAATACTGCTTTTCTTTGCCATCAACGGCCACCTGGTTGTCATCGACATTTTGGTCGGTAGTTTTCATAGCTGGCCGTTGACATCGGGGTTGCCGCAATGGTCGGTCTGGGATCAGTTTATCAACTGGAGTGCGCTGATCTTCTCCGGTGGTCTGCAGATGGCGCTGCCGGCGGTGACGGTGTTGCTGATGGTCAACATGAGCTTTGGCGTGATCGCCCGCGCGGCCCCGCAGCTCAATATCCTCGTGGTTGGGTTCCCGATCTCGTTAATGGCCGGCCTGGTCCTGATTCTGCTGACCCTGGTGACGATGGTTCCATTGATTCACCGCTATGTCGGTGAGGCGCTGTCGATGATGCAGGCGTTGGTCTCTGGATAGGCGGAACGCGACATGGCCGACGATTTTCAGGAAAAGACAGAGAAGGCAACACCCAAACGGATACAGGATGCCCGCGAGGAAGGCCAGTTGCCACGCTCGCGGGAGCTCAACGGTCTTGCCATGCTGCTCACCGGCAGCGCCGGGTTGCTGGTGGTGGGTGCCCAGTGGGCCGACCATTGGCGAACTCTGATCGAGTCGATCTGGCGCGCGGACGTGTTGGCTCATCTGGAGTCACCGGCAACGGCAAGCTGGCTGGCGGCGCTGTTTTCCGACACCCTGCTGACGATGGCTCCGTGGCTGCTGGTGATGTATCTGGTGGCATTTGTTGCGCCTATGCTACTCAGCGGCTGGTCGTTCAGTGCCAAGTCACTGGGGTTCAAAATCGAGCGATTAAACCCGGGGAAAGGACTTAAGCGTATGTTTGGTACCCAGGGGCTGGTGGAACTGTTCAAAGCATTAGCCAAATTTGTGCTGGTTTCGGCGATCGCGCTGGCGGTGTTCTGGCAGCTGCAACATCAGGTGATGGGGCTGGGGCTGGAATCAAACCGGACTGCCATTGCTCACTCAGCATGGTTGGTGGGGATCACCTTCGTGTTGGTGAGTTGCGCGATGGTGCTCATTGCGGCGATTGATGTGCCGTTTCAGATCTGGCAACACGGCCGCAATCTGCGTATGAGCCGGCAGCAGATAAAAGATGAGCAGAAGCAGACCGATGGCGACCCCCATCTCAAAGCCCGGATTCGGCAAACACAGCGGGAGATAGCCCGTGCCCGGATGATGTCCGACGTGCCCACGGCGGACGTTATCGTCACCAACCCGGAACATTATGCGGTGGCCCTGCGCTACGACATGCAGACCATGGCAGCGCCAGTGGTGGTGGCGAAAGGGGTAGACCACCTGGCGGCTACGATTCGCCAGATCGGCGGGAGCTATAAAGTCCCGGTGGTACGTTCACCACTGCTGGCTCGTACCACTTACTACAGCACCGAAATCGGGGCACCGATTCCCCATGAACTCTATCTGGCGGTGGCACAGATTCTCGCCTACATCTATGAGCTGGAGCAGGCCGGAGCCGGTATTCGCGGTGCTAAAACAGGTGCAGCAGACGGTGACGTTCCGGGTGCGGATGAGGTGGTACCGGCTGCCTATGCCAGTGAAATATTAACTCCGAGAGGCAAACTGTGAATTTCTCTCAACGGTTGATGGCAATGGGTATTGGCATCCCGCTCTTGCTGGTGGTGCTGCTGGCAATGTTGATTCTGCCGCTTCCCACCTGGCTGCTGGATCTGTTGTTCACCTTCAATATTTCGTTGGCGGTGGTGGTTGTGCTGGTGGCGGTCTATATACAGCGGCCACTCGATTTTGCCGCATTTCCCACGGTGATCCTGGTCGCCACATTGCTACGACTGGGAATGAATGTCGCCTCGACACGTATTGTGTTGCTGCATGGTCATGCTGGCGGGGATGCCGCTGGGCAGGTGATTAAAGCTTTTGGTGATTTTGTTGTCGGCGGTAATTATGTGGTCGGCCTGGTGGTTTTTGTGATTCTGGTGATTATCAACTTCGTGGTCATCACCAAGGGGGCCGGGCGTATTGCTGAGGTCAGTGCCCGTTTTACTCTCGATGCTCTGCCAGGCAAACAGATGGCCATTGATGCTGACCTGAATGCGGGTCTTATCGACCAGGGGGAGGCGCGGTCGCGGCGCGACTATCTCTCCCGCGAGGCGGATTTTTACGGCGCAATGGACGGCGCCAGCAAATTTGTCCGCGGCGACACCATTGCCGGAGTGCTGATTACGTTGATCAACATTCTCGGTGGCTTCGCGATTGGCATGCTGCAGCATGACCTGACCGCCACCGAGGCAGCCCGTAACTTTACGTTACTGACCATTGGTGATGGCCTGGCAGCGCAGATACCAGCGTTACTGCTCTCCACCGCAACCGCGATGGTCATCGCCCGTGATTCCACTGAGCAGAATATTGGTACTGAGATCGTCGGCCAGTTGGCTGGTAATCCGCGTGTACTGGCCATAACCGCTGGCGTTATCGGTTTTATGGCATTGATTCCGGGGATGCCGAATCTGGCTTTTTTTGTGCTTGCCAGCACTTTGGGCGGCGCAGCCTGGGTGGTTTACCAACGTCAACAGGTCGTCGATGAACAGCCCCCAGAGCCACAACCGGAACTCACCGAGCCCGAAGACCCTGAGGTTAGCTGGGATGATGTTGCGCCAGTTGATGTGCTCGGCCTGGAGATTGGTTACCGACTTATTCCGTTGGTCGACAAGGCTCAGGGTGGCGAGTTAATGGGTCGTATCAGGGGAGTGCGGCGTAAATATTCGCAGGAGCTTGGGTTTCTGATTCCTGCGGTCCACATTCGTGACAACCTTGAACTTAACCCGGCTGCCTACAGGCTGACGCTGCATGGTGTTGAAGTGGGGGCCGGCGAGGTCATTCCAGGCCGAGAGATGGCGATCAATCCGGGGACTGTCTACGGCGAGGTTGACGGTCTGCGCACGGTAGATCCGGCCTATGGACTGGATGCACTCTGGATTGAGCCGGAACAGCGGGATCAGGCACAGACGCTTGGCTACACGGTGGTTGACGTCGGTACGGTCATCGCTACCCATTTCAGCCGGGTGGTGCAGGATCATGCTCAGGAGCTGCTGGGTCGGGAAGAGGTCGCCCGGCTGATGGAAAAACTCTCCGAAGCTGCGCCGGCGGTGGCCGAGTCGCTCGCTCCTGAGCATGTAGCGCCGGCGGTAGTCCATAAGGTTTTGCGTAACCTGCTCGAAGAGCGTATCCCGATTCGCGACATCAGAACGATTGCCGAGATTCTGGCGGAGGTTGCCGCGCAGAGTCAGGATGCTGACGCGCTGACGGCGGCTGTCCGTATTGGTCTGGGCCGCGCGATTGTCCACCAGCTCTGTGGAAATGAGCCGGAGATTACCGTTTTGACCCTGGCGCCGGAGTTGGAACGCATATTGCTTGAGTCCTGGGGAGCGACTCAGGG
>JBPEXY010000296.1:0-2194 GCA_052031065.1 Immundisolibacteraceae bacterium | reverse complement strand
CGATATGCCCCTTGAGGAGTCTGAAGAGTATCGGGTCTGTCTCGGTGATCAGGGGCTCGACACGGTCTTTCTGGTTGCTCCGACCAGCGGTATTGAGCGTAGTCAGCGAATTGCCAGCGCTGCTTCCGGGTTTCTCTACTATGTTTCTGTTAAAGGGGTGACGGGTGGCGCGACTGCTGATTTTTCCCAGGTGAGGCAGGTGGTAGAGGCTTTAGGGCAACAGAGTGCAATTCCGGTGGGGGTCGGATTTGGTATCAGCACTCCAGAAGATGCGGCGACTGTAGCCGAGTTTGCGGATGCGGTTGTGGTCGGTAGTGCCATCATCAGAGAGCTGGAGCAGCAGGGCAACGAAGCGGGTGTGGATGCAGCGGCCGCGCTGGTGCGGGAGCTACGCAGGGCAATGGATAATCGCATAGGGGGAGGCGTATGAACTGGCTCAGTCGGCTCATACCCAATAGCATCAGGGTCCAGGGCGATAGCAAAAAATCGATTCCAGAGGGATTGTGGGAAAAATGCGACAGCTGTAACGCACTGCTTTACCGGGCCGAGCTGGAACGTAATCTGCGTGTCTGCCCGAAGTGTGGACATCATATGCGTATTGCCGCCCGTGACCGATTGGAGCGGTTTTTTGATGCCGAACCAGAGGAGATAGGCGGGAATCTGGAACCTGTTGACCAGCTCAAGTTTAAGGACTCCAAGCGTTACAAAGAGAGGATCAGCAAAGCCCGCAAGTCCTCAGGTGAAAAAGATGCGCTGATTGCGATGATTGGCAAAGTTGAGGGCATAGAGTTGGTCGCGGTGGCGTTCAATTTTGGCTACATGGGTGGCTCCATGGGTTCTGTTGTTGGGGAAAAATTTCATCGAGCGGCAGAACTGGCAGGTGAAAAAAAGGTGCCGTTGGTCTGTTTTTCAGCGAGTGGTGGTGCGCGCATGCAGGAAGGGCTGTTTTCGCTGATGCAGATGGCCAAGGTGAGTGCTGCAATTGCGCGCCTCGGAAAACAGGGGATTCCCTTTATATCGGTGCTGACTGACCCGACTACCGGTGGGGTTTCTGCCAGTCTGGCGATGCTCGGTGACATTAACCTGGCCGAGCCCAATGCATTGATCGGATTTGCCGGTCCGCGGGTCATTCAACAGACCGTCGGCGAATCGCTGCCGGAAGGCTTCCAGAAAAGCGAGTTTTTACTTAAGCATGGTGCCATTGATCAGATTGTGGACCGCCGGGACCTGCG
The DNA here is from genome assembly GCA_052031065.1 of Immundisolibacteraceae bacterium. GTDB lineage: Bacteria > Pseudomonadota > Gammaproteobacteria > Immundisolibacterales > Immundisolibacteraceae > JBPEXY01. Next base: position 962 of record JBPEXY010000296.1, on the reverse strand, counting down.
CAAGCGAACGGCTCAGCTACTGGCGATGCTGACTGGTCAGCAAGAGCCGTTGGATTATGCCGACCCGAACGCTACCGACTTCACGCAACCGGTCGACCAGAGTGATGAACTGGCAGCTGGTGAAGATAACAGTGGTGTTCCCGCGGAGAATGAAGAACAGCGCCCCGATTTGCGCTGAACTGGAGTTCGGGGGAAACCAGTTGACGTTTGCTTCCTGTTACTCGGTTTGCCACGGTCACAAAGGGCTGATCAGTAACAGACGTTATACGCAGTGGTGCCGTCGTTGAAACGTAGCCTTGCGGCGTGGCTCGATTATCAGCAGCAGCTTAATCCAAAGAGCATGGATCTGGGGTTGGAGCGGGTCGCGGCGGTGTCAAAGCACTTGGCAATCAGTGGCCACGGCGACGATTCCACCATGCGAATCGTGGTCGCCGGGACTAACGGCAAGGGTTCCAGTATCGCCATGCTGGAGTCGATTTACACTGCTGCCGGGTATCGGGTCGGCTGCTACACCTCGCCGCACCTTCATCACTACTGTGAGCGTATCCGTTTTGATGGCCATTTGGTCGATGATGATGCCGTGTGTGCTGCTTTTGAGGTGATCGAGGAGCAGCGGGGTGAAGTACCGCTCACCTTCTTCGAGTTTGGAACCCTCGCGGCGCTGATGCTACTCGACGCGGAGCGCCTGGACGTGCAACTACTGGAGGTGGGGTTGGGTGGCAGGCTTGATGCGGTCAATATCGTCGACGGTGACGCGGCGTTACTTACGTCTATCGATTTCGATCATAGCGAGTGGTTGGGCGACAGCCGTGCACAGATCGGTCTTGAAAAGGCGGCAGTGATGCGCCCTGGGAAAGTTGCGGTCTGCGGCGATCAGGATCTCCCTGCTTCAGTGGTTGAGTATGGCCGGCAACAGGGTGCTCGGCTTTTTCGGGCGGGGGTTGATTATGGTTATCAGAGAG
>JBPEXY010000295.1:0-5998 GCA_052031065.1 Immundisolibacteraceae bacterium | reverse complement strand
GGTCTTGGGGGGGTCAGAGGTCTTGTGGGAGGGGGGTCAGGTCTTGCAATCCAGCAGTTTTGATGTATTGTTCACCTCATGGGTCATACTTTAAGAATTGAATATGCTGAAGTTTTCTAACATCTCACCCCGAGGGAGTCGGTGGGAAAATACCTATCCTGATAACGTTGACCGAGAGGTCTGACACCGGGCTCACGTTACTTGATGGTCTTAGTCATCTGTTCTTCGCTGCAGGGTCAGGTTGATCAACCACCCACTGTTCGGGCCTAATTTAACCCTCGGGCAAATAGTGTCCGGTTTCCCTTTTACCTACTCCCTGGCGACTTATGAACGGAAATCTCTTTCACGGTGTTAGCTACCTGTTTCGTGGCGCGAAGCTGATTACTGAACCAAAGTTACGCAGGTTTGTGATTGCGCCGATTGCGGTCAACCTGCTGCTGTTTGTTGCACTGATCAGCTGGGTTGTGTCGCTGTTCAGCGCGCAGATGGAGCGGCTGCAGGCATGGCTGCCCGGCTGGTTGAACTGGCTGGAGTGGTTTATCTGGCCGCTGGTGATCATCGCCCTGTTGCTGCTGGTGAGCTACACCTTTGTAACCCTGGCAAATATTATCGCCGCGCCGTTTAACGGCCTGCTTGCAGAACGGGTGGAGATGCTATTGGGGGGTGAAGAGCTGCCGCCAACTCCGTGGAAGCAGCTGTTGCGGGAATTTATCCCAACGATGGTTAATGAGGTCCGCAAGCTTGGTTATTTCGTGCGCTATGCGGTGCCGATTGGCCTTTTGCTGCTATTTCCCATCACCTCGATTATCGGCACGCCGCTGTGGTTGGCGTTTACCAGCTGGATGCTGGCACTGGAATACCTTGATTACCCGATGGCCAACCACAAGATCATGTTCAAGGAGGTACGCATCAGGGCAGCCGGCCAGCGGCTGACCACTGCCGGATTCGGTATTGTGGTGATGGTTGCAAGCACGATCCCGCTGCTGAACCTGCTGGTGATGCCGGCAGCTGTTGCCGGTGCTACCACCGCCTGGGTGGAGCGCTACAGGCAATTACCTAAACCCTGAAGCCAGACCGGCCGAGCTGACTTCAGGATATTGTCGATTTCTCCCCAATCGTGCAGCGGCTGGGGAATTCAGCAACGTTTTTCTCAGGCGCTTTGCGCCAGCACCACATCAAACCCTTCGAAATTGGGCGGCCCAAGGTAGAGATCCCGACTGCTGCCGGCACCGGCGTGGGCCTTTTTGAAGGCATCGGAATGGGTCCAGGCCTCGAAGGCCTCGCGGTTATCCCAGATCACGTGGGTGGCGTAAAGGGTATGGTCATCGTGCTGCGGGCCTTTGACCAGGTGGAACTCCTGATAGCCGGGCACTTCGCTCAGGTAGCTGTCGCGGCTACGCCAGATGGCTTCAAAGTCCTCTTCGCGACCCAGTTTGATGCGGAAGCGGTTCATGGCGATAAACATGGTTGATCTACCTCTGCTGAAGTTGAATCGATTTCTGGATAGGGAAGAGTCAGCTGCGATTCCTGCCCGAGCGGCGGCGGCCCCCGCCGCGTTTTTTACCGTCCGAAGATCGCGGCGGCCCCTTTTCCAGCCTTAGTTTTTCGCCGGGCTCCACCAGCCATTCACTCTCTACCGCGGCGGTGGGAATTTTGTGGCCGATGTAATCCTCGATCTCTGGAATCGAGTAGACGTAGGTCTCACAGCCGAAACTGATTGCATCGCCTTTAGCACCGGCGCGTGCCGTACGCCCAATTCGGTGCACGTAGTCCTCGGCGTCTTCGGGCAGGTCGAAATTGATCACATGGCTGACGCCATCGATATGCAGCCCTCGGGCAGCAACGTCGGTCGCCACGAGAATATCTAGTTCACCGCGCTGAAACTCGCCGAGTAGCCGCTGGCGCTTTTTCTGCGGGACATCGCCAGTCATCAACCCAACCCGATAACCGGCACCAGCAACATAGCCCCAGACGTTCTCACAGGTGCCTTTCATGTTGGCGAAGATCATCGTGCGATGAAAATCATGCAGTTTTAACAGCCCGAGCAGCAGCGGAATCTTCTCCTGGTTGGCGACGTGATACATCACCTCCTCAACGCGATCGGCAGTGATTTTTTCTGCCTCGACCTTGATCGGCTGGGGACTGTTCATGTGTTCGTAGGCAAGCTCCGATACCCGCGAAGAAAGGGTTGCGGAAAAGAGCATATTCAGCCGCTGTTCCGGTGGCGGGGTTTTGCGCAGCAGCCAGCGCACATCCTTGATGAAGCCAAGATCAAACATACGGTCTGCCTCATCCAGCACTACTGCATCGAGCTTACTCAGGCTGTAGACCCGCTGCTTGTAATAATCGATGAGCCGGCCCGGCGTGCCGACCAGTAGATCCACGCCCTCTTCGATTACCTGGCGCTGCTTTTCGTAATCAACGCCGCCATAGGCGAGACCCAGGGAGATATCAAGATCGCCAATCAACGCCTCGGCATCCTTGTGAATCTGAATCACCAGTTCACGGGTCGGCGCCATGATAAAAGCACGCGGGTGGCGCTGGGCACGCCCCTCCTTGGGATCGCGGGTGAGCAGAATATTGAGAATGGCGAGCAGGAAAGTGGCCGTTTTGCCGGTGCCGGTTTGTGCCTGTCCGGCAACATCACGCCCGGCCAGTAGTACCGGAAGTGCTTCAGACTGAATTGGGGTGCAGTGGGTAAAGCCGATATCGCGCAGGTTCTCCTGTAGCCAGGGATGCAGGTCGAGATCGCTAAAAGTGGTATCGCTTAAATGTTCCGCGCTCATCGCGCAGTACCGTAGATTTCTCTGACGAAAGAACAGTCTCGTGTCGTTGTCAATTTTTGCCGCTTTTTATTAATCATCAACTTACTCTGCATTAGACCCGCCACGTTTAAGGTTTAAGGTCTATGGTGATTTAGCCGAACTGAGCTGGTTGAACCGCCTCCGGCTAACCGGCACTTAACCGGTTGCTATCCCTGTGCCTGGTTAAAAACCCGGTACACTGCGATTCGGTAATATTCGCCAGAACCATTTTTTAATACCGTAATCAACAAACAGATCACCCCGGCCAAAACTCAGGAAACCAGAACTCGGGGCACCAAAACTCAGGAGCTGTCATGCGTCTCGGATCAAAGTGGATTGCGACCATTGTGCTGCTTGTCATTGTTGCTGGCGCAATTTGGCGTTGGTCGAACCGAGAAGCAATTGCTGTTGAAGTATATACGGTTAGCCGCGGTGAGGTACTTTCGACGGTTGCCAACACCCGCGCCGGCACTGTCAAAGCGTGTGATCGCGCGCGGCTCTCCCCCAACGCCAGTGGCCAGGTAACCCGGCTCAACGTCTCTGAAGGCAGCCGTGTCGAGCAGGGCGATGTGCTCATGGAGCTCTGGCACGAAGACCTGGATGCACAGCTACAACTGGCCCGCGAACAGGCTGCCAGCGCCAAGCAGCGCGCCAAGGCCACCTGCGTGCGGGCAGACACCGCACGCCGCGATGCCAGGCGCGGGCAGGACCTGAAAAAGCGCAATTTTATTGCCGATGAGGAGCTTGACCGACGTCTTAGCGAAGCGGATGCCTCGGAAATCGCCTGTGAGGCTGACCGCCTCAGCGCCGCGGCCGCCGAAGCGCAGATAGCAGTGATTGATGCCGCCCTCGACCGGACGATTCTCAAAGCTCCGTTTCCGGGGGTGGTCGCTGAAGTCAATGCCGAGCTGGGGGAATTCATGACCCCCTCCCCGACGGGTATCGCCACCCTGCCGGCGGTGGACCTGATCAACGATAGCTGCCTGTTTGTCAGCGCGCCGATCGATGAAGTGGATGGGCCCTTAGTGAGTCTTGATCAGGAGGTGATCATCACGCTGGACGCGTTTCGTGGTCAGCGTTTTGCCGGCCGGGTACAGCGCATCGCTCCCTACGTTCTCGACCTGGAAAAACAGGCGCGAACGGTGGAAGTAGAGGCAGAATTTCTCGACCCGGAACAGGTTCAGAAACTGCTGATCGGCTACAGTGCAGATATTGAGGTGGTCCTCGACCGACGCGACAACGCTCTTTATATACCGGCAGGCGCGCTGCTGGAGGAAAACAGCGTGTACCTGATCAGCGCCGATGAGACGCTTGAAAAACGCGGCGTCACCACCGGTCTACGCAGCTGGAGCCAGATAGAGATTACCGCGGGATTGGCGGCCGGCGACCGGATTGTCAGTAACCCGGCGATCAAGGAACTGCAACCGGGGGTCAGGGTTGCAGATCAGTCGACACTGGAAGATGAGCGGTGATCGAACTTGAGCAGATCAGTCGCCACTTCACTATGGGCGACCAGACCGTACACGCGCTGGACCGGGTTGATCTGCGCATCGAAAAAGGTGAATACATCAGTTTGATGGGCCCGTCAGGGTCGGGTAAATCTACTCTGCTCAATATCATCGGCCTGCTCGATACACCAACCAGCGGGCGCTACCGCTTCGAGCACGACGACACAACAGATATGGATGACACCCAGCTTGCCGCCCTGCGCGGGCAGCGCATCGGCTTTGTGTTTCAGTCGTTCCATCTGATTCCACGACTTACCGCCGCCGAAAATGTGATGATGCCGCTGACTCTCGCCGGTGTGGAGGTTAACGAACGCCGTCAACGGGTTGGGGTTCTGCTGGAGCGGTTTGGGCTCACTGATCGGGCCGATCATAAACCGAACGAACTTTCCGGCGGTCAGCGTCAACGGGTTGCGATAGCCCGTGCCATGGTGATGCACCCGTCGCTGATTCTTGCCGACGAACCGACCGGCAACCTCGACCAGCGCTCCGGTCAGGAGGTGGTCAGACAGCTGGAAGAACTCAATAGCGAGGGCATTACCCTGGTGGTGGTCACCCACGACGAGCAGATGGGGAAACGGGCTAAACGCCAGATCAGGCTGGTTGATGGACATATTGCCAGCGGCGATACCGATTCCCTGGAACCTGGCCGACCTTCTTCAGTCGAGAACAGCGACACCTGAACCACCATGTCCATTTTCACCATGATCTGTACGGCGCTTCATGTACTGGCTTGACCAGGCAGTTCTGGCGCTTAAAGCGATCACTGCCAACCGCGTGCGACTGGCACTGATCCTCACAGCCACCGCTACGGGCGTTGCGGCGGTGGTGCTGCTGACCTCCCTCGGTAATGGTGCGCGGCAGTTTGTGATTAACCAGTTCAGCTCCATGGGTAGCAATCTGGTCATTGTGCTGCCGGGCCGCAATGAAACCACCGGTGGCCCGCCGCCAATGCTCGGCAGCACGCCCCGTGACCTGACCCTGGATGATGCACTGGCCCTGAAGCGCGCGGCCGGTGTGGCAGAACTGGCACCCGTCGTTATCGGTTCCGGTCCGGTCTCCTACGCAAATATGAGCCGAGACACCCCGATTCTTGGAACCGTGGCGCAGATACAGAAGATCCGCAACATCAGGGTGGCAGAGGGGCAGTTTCTACCCGACATCGATCCGCGCAGAGCAGCCATCAGTGCCGTACTGGGACATACCCTGAAAGAGGAAATTTTCGGCGACAACCCGGCGGTTGGCGCCTGGATCAGGGTCGAGGATCGCCGCTTTCGGGTCGTCGGCGTACTCGAAGAGCAGGGCAACTCTTTCGATCTCGACTGGAACGAAATTATTCTGGTGCCTGTAGCCACCGCGCAACAGCTGTTCGATACCCAGTCGATTTTTCGCGTGCTCATCAGCCGCAGCCCCGGTACCGATTTCAAGGTACTGGATCGCAACCTGCGCGACATCATCATCCAGCGACATGATGGCGATGATGACATTACCGTGCTCAGCCAGGATTCACTGCTAAAGACCTTTGACCGGGTGCTATCGGCACTGACACTGGCGCTGGCCGGCATTGCTGCGATCAGTCTGATTGTAGCCGGCATACTGATTATGAATGTGATGCTGGTATCGGTCTCGCAGCGTACCGCCGAAGTGGGGCTACTGATGGCGCTGGGGGCCACTCGCAAACAGGTACTG
>JBPEXY010000294.1:0-8891 GCA_052031065.1 Immundisolibacteraceae bacterium | reverse complement strand
GGACCAGAGCCCGGTACGGTTGTTGTCACGTATCTGCATGCGGTAGATGCCCATATTGCGACGACCGGTGTCCGGGTCTTTCATGATCACCAGGCCATAATTGAGATAGGCACCGCCGTCATCCGGATTGGACAGAATCTGCGGGATCAGCTTTTTGATATCAAGCTGGTCGGAACTGATCGTCACCTCCTTGCAGGGGCCAGTGTCAACCATCGGCTGGCTTTGCAGGTCAGCGCCAGTGGTACGTTTGGTGTACTCCTCAGTCAGCGAATCCACCGGTACTTCGAACGCCTGGGCGATTCTTTCCGGCGTTGCCAACATGTTGGCAAGGACTGGATAGTCGTAACCCTTAACGTCGTTAAACAGAATTGCCGGGCCGTTTTCGTCCAGCACCTTGCGACAGATCGCCCCAAGTTCTTCAACTGGATCGACTTCAACGTCGATTTCCAGTAACTCTCCGGTACGTGCCAGACTGGCAACATATTGCCCGAGATCCTGATAAGCCATGGTCTCCCCTCCTCGTCTATTTCAGGTGGAGAGATGATACATGGACCTGTCGCTGTTGATCAGGAATTATGTCGGGGGCAGAACGCAAAGCGACGTCCACCCCGAACGAAATGCCCTGCTAGGTTTTGCGCCAGCGAATAAAATGGCGCAGCCCTCGCGCCTCAGCGGAGAGAGTCAGCTGGTCACCGTCAAAACTGGCCTGACGCGGCTGATCGCTACCCACAAGCGGATGCCAGTTAGCAATCTCGACCTTGTGAATCACCGTTTCACCGTCGATTTCGTAGGGTCCGGCGTAGGCCAGAAATAAGCCCTCGGGGGTTACCCCATCGCCTCCGTTACCGCGTATCTGTGCCGACATGTAGCCATCAGGTGTGTACATAATGAAACCACCGGGTGCATCACCGTAGGGCTGAATGGTCTCGTTCTGTTCATTGATGGCATCCCAGCCTTCCAGCTTCCAGGCTCCGATCAGGTCATCAGCGGTCATCACTCCTCTCCCGGTTTAAGCTATCCGTTTGGTATGGATAACTCTTGACTAGTACACCAGCGGTAGGCGTTGTTGAACATGGTCATCCAGGGACTGGCATCACCCCACTGCGGCGGTTTCCATGATAGCTGGCTACCACGAAACACACGCTCAGGATGCGGCATCATAATGGTGAATCGGCCATCGCCGGTGGTAACTGCAGTAGCTCCGCCCGGTGAACCGTTGGGGTTGGCCGGGTAGCGCTGCGCCACCTGGCCATAACCATCAGCGAAACTCAGTGCCACCTGCCTGGCGCTATTCAACGAGTCTAAACCCGCCCCATCAGCAGCTACGCGTCCCTCACCATGGGAGACCACTACCGGCAGCAGTGAACCGGCCATACCGGTGAAAAAAATCGACGGACTCTGCTCGACACGCACCAGCGACAACCGCGCTTCAAACTGTTGGCTCTGGTTGCGAACAAAATCGGGCCAGTTTTCTGCACCGGGAATCAGCTCCCGCAGTTGGGACATCATCTGGCAACCATTACAAACCCCCAGCGCGAAGGTATCGGGGCGCTGAAAAAAACTGCGAAAAGTATCGCTGGCGCGTTCATTGTGGAGGATAGTGCTGGCCCAGCCGCGCCCGGCTCCGAGAACATCGCCAAACGAAAAGCCGCCACAGGCAGCAAGACCACGGAAGCCAGTCAGGTCGACCCGTCCGGCAATAATGTCGCTCATGTGCAGATCCACTGCGTCAAAACCAGCGGCGTCAAATGCAGCGGCCATCTCCCGGTGACCATTAACCCCCTGCTCGCGCAGAATTGCAATGCGTGGCCGGTCTGACGGCTTCTGGCCGGAAGTAGCTGCTAAAGGTGTTTCAAGTTTGAAAGTCAGCTCCGGCAGGAGTCCAGGATCGCTGTCATCGGCAAGCCGTTCGAACTCTTCGGTAGCCAGCAGCGGATTGTCACGCAACCGACGAATCTGATGGCTGGTCTCTGCCCAGCGCTGGTGAAGTTCGGTCAGCGAACGTTCGAGTACCGGCACCGGACCACGGAGAAACGCCAATACCGGTTCTTTTTTCACCGACCCAATTTTTGCAAAACAATCACTTAAATGCCACTTTTCAAGTAACCTATAGAAGTGATCAGCGTCACTTTCTGCCACCTGCACCACCGCTCCCGGCTCCTCACTAAAGAGTACGCCAAGCAAGGCTTCGTGACCGGCTTCAGGAGTCAACGGTTTAAGGTCAATTTCCAGTCCACAGCGGCTGGCAAATGCCATTTCCGCCAGGGTAATGAATAGCCCACCATCAGAACGGTCGTGATAGCTGCGCAACAGACCTGCACGCCGTGCTTCAATGATTAGACCAGCAAACCGTTTTAGCTGCTCGGGATCGTCACAGTCCGCCGGTTCGTCGCCGATCTGGTTATAGACCTGAGCCAGACAGGAACCACCAAGACGATTGCGGCCAACGGAGAGATCAATCAAGCCGAGGGTTGCCGGAGTGTCGGTATCCAGCAGTGGCGTGAGGGTGTTACGAACATCAGTAACTGGTGCAAAGGCACTGATAATCAGCGACACCGGCGCCTGTACCCGTTTGTCGACACCCTTCTGTTGCCAGCGGGTTGCCATCGACAGCGAGTCCTTGCCGACCGGGATACTCAGCCCCAGCGCCGGGCAGAATTCCAGCCCCACGGTACGCACCGCCTGGTAGAGCTTGCCATCTTCCAGCGGATCACCGCAGGCGGCCATCCAGTTGGCAGAGAGCTTTACTTCACCCAGGTCATTGATGTCGGCAGCGAGCAGGTTGGTTACCGCCTCGGTAACCGCCAGGCGCGCTGCGGCTGGCGAGTCAATCAGTGCGACCGGCGTGCGCTCGCCCATCGCCATCGCTTCACCATGGTGATGATCAAAGTCGGCATGGGTGACTGCCACATCTGCAACCGGAACCTGCCAGGGTCCGACCATCTGGTCCCGCGCCACCAATCCACCAACACTGCGATCACCAATGGTGATAAGAAAGCTCTTGTCGGCAATGGTGGGCAGAGCCAACAGGCGATTCACGGCGTCATCGATGTCGATGGATTCCAACGCCAGTTTGTCACCACCATCCACGGGAAAAATAGCTGAACGCTCCATGCGCGGTGGTTTGCCCAGCAACACGGGTAACGGCATATCAACGGTGTTGTTACCAAACTGGCGGTCATATACCTGCAATCGGGGTTCGTCGGTGACCTCGCCAAGCACCGCAAAAGGACAGCGTTCGCGGTCACAGAGCTGCGCAAAATCATCCAGCCGATCTGCGTCAACCAGCATGACATAGCGTTCCTGCGCCTCATTACTCCAGAGCTGTAGCGGGGTCATGCCACTATCGACACTATGAATGTTACGCAGCTGCAGGGCGCCACCACGGCCAGCATCGTTAATCAGCTCAGGAACGGCGTTGGAGAGCCCACCAGCACCAACATCGTGGATACTGCGAATGGGGTTGTATTGACCCTGTCGCCAGCAGGCATCAATAACCTCCTGACAACGACGCTGCATTTCCGGGTTGTGGCGCTGCACCGAGTCAAAATCCAGCTCTGCGTCGTTGGCTCCGGTAGCCATGGACGAAGCGGCACCACCACCAACACCAATCGGCATTGCCGGTCCGCCAAGCTGGATAACCAGCGCGCCGGCATCGGCAGAAAATTTCTCGGTCTGATCGGCGCGGATATTGCCCATGCCGCCGGCGATCATGATCGGCTTGTGATAACCGCGAACCATGCCGTCGACCTGCTGTTCGTAGGTACGGAAGTAGCCGCTCAGGTTCGGCCGGCCAAACTCGTTGTTAAACGCTGCCGCACCGATCGGCCCGTCAATCATGATCTGCAACGACGAGGCGATTCGCTCAGGTCGGCCGTACTCCTGTTCCCACGGCTGGAGTGCCTGAGGTATCCGCAGGTTGGACACGGAAAACCCCGCCAGTCCCGATTTCGGCCGAGAACCCCTGCCAGTGGCTCCTTCGTCGCGGATTTCGCCGCCGGAACCGGTTGCAGCACCAGGTAAAGGCGCAATAGCCGTGGGGTGGTTGTGGGTTTCAACCTTCATCAAAATGTGGTTGAGCTGGCTTTCACTGCGGTAGACAGAGTCCGCCGCCGGCTCAAAGCTGCTGCCGGTACGCCCCTCGATCACTGAGCTGTTGTCGCTATAGGCCACCACCGTGCCATGAGGATGCTGCTGGTGGGTGTTACGAATCATCTCAAACAGGGAGTGGGCCTGCGGCTGGCCGTCAATCTCCCAGCTCGCATTAAATATCTTGTGACGGCAATGTTCGGAATTTATCTGCGCGAACATCATCAGCTCAGCATCTGTCGGGTCGCGGCCTGCCTGCAGATAAAAATCGAGCAGGTAGTCGATCTCTTCACCGGAAAGCGCCAGCCCCATCTGCTGGTTGGCCTCATGCAGCGCCTGCGCACCCTGCTCTCGAACCGAAATGGTCTGCAACGGTGGCGCCTCAGCGTGCTGAAAAATAATCGCCGGGTCGAAGTCGGCCGCTACCAGCTGTTCGGTCATGCGATCGTAAATCGCGAGCTTGCCGCTGCTGGCAAATTCCAGCAGCTCATCAGCATTGGCCCCGCTTAAGGTCAGGCGGGTGCCGCGTTCGATACGCTGCAGAGAATGAAAACCACAGAGTCGCAGAATCTCTGTGGCTTTACTGGACCAGGGTGACTGGCTGCCGCCACGGGGAATGACCAGCACAGAAGCTTTTTCAAATCCAGACAACTCGATGGCAGAGGCCGACTTATCGACCTTACCGACAACGATTTCACTCAACCTCTGCTGCTGACTATCCGTCAGCGGTTGGTCGAACTCACAGAAGTAGTGGTCGGTCGCTTGCAGATCAGTTAAACCGGGCAGTTGCTCTGCCAGCAGCTGACCCTGTTGCTGCAAACGAAAATCCGGCCACGCCTGGTTGCCAGAAAAATCGTACCGGACAAAAGCGGGAGTTTGAGACACGTTTCAGCCCTCTCAGGCGAGGGGCACACCCAGGCGCAACGCCACCTCTTCGTAGGCCTCGACTACGTCTCCCAGATCACGGCGGAACCGGTCCTTATCGAGTTTCTTACGAGTTTCCGCATCCCAGAGTCGACAACCATCCGGAGTGAACTCATCCCCCAACAGTAGCTGACCTTCAAACATGCCAAATTCCAGTTTGTAATCGACCAGCAGAATACCGATGTCAGCAAACATCGGTTTGAGGATGTCGTTGACCTTGAAGGTGAGCCGCTGCATCTCTTCTATCTGCTCCTGGGTTCCCCAGCCGAAGGCACGGATATGGTATTCGTTGACCATGGGGTCATGCAGTTCATCATTCTTCAGAAAAAACTCGAATAGCGGGGTCTCCAGTTCCAGCCCGTCTTCAATCGGCAGTCGCTTACAGAGACTGCCACTGGCGATGTTACGCACCACGCATTCTATGGGCAGCATATCGAGCCGTTTTACCAACGACTCTTCGCCACTCAGCAGTCGATCAAAATGGGTAGGAACCCCAGCTTGCTCTAGCTTTTCCATGACATGGGCGTTGATACGATTATTAACCTCGCCCTTTCGATTAAGCTGGTCAACTTTCTCGCCATCAAAGGCTGACGTATCGTTGCGAAAATGGAGAATCAACCGAGAGTCGTCATCACAGGTATAGACAGTTTTTGCTTTACCGCGATAGAGCTCGGCACCTTTGGCCGGGGAAGAGGCATTAGAAGACATGGGCTACCTTTATCAATTTTATAAATTACTTTAAATTAATTATTTAACTAATTGTTTTTTTTCAACTTTGTCGAACATTAAACCAACCAAAACCCTCATTCTGACAGGCAATGGTTGTGTGCGGAGCGACGCCATCAACATCGGCTTTTAGCACCTCATTGAGACATTGCTGAACCCGCTCTGGATGGTTATTTTCCTGACTCAGGTGCAGCGCCGCCACCCCTTTTAAGTGGTTACCGTTCAATCCATTGAGCAGATCCACCGCCTGGCCGTTATTGAGGTGCCCATAATCGCTATCGACGCGGGCGATCAGGGCCGGCGGATAGTTGCCATTACGCAGCATCTGCTGGTCGTGATTAAACTCAAGCATCAGAAAATCGACTTCCGCCAGCGCCAAACGCATCACTGGGGTGACGTGGCCGGCATCAGTCAGCAATCCCACCGAACAGTCACTATCGACAATAACAAACTGCGCAGGATCACGGGCATCATGGGGTACGGGAAAGGGTTCAATCCTGAGATCATCCAGTTCGAACGGCTCATGTACACCAAACTCGACAAGTTCCGGCAGTTCAGCCACCAGCGACTCAGCGGCTCGTGCCGTGCCTGCGGTCATATAGACCGGTAGTCCAAGATTACGGGCGACAACGCCAACCCCGGCAATATGGTCGCGATGTTCGTGGGTTACCAGTATCGCGCTGAGACTGTCCGGGTCCAGATCAAGGCGCTGCAGCCGGCGACGGGTCTCACGGGCACTGAACCCACAATCGACCAGCACCCGTGTAGTACCGCTTTCAACAACCGTCGCATTGCCACGGCTGCCACTACCTAAAGAGGCGCAACGCATCATTTACCGGCTTACACCCGGTGCTGCCGGTCGAACCAGACCGTCAGGGCAACTGCTGCTGAATTTGCTCCAGCAGATCAACAGCTGCGGCGGCAGCAGACAGTTTTTCATCCTCATCAAAGATCATTACTTGACTACCGCCGCGCTCCAGCGGCTGAATCACCACCAGCTGTTTGATCAGCTCGCCTTCATCATCACCCCAGAATTTCAGCCGCGAAAACATGCCGCTACGCTGTTGTGGAGCAAGACGCTGCTCGACAAAATAAATTCCGCGAGATCGGTCACGGTCCTCAACAGTGATATGCGCGCTCTCCAGCGCCAGTCCAACTTCTCGCCATGCGCGGGGAAATTCCTGGGCAGAGAGAATGCGCGGAGCGCTAGCACTACGATCAAGCCGATAGCGACGACCGGAATCAGCGACCGTTGCTACCGCTTCGGGAACTGATTGAGACTCGAACCTGGACACTGCAGCCCCGGCAGTAGCCGCTTTGGATGCGGTGGTTTCCGGGCTGAGCTGGCGGTGAATTCTGTCCAGCAGGTCGTTCGCTGTTGCCGAGCTGTCGAGATCGTTCCCGTCGAAAATGCGTACCAGAGTGGTCGGTTCGCCGAGGTTCTCCACCACCATCTGCATCACTGCCAGCGGGGTTTCATCGTTATTCCAGAAGGTCAGGCGATCAACTACGCTACGATCCACCTCGCCAACCACCGGCACCTCGACACGCAGAATACCGCGTTCACGGTTACGGCCGACGATCTTTATACCCAGCTTTCCAAGCGCCCCGTTGACCTCGTTCCAGGCAGTGGAAAAACCACCACTGATAGTCAACGTCGGAGCGCCACGCTCATCGCGCTGCAGGAAGGAGACCGCTTCCACGTTGCGGCTTCGGCCGGTAGAAACTGCACCATGGCGCGCCGAATAGGCAATCTCTTCCTCATCAACCCCGGGAATGGTCAATGCGTTTCCGCCAGTGACCGGCACGCGGCTAATTTCCGGCGGAATTTCCAGCGGAGGGAGTTTGGTCGCTGCCTTGTATTCCTTTTCTGTTGGATCACCAGTAACAAAGGATTCAATCCTGGCACAGCCGCTGATCAAAATCACTGCCAGGGCAATAGAACCGGTACGGCTGGCGGCACTGAGAAATCGGGTCATTAAGCTGTCCTGTTGTACAAGGGGTGGGTCAATACAAGATTGATTTTGGGGGACCGGGTACGGTTCCAGGGAGTAACTAAAACACTACGTCAGAGCACTTCTGCCAGCCGCATCGACTGCTCCAGAGCACTATGGTACTGCGCTGAGAATTCGGTAAGTGGTAGACGTATGCTGCTCTCAATCAGTCCCATACGCGCGACCGCCCACTTCACCGGAATCGGATTCGATTCGAGAAACAAATCACGATGCAGCCCGAACAGTTTACTATCGAGCTGTCCTGCCAGCTCAGCATCGCCACTGAGCGCCGCCGCAGACATTTTCTGCATCAACGCCGGTGCAACATTTGCGGTGACAGAAACCACCCCTGCAAATCCATTAAGCATCTGCTGACAGGCAAGATCATCATCACCGCTCAGCAGCGCGATTCGATCACCACAGCGATCCACCAGTTCAGCGCTGCGCTGCAGGCTACCGGATGCCTCTTTTAGCGCGACAATATTTTCCAGATCAGCAAGCCGCGATACCGTTTCCACCTGCATGTCCACCGCGGTACGCCCAGGCACATTATAGAGAATCTGTGGTATCGCCACGGTTTCGGCAAGATGACGAAAATGACGGTAGAGACCTTCCTGAGTCGGCTTGTTGTAGTAGGGGGTAACCAGCAGGCAGCCGTCGACACCTGCCTCGGCGGCTGCGCGAGTCAGCTGCTCGGCTTCAGCGGTAGCATTGGCGCCAGTGCCACCGATAACCGGCAGCCGGCCAGCAGCGACTTCAACCACATGGCGAATCACCGCGATATGTTCGTCAAACTCAAGCGTCGCTGACTCGCCAGTTGTACCGACTGCCACGATCGCCTCGGTGCCGGCATCACAGTGAAAATCAATCAGCGCTGAGAGCCGGTCAAAATCGACGGAGCCATCGCTAGCCATCGGCGTGACCAGCGCTACGATACTGCCACGGAACATCCGTGATCTCCATAATAAAAAACGGCTAATGGTACTGACCGACCCGGCCGGTTACAACCGCCCTATCCGCCACTGCACGGCGTTTTATTTAATCCGTAACATCCGGCCCGGCAGACCTTTGCGGATATCTGAACAGTATCCTCTCAGCCCACCAGCGACAATCTACTCAGCACTCGATCGGGTTGACTTTGGCGGTTAGCACCCTACT
>JBPEXY010000293.1:0-6514 GCA_052031065.1 Immundisolibacteraceae bacterium | reverse complement strand
CAGCAATAGCACGCCACACCATAAGGTCAGGCCGCGCAACACTCAGGCGGTATCGTAGTTAAACAGGCCGCGGTTGGTAATAATTTCGACCACCGACTCAGGGACCTGGTCTTCCCAGTCTCCCGGCCCGGCAGAGACCTTAGCCAACACGTCTCTGGAGAAAATATCCAGCAGCTCTTCATTGGCACCTTTGAGGGGCAGAATCAGGCCATTGCGGATCATATGCTGGTAGAGCAGATCCATACTTTCATCCAGATGGAGGTTGTCGGCAGTGGTCAGTTCGCTGGTGCCGGGTTCACGCATTGGGTAGACATAAAGCCGAGTGTTATCCGGAAACAACTTGCCAAAGGCTTCGAGAATACCGCCCTCCAGGCCATCGTAATAACTCTCGTTAAAAATATCGCGGACGTTGGGAACACCGAGCACGATACCGATCTGCTTCTGCGTGTAACGCCGAAAAAAGGCCCGCAGACGAAAATAACGCAGATAATCGGAAATCAGCACGTTGTATCCGAGACTGTTGAGCATATCGACCCGTGCCAGAAACTCCTTCGAATCGACTTTGCCACCAGAAACCACGGTGTTCATGGTAATTTCCGCCATCACCATCACGTTGCGCTCATCCACCCCCTCAACATCAACAAACGGCTGCAACCCGCACTCGATCATGTCCACAGAAACCTTGGTCACTGGCCGAAATGACCCCCGAATCGCCAACACATCCTTGCGGTAAAGGGCATTTGGACTCATGCGCTACGACTGAGAATTTAGCGCCACCCGGATACGGTTCAGGCCGACAGACCAGGCGCCTTACCCCGCTGATTCGCGGCGACAGATTTCCGCATTGACCAGACGCTGGAACACCACATGGTCATGCAGTGGCGTCAATGCTGGATCCTGTAACAGTGAGTCACGATAGACATCCGTTAGCTGCAGCGCCTGTTCGAGATACCTGACCGCATCGTCTGGCTGACCCAGGGCCGCATATGCGCAGGCCAACTGATATAGGGAATGGCTATGCTCCGGATCCAAGGCTAGCGCCTGATTACAGAGATTGACCGCCCACTGCGCTTCTTGCAGCTCAAGTACCGCATCAGCTTTGTAGCTCAGAGCTTCAGTATCTTTAGGCTGCAGCGCAAGAATCTGATCGTAGACGAAAATCTTACTCTGCACGTTGGTCTCCTGCCCCGCTTTTAGCCACAATGAATGCACTTCCTGGGTCAACGCAATCTGCTCGCGGTTTTCCTCTATCTCTTCGGTCTTCAGAGTGAGCTGGTTTTCGATTGATCGCAGGCGTTTTTCATACGCGGTAACCAGGTCCGTTACCTGCTGGTCCGCGTTCGAATGAACCCCCTCCTTAATATCCCGAATCGACGTCCAGCCGACCAGTACCAATATCGAGCTGGCCGCCGCAATCAGATAGAAAAAATAGGTGATGGTGTCGGTAGCGTAGGTCACTCCCCGATCAACGGAACTTAGTTCACGATCGACCACCTGCTGAATCAGTTCAGCTCGCTGAGACGCCATCTCCCGGCGGAGCTGTTTTAGCTCTTCAAGGACATAAAGCTCTACAAACGGGGAGTTCGCTATGCGTGCACCGAACGGTTTATCCTCGGTCGCCACATCCGCCATACTAACCGGTTGTTCCGCAAAAACAACGAAGCTACACCCAAAGCTGATAAACAGCAGACTCGCGGCAATCACGCCGCGCATATAGCTCGCCCATGATCATGCACCTCGACTAATGCTTTATGCAGACTTTTGACGGCGTTCTCATAATCCCCTTCATCGACAATAAACTGCATGTCGACCTGACGCATAGATTGATGAATCGCGAGTAAATTGATCTGCTGATCAGCCAGAGCAGCTACCGCTCTAGCGAGGATTCCAGGCACCTGCATGTCGCTGCCGATAGCAGAGACAATCGCCGCCTTGCGCTGATCTATTTCGGCGTCAGGATATAGCCCTTCCAGCTCGTTGCGTATCCTCTTTACGGTTTTGAGGTTAGTGGCAAGGTAATGGGTCAGTGTGTTGGCATTCATGTCTTTGGCGACGATCTCAGCGTTGAAGCGACGCACCACAGCAAGCACTTCACGATCATAAAAATCGATCTGGCCAACCATGTCCTGGTCGAATAGTTCCAGCCCATAGATTCCTTTTCGACCAGCGATGATTTCGACACAGGGCGTATCACTGATATATCCGCGGGTAATCGCGGTTCCCGAATGGTCAGGTTCGAAGGTATTCTTGATGCGTAACGGAATGTCGTTCTGACGCAGGCCTTTAGCAGCCTTCGGATGGATAGCCTCCATCCCCAGGTTTGCCAATTGGTCGGCAACATCATAGTTAGTCCGGCCGATTGGCACTGCTTGATGGTCACCCACCAACTGCGGATCAGCACTACTGAGATGATATTCCTTATGGATAATGGCCTCCTTCGCACCAGTTACAACGGCAATGCGGCTAAAAGTCATCTCGCTATAACCGCGATTGAAACTGGCCATAAGTCCGGCATCGGTATGCGCGTAACCGGTTACGATTGGAAGCTCAGAGTTCAGGTCAATGTCAGTGAACGCCCGCTCTATGCGTTGGTCCAGAGTTGCATGCTGGTCGTTATGCCAGCCAGTCAGGTCAACAAAACAGGCATTAACACCCTCGTTCCGGAGCAATCGTGAAGTATTCCAGGCGCTGTGCACTTCGCCAATACTGGCTAGCATCTCTCTTACAGTTTGCAGGTGATCGACTACAGAGAAGTGACCGTGGCGGCAAAGGCTTTGTAAATCCTCTAGACATCTTTCCGCTGCGTCTAAACGCTGATCAATGAACTGATTCGCCTCTGTTAACCCTATTGACCGCCCGAACAAACCGCCATTGATTTCATGTAATTCAAACCTCAGCTTCTGCAACGCGCTACGCCACTGGTCATTATTCTTACCGGTCGCGAACAGAGCGTAGACACCCGGCAAACCGAATTTCTTGTGCTCTAACAGGCTATTGGTAACACCTGCATAAGCAGATACCACGAATATTCGCTGATAAAGCTTCTGATGGTCCCCATCTCTAAGAATGATGTTATCCCTGACCGCTGGATAATCGCTCATTGAGGTGCCGCCGATTTTCTCGACGGTGTGATGTTTTGATTGTGATACTGACATGCTAATGGTGAAGGCAATCCTGATAATCTTTAAATTTATTGGGCCGGCACTGCAGTTTTGGCTGACGGCAAATTCCTAATCAGCGGCTCTGGAGAGCACGATCGGGACAATATTTTTGCGTGTGCACAGGTACTCCGGTCGCGGCTCCCGACCACAGAAGGGTGCACCCGGGCGGTTGCTAATCGCGTTATACACGATGAACGCGTTACTCCTTGGGTATGGCGTGATATTGCCGTTGGAACCATGCATAAGATTACAATCAAACAGGATTACGGTACCCGGATTACCGGTCGCTGCAACAACACCATCCCGCTCCGCCATTTGTTTTAGGAACTGATCTCCCGGCACCCCATACTGCTGCTGCACCAACGATTTCTTATAGTGGTTTGGCGGCGTACTGCCCGAGCAGGCAATGAATTGATGCTGAGAACCCGGAATCAGCAACAAGGGCCCATTGTTAGCGTTATTGGGAGTCAGAATCACGCTCGCGCTCAGAGCTCGCATCGCCGGCATGCCATCTTCAACATGCCAGGTCTCGAAATCTGAATGCCAGTAAAACTCCCTGCCATGCAAACCCGGTTTGTAATTGAGTCGTGACTGATAAACATAAACGTCATCAGCCAATAAATAACGAGCGATATCGACGAGTCGCCTATCATTTGCCAACTGACGAAAAACATCGCTGATCTGATGAACCCTGAACAGGGATCGCAGCTCGCCACTGCCACGTTCGCAAATCCATTCAGGTCCTTTCTCGTATTCGGAAAGGCAACGTAACCGCGAAAGTTCATTCTGCAAACAGCCAACCATCTGCTCTGACAGAAAATTCTCGAGAACCAGATAGCCTTTCCGATCATAGTCAGCGACCAAGCTTTCACTGAGCGGTGCATCAGCACCACCTGCCGCGTAGACCACTGGATCATGCCGTTTGATAAGCCTACCTTCCTCGGCACGGCGAGACGGATAGCGATCATCACTACTCCGCGCTGCTGAAGAGTGTTGTAGTTGCATAACCAGACGCCCCGATTATTCCTGGATGGCGCCGGCTATCAGATCATACGACCCTTCAGCATTGTGGACCTCGGTACCCTGCAACGCAGGGTTAAAGACACAGGCGAGGGTCATCTCAGAGAAGGCGCGCAACACGTGCTTATCGTTCTTATCAAGGTTGTAAAGGGTGCCTGGCGCAATCTGGAAAATCTCACCATCAGCAGTGGTTTCAACCTCTCCTTGGCCTGTTATGCAGTAAACAGACTCCAGATGATTCTGATAGTGCATTTCGAAATCAGCACCACGATATATTGTGGTGATGTGGAACGAAAACCCCATTCCATCGTCCGCGAGCAACAGACGAGTGCTTTCCCAGTTACCATCTGGAGAAATAATTCTGCGAGCGCTGTTTTGGGCGTCTTTTAACGACCTTACTATCATGATGAATTTTCCTGCGGTGTATTTTGGTTAACCGATGGTTGAAATGACGATTACAGACGTGCCCTAAGGACCCTGGCAGCTGACCATAAAGTCAGGCACAAACAGCCTTTTGATCGGAAAAATATTCCGATTCACTTGGTATGACTGCTTCGCCACTACAGACCTCAGCAATGGCGCTTTCGACGATATCGATACCGTGATCAAGGTTCTCGTCGGTGATAGTCAACGGACAGAGAAACTTGACCACCTGGTCATCTGCTCCGCTGGTCTCAATAATCAGCCCCTTCTTGAACGCGAGCTGCGTAATTGCACTGGACAAGCCTCCGCTAACACAATTGATTCCGTGAAACATCCCCCGTCCGCGACTAGTGAAACTGCCCTCGCCGTACTTATCGACAATGGCATCCAGACGCTGAGAGATATGCTCACCCTTTCTCTTCACCTCCAGGGAGAAAGCGTCATCAGACCAGTAGTGATCAATGGCGGCTTTGGCAGTCACAAATGCCAGATTGTTACCGCGAAAAGTACCGTTATGCTCGCCAGGCTTCCACTGGTCCAGATCGGGCCTCATTAACACAACCGCAAACGGTAGTCCGTAACCTGATAGTGACTTCGACAGGGTAATAATGTCGGGCTGAATCCCTGCGGCCTCAAAACTGAAAAAATCACCGGTACGGCCACAGCCCGCCTGAATATCGTCGACGATAAGCAACACGCCATGACGATTACAGACCGCCTGTAGATTCCTTAACCACTCGAGACCGGCAACGTTGATACCCCCCTCCCCCTGAATCGTCTCCACAATGACCGCAGCGGGCGAATTAATGCCGCTACTAGAGTCAGCAAAAAGCTTGTCCAGGTAGGCTGTGGTATCAATGCCACTTCCAAGATAGCCGTCGTATGGGACCCGATGGGCTCCATTCAGAGCAACTCCGGCCGCATCGCGGTGATGAGCGTTACCCGTAACAGCTAGCGACCCGAGGCTGACGCCATGAAAACCGTTGGTAAACGCGACAACGTTCTGCTGTCCAGTAACATTACGGGCAATTTTTAAAGCTGCTTCTACAGCATTGGTGCCAGTTGGGCCGGTGAATTGAACCGTGTAGTTCATACCGCGAGGCTGAAGAATTTTCTCGCTAAACGCTTCCAGAAAATTTCCTTTAGCCCGTGTATGCAAATCGAGACCGTGAGTGATGCCGTCCGCCGCGATGTAACTGAGCATCTGCTCCTTGAATAACGGATTATTGTGTCCGTAATTAAGGGTGCCGGCTCCAGCCAGAAAATCGAGATAGCGATTACCCTCATCATCGAACACGAACTCGCCAACAGCTCTGTGGAACACCCTGGGGAAAGCGCGCGCATAGCTTTGTACTTCGGACTCGATTTCGTCAAATATCTTCATGGTTCTCCTTATAAAGGCAGAATGGTTTAAGGGGTGAAGTGATTCTGAGTAGCAGGCAGACAAAGGCCTAGCCTACCCGGTGTTCAGAACTTAGCGAACCGCGCGCCTTAGCGGCCCGATCCGCAGCAAATGTTCGCTATCGTGTGCGCCCTGAAAATGACGCCCACTCTCGAACATCAATCGACTCGTGGTCGACGCCTTGTGATTCGTTGCAAAACGCTCAAACATTCGCCATGACGAAGCGTTGTCAGCAGTGATCGTGGTTTCGATCCAGGTGATACCGCGATTGGCGGGACGGTCGATTATTTCATCCAGCATCAGCCCGGCGACGCCCACACCGCGGACCTCACTACTTACCGCGACCTGCCAGACAAACAAGGTATCTGCACGTTTCGGCAGCCGATATCCGGATATAAACCCAACCAGCTCTTCAGCAACCAACGCCGCCGCGGAAGTAGAAGCAAAATGGCTGCATTGCAAAAGATTGCAATAGGCTGAATTGATATCAAGCGGTGGAGAGTTCTCG
>JBPEXY010000292.1:0-10535 GCA_052031065.1 Immundisolibacteraceae bacterium | reverse complement strand
ACCTTGTATTGCGAAATTTATTGGCTTGGAGGCTTCCATGAATCTGGATTTCAGTAATGACGAAAAAGAATTTCGTAAGAGTATCCGGCAGTGGATGAAGGAAAATGTGCCTGATGATATTCGGCGCTGTACTGCCCGAGGAGCGATGCCAGACAAGAATATGCAGCAACGATGGGAGCGTTTGCTGGGCAGTCAAGGTTGGCTCACGTCTACTTGGCCAGAACAATTTGGTGGCCCAGGGTGGAGCGCAACCCAGCGGTATATTTTCGATCAGGAACGCGCCTCGGCAGGGGCTCCGCCAACAAGTCCTTTTGGTGTGGCCATGGTTGGGCCGGTGTTATATACCTTTGGTTCTGAAGCACAGAAGGAACGGTGGTTGCCCGGCATTCAGCGTGGCGAAACGCTATGGTGCCAAGGTTATTCTGAGCCCAATGCGGGCTCAGATCTGGCCTCGTTAAAAACGCGAGCCACGCGTAATGGCGACCATTATTTGGTTAATGGTCAAAAAATCTGGACGACACAGGCCCATTGGGCAGACATGATGTTTTGCTTGGTGCGAACGGATAGCACCGTGAAACAGCAGCAGGGTATTTCATTCCTGCTGATCGATATGAAAACCCCCGGGCTTGAAGTACGGCCGATTTATTCAATTGATGGGCATCATCACCTTAACGAAGTCTATTTTACCGACGTGAAAGTGCCTGTGGAAAATTTGGTGGGTCAAGAAGGAATGGGGTGGACCATTGCCAAGTTTCTTCTTACCCACGAACGCACCACCATTGCCGGTGTGGCGGATATTCACTACGAAATCAATCGCCTTAAAAGTGCTATCGATGCGCTACCAACGGAAACAGATAAGCAGTTGGCGGTGCGTCGGTTGGCTGGCTTGGAAGTCGATCTTATGGCACTGGAATACACCAACTTTCGCACCGTTGCTGCCACAGATGAAGGCAAGCCGTTCGGCCCAGAATCGTCAGGACTGAAAATCAAAGGCACGGAACTACAGCAAAGGGTTTCCCAGGCGATGGTGGAAATCGGAGGTTTGATGTCTTTGCCATGGGATAACGAGGAGCCCATTGGGGAGCAAATTTTTAATCAGGCCAGTCGCCGCTATAACTTCCTGCGTGCGTGCACCATCTATGGTGGATCTAACGAGATCCAGAAAAACGTGTTGGCGAAGATGTTGCTCGGATTGTGAGGTGAAAAATGGATTTCAAGTTACCCGAAAATACCACCATGATTGCGGATACCGCGCGCCGTTATCTTAAAGACAACTATTCATTTGACACCTACATTGCACAGTTGAATGAGAGTAATCACCTTGAAGCGAATCGCTGGCAGGCCATGAATGATTTGGGTTGGTTTGGCCTTCCGTTTGCTGAATCTGTTGGAGGGTATGGCGGCTCATTGCTTGACGTGTGCGCCATTGTTCAGGAGTTAGGAGCCGCGCTTTGTCTTGACCCTTTTGTCGATTTAATTGTTTCCCCCGGCAAGTTATTGGAGTTCGCCAATACGCCAACATCCTTGTCGTTGCTTGATCGCATTATTGCTGGTGAGGCACGTGTGGCTTGCGGTCTTTATGACCGGCATGCCGGTTATCACGTGCTGAACCCTTCCTTGAGGCTAAACGGAGAACGACTTTCCGGGCAGAAGCACGTTGTGTCTGATGGTGGCGTTGCAGACACCGTTCTCGTCTCCGCTATGTCTGGTGATGAGTTGGTCATTGTCGCGCTACCTTTCGACGCCTGTGACGTTGAAAGATATCGACTGCTCGATGGAAGCCGTGCTGCCAGTTTGACGCTTGATGATGTGCTCATCACAGACGAAATGGTTTTGTGTCGTGGTGATGCGGCAAAGCAAGCGGTTTCTGCCTGGTTCGATTATCTGTGCGCATTGGACTGCGCACGTATGTACGGCGCCTGCCGAGAGCTGTATCAGGCCACTCTGGAATACGCTCGAACGCGTAAACAGTTTGGTACAACGATTGGCAGTTTTCAGGTAATCCAGCACTACCTTGTTGATGCGTTTATTGATCTCCAGCAGCTGGAATCCATGCTCTTGATGGTGTCAGTAAAAGGAGAGAGCGCAAACGTCTGTGAGCGCGGGCGCGCGACAGCGGCGGCAAAGGCTTACTACGCAAACCAGGCCGTTGGTATCACTCAGCAAGGTATCCAGATCCATGGTGGCGTTGGTGTTACGGAAGAGCTGAACATTGGCCATTACTTCCGTCTGGTGACACATGCATCATTGAGTCATGGCGACCGAGAGCACCACATGTCACGGTTTATTCAGGCGGGGGAGAAGCAAAATGAAGTCGTTTGATTTTATCGTCGTGGGGGCGGGCTCTTCGGGCTGTGTTCTTGCCAACCGGTTAAGCGAGTGCGGCAAGTATTCCGTTTGTCTTATTGAGGCCGGCCCCCACGATAATAGCGGTTTTATTAATATTCCGTTTGGACTCATCGGTCTAATTAAACAAGGAAAGCGAAACTGGGGCTACGACACCGCGCCACAGAGTCACCTTAATAAAAGGCGCCTCTACTGGCCGCGAGGAAAAACACTGGGGGGCAGCAGCTCAATCAATGCCATGGTCTACATTCGAGGCCAACAACAAGACTATGATGACTGGGCAGCGCAAGGCGCAACAGGGTGGGCGTGGAAAGATGTGCAGCCGGTATTCAATGCACATGAAAACAATGAACAATACTCCGCTGACAATTGGCATGGTGTGGGTGGGCCACTGAATGTTACCCGAGTCAGGGATGTTAACCCGTTAACCCCGCTGTTTATTAAGTCCGGTGAAGAGCTGGGTTATACCCGAAACGATGATTTTAACGGGCCGGAACAGAAAGGCTTTGGCCGGTTTCAGGTAACACAAAAAGAAGGGCGCCGATGGAGTGCCGCGCGTGCTTTCCTGGATCCTGCACGTGGCCGCGATAACCTGCACATCATGACGGATGTGCAGGTAACCAAGGTGTTACTGGATTGCGGCAGGGCGATTGGCGTCGAAATTTGTGATAGTGATGGTGCTCAATCGGTCATTGGTACGAACAAAGAAGTCATCCTGTCCGGTGGGGCGATCAATACCCCTCAGTTGCTGATGTTGTCGGGTATTGGAGAGCGAGAGCACCTATCGAAAATCGGCATCACCTGTTTGCAAGACTCGCCGGAAGTTGGGGAGAACCTTCAAGATCACCTTGATATGACCGTCATGATCAAGGACAAAAGCCGTCAATCAATCGGCATGTCACCGTTTTTTATACCTCGGCTGATTAGTGCCTTCTACCAGTATTTTCGTCATCGGCGCGGCTTTCTTGCCAGTAACGCGGCGGAAGCGGGGGCTTTTGTCAGCCTGCTCAGCGAGCCGGATCGTCCGGATGCTCAGCTACACTTTTTACCGGCTTATCTTCGAGATCATGGACGTCAGTTGACGCCAGGGTTTGGTTGTACGATTCATGTGTGCCAACTCAGGCCTAAGAGTCGAGGACAGATTCGATTGGCCAATAGCGATCCATTTGCTGCGCCTTTGATAGACCCAAACTATCTTTCTCATCCTGACGATATTCTTGTGCTCCGTGAAGGCGTGAAACTAGCCAGAAAAGTGTTTCACAGTCATTCTTTCAGCTCTGCTTTTGGCGGTGATGACGAACCGGCTTCCAGCGTGGAGAGTGATGACCAGATTGACGCGGATATTCGCCAGCGCGCTGAAACAATCTACCATCCCGTCGGCACTTGCCGAATGGGTAGTGATGAAAAAGCGGTGGTGGATGTCCGTCTGCGGGTAAACGGTGTGAAGGGGTTGCGTGTCGCCGATGCCTCGATCATGCCACTGTTGATCAGTGGTAATACGAACGCGCCATGTATGATGATTGGCGAGCGAGCGGCACAATTTATTCTAGAGGATGCGCAATAAAGATCGGCTAGAGAAAAGCTATTATAAAAGGTGTAATGCCGGAGTTGCATGGAAGCAATTCCGGCATTTTTTTGTGTGTCTTTTAGCAAACGGTGGTGACAGAGTCGTCAACTATTCAGAGGTTCCCTAAACCCCCTTGAGCATTATTATGCCGCCGGATTGCTATACAGCTCATGCAGTTGGCCACCTTCAGCGAACAACTTCTCACGCCACAGTTTTTCCAGCCCTTTGGTGTCATGTTGATCAGGGTGGAAATCCGGCTGAATGAACTCAGGAAGGCGCGAAAGGATTTGCGATACAAACCCGTTACGACCTAGCAAAATATTCAGACCTTTAACATTATCGCTGATGTTGCCGAGCTGGCCGTCTTTGACAAGCATCCAGCTCCAGGTGATGCCCAGCATCGGCAGCAAGACGACCATCGAGGCGAGGGCTGCAGCCACGCGCTCTGTACGGCTGTTACCAATAAGCTCATATACGTCGTAGGCAACAGATTTGTGTTCCAGCTCTTCGAGCGCATGCCACTGCCATATTTTGATCATTTCAGGGTCTGCCTGGCGTACAAAATTCTCGTCTTCAAGTAGCTGCTCGGCGAGAAGCGCAGTAAAGTGCTCCATAAACGTGGTGGCGGCTAGCCGAGTGCTCGGCGGCAACTTCTCTAGTATGGCCAAGCCAATTTTGACAAACCGATCTGGCGACTGCATGTCATAGCCGTACTCGGCGAGAATCTGGTTCAGCCTGTCGTGCTCTCGTCCGTGAATGGCCTCTTGCCCCATGAAGCCCGATATGGCCGCCCGTAGAGATTCGTCCTTAACCTGACCACGAAAGTGTCTAACGGACTCCATGAAATAGCGTTCACCAGGTGGGAAAAAACCGGAGAGCATGGCAAAGAAAGTCGTTGCTGTGGCATTTCCAGCATAAAAATACTTTGGAATGGAATCCGGAAATTGAAAATTGATATGACGCGGTGGAATGCCCACCAGCGCGCCGCTGAGTTTCTTAATGCTTTTTACCGTATTAGACGAGCGCATATCGCCTCCAATCAATAATGTGATAGTTAAAGAGAAATATGTCAGGCCATGCCCTGATGCGTTTTTTTATTTTTGCTGCTTTGCTGTTTTTTAAACATAATTTCAAGCAAGCGTTGGTAGCCTGTGGGTATCAGTCTCTGTGTGGTGTCCAGCATGACCGCGTCACCGCCTACCAAAACTCTTCGCCGGTTTTTCCGCACGCCTTTCAGGATGGTTCTAGCGGCAGCTTCGGGTGTGGTCATGGCAATTTTTTCGAACATGCTGGCAATCTCTTCTTTGTCGCCCATGTTCATGCTGCCCATGTCTCCCATGCGACTATTACGCGCGATGTTGGTCTTTACTCCACCTGGATGAACGCAAGTCGCGCTGACAAGGCCGCCCGCGATATCCAGCTCTTCACGTAATGATTCTGTAAATCCGCGAA
Source organism: Immundisolibacteraceae bacterium (assembly GCA_052031065.1). Classification (GTDB taxonomy): domain Bacteria; phylum Pseudomonadota; class Gammaproteobacteria; order Immundisolibacterales; family Immundisolibacteraceae; genus JBPEXY01. The sequence goes on along the minus strand of JBPEXY010000292.1, from coordinate 5,170 downwards.
CAGCAAATTTTGCGGCGTTGTAGGCTGACTGGGTTGGAACACCGATAATGCCGAAAACGCTGGAGATATTGACGATATGGCCTTCACCTATTTTCTGGAGATGGGGAAGAAATGCCTTTGTACCGTATACGACACCCCAGAAATTGATATTCATCAGCCATTCAAAGTTTTCATAGCTCATGTTCTCGACGGTCTCACCCAGTCCCACACCGGCATTGTTCATGATGAGATTTACTTTTCCGTGTGTTGATACGGTATCTTCCGCGTATTGATAAACCGCATTTTTGTTGCTGACATCAACAACATGAGTGCTGATGTTGACGGCGTAGCCTGCCAGTAATTCGACCGTCTTCTCTAGGCTTTCTTCGCTGATATCAGAGATCGCTAAGTGGCAGCCTTCTTTTGCTAGAGCAATCGCCGTGGCTTGCCCGATGCCCGACCCGGCGCCAGTGATCGCCGCGACTTTTCCTGAAAATGATTTCATCGTTGCGCCTCTATATTGAGTGTGTTGCTCAGAAGTTTTTGGACGAGATTGCGTTTCGTTTTATGTAGGTTTGTCGTTTCGAATTTAAGGTGGCCATCATTCATTTTTCCATAACGAAGCGCCGGCAGGTCGTGAAGATAATCGTTGAGGTTTTGCCAAGGATCTTTGTTGCCTTGGCGTGGCAGGCGGTCATCAGCACGTTGAATGTAGCCAGAGCGAAGGTTGAGAAAGTTGACATCAGAGCCACACCCTTCCTCGTCGATAGGGGTCACCTTTTCTGCGCCTGTCTTGCGCATATGCTTGAGAAGCCGACAAACAAATTCGGAGGCAATATCTGCCTTGAGGGTCCAGGACGCGTTGGTATAGCCAAAGACCAGTGCCATATTAGGCACTTTTTCAAGCATTAAGCCTTTGTACATCATGGTGTTTGAGAGATTGACGTGCGTACCATCAACACGTAGCTCTGCGCCGCCCAACATTTGCAAATCCAGACCGGTAGCTGTGACGATAATATCGGCAGGTATCCAATCCCCAGATTCCAGTTTTATACCGGTTTTGGTGACATTTTTTATATGATCCGTCACCACGGAAGCCTTGCCTTCACGAAGCACCTTGAACAGATCCCCCTTGGGAACTGCGCACATTCGTTCCTCCCATGGGTTGTAGTGAGGTTGAAAATGCTTCATGTCGATATCCGGCCCCAGTTGTTTGCGAGCAGCGGCCAGCAGTAATCTGCGGATCGCTTTGGGCTTACGAATCGATAGGTTAAATACGGTTCTCTGCAGCAGGATATTGCGTGTGCGCGCCATGCGGTAAACAAGCATTTCTGGCAGTACTCGGCGCAGGTTTTTCGAGATGAGATCTTGCTCAGGGACGGAGGCAACATAAGTAGGGGAGCGCTGTAACATGGTGACATGCGCAGCGCGGTCGGTCATCGCGGGCACCAGTGTTACGGCGGTGGCGCCGCTGCCGATCACGACAACTCGCTTACCCGTATAGTCGTAGTTATCTGGCCAGTGCTGCGGGTGAATTACGTCGCCGCCAAAGCGATTGATTCCAGGAATTTTCGGTGTGTAGCCGGCGTCATAGTTATAATAACCGGTACAGTTGAGGACAAACCCAGCGGTGAAAACTTCTTCTTCACCGGTTTCCTCGTTCAACGCGGTAACCGTCCAGCGATTGAATTCGCTGCTCCAGTCCTCGGCAGTGACTTTCAGGCCAAAATGAATTTTCTTGTGGACCTGATGATGCTCAGCGGTTTCTTCGATGTAATTGCGAATAGAGGGGCCATCGGCAAGCATCTTGGTGTCTGTCCAAGGCCGAAAGTTATAGCCGAGTGTGAACATATCGGAGTCCGAACGGATGCCGGGATAGCGAAATAAATCCCAGGTGCCACCAACGCGCTTGCGTCGCTCAAGGATGCCATAGCGTAGATCTGGGCACTTGCGGCTTAGGTGACAAGCCGCACCGACGCCGGAAAGGCCCGCGCCAATGATCAGCACGTCGAGGTGTTTATGTTTCATGGTGTAAGTCTCCGATCGGTGGAGCGTATGTGATTTCCTTGCGGGTCAAGGTGCTGAAGAAAGTCCAGCACTGCTCCGGTAAAAATACTGTTGCGGTCACCCGCTACCATATGACCTGCTTGATGGATTACTCGGTACTTGGCATGTGGCACGAGGGCTAATAATTCCTGGGCTCCTGCTTCGCTGAGTACATCACTGTGATGGCCGCGGATGAGTAATATCGGTAATTTGAGTTTGCTTGCTGCAAGATTGAGTCGCGCTCGGCCGAACATGCCTTCATTTGCTTCAGGGATTACCGCATGATCAAGAAACGCAGGATCCCAGTGCCAATGGAGACGGCCATTAGCGTCCTGGCGGAGGTTTTTTCGCAAGCCCTGTGAGCTTGATGGTGCTTTTCGTGTTGGGTTATAGGCAGCCACGGCATCCTGAACCTGATCCAGAGAGTCGAAACCGTCAGGGTGGCGGCGCATGAACTCAATCACCCGGCGAACGCCTTTGGTCTCAAGCCGTGGGGCCACATCCACCAGTACCAGACCTCGACAGGGCAAGGGGGGCTCCTCCCCAAGGGTAAGCATGGCCGTCAGTCCGCCCATTGACGCTCCCACGATATAAGGTGATGTGGGAAGTGATTGGATGATGGCGCGGAGGTCTGATACCAGCGCGGTGCCGCTGTAATCCCCTTCAGGGCACCACTGGCTTTGACCATGACCGCGGGCATCAATGCAGGTAGCGCAGTACCCTGATCTGGCCAGAGCTGTTGCCGTGTGCGCCCAGGCATGACGGGTCTGTCCGCCGCCATGCAGCAAAAGCACCTGCGGTGACTTCGGGTCCCCGAACTGGGTTGCACTAAGAACCAACCCGCCGTTTCCCGGGAACTGTATATCCCTGCCAGATTCCGGTGAGTGCTTTGAATCGCTGTAGGCAAGGCTTGCGAGGCTGTCGTGAGGATGCATCATTATAGGCATTTATTTATTTGGCCAAACAACCAAATATTAGCGTTTCTTCTACACAAAGAAAAGTCCTATTTGACGATATTGATGATCATTCAGCGGTGTGGCATACGGTGAGGACAGAAAAAAGCCCCCATAAAGGGGGCATGAAAGTGCGTTAGCACAAGGGGAATATATTAAAAATCTTTTACCGGCAAAAAGGTAAAGGTCAGATCTACGCCGAGGGGGGGGACTTCCAGCTCAACACCCGCCAAGCCGATTCCCAAGAGATCAATGTTGGCCGGTATGATGAGAGGGTCGGGGTTACGGACTTTGAGAATCAGACGACCATCATCGACAAAGCGCAGGGGGCCTTCGAGGGTGACTCCGGTAATTACTTTGCTGCGGATGTCATGCCCGAGTTCTATAATTAGCCGTGGTTCTAACTCTGGTGCATCCACCATGAGATCAAACGTAGTACTGAACCAGGGGCCATCCGGGGTTTCGGTGATATAGCCCGTAATGGGTTGATTGTTTTCGTATGCCAATCGAAGTACCAGAGGACCGGTGTCCAGCGGTATTGTGATTAATCCCAGTGCGCGAGCTTCCAGAAAGACACTGGTCGTTGAGAGAACGGTAGGGAAGACTTTGGCAATGACGGCGCCGGTGACTTCATTTGATGTCATTGGGTCGCTGTCGATGAGGCGTCGGTTGATGGTGACATCCGGCTCATACTGGCTTACCCCGGCTTGCAAGGCGCCTGACCCGACAAAGGAAAATTTCTTTTCCGGGCAATCGTCGCCTATACCACAGCCAATGTTGGCATGGGTTATTACTCCCGATTTGCTTTTTAGCCTAAGCTGTAGGTAGTTGGCATCGGCAATGGCACCGCCGTTACCATCGGGTACCGCACCTTGCTCGTTGTCATCGATACTAAGATTAGCGTTAACATCCGCAACCGGCAGAGAGCGTAACGACACACGGGTGATCCGGTCTTCTTCCCCTGTTACAACGAAGTGATTGGTTAGGTCTGGACCTCCTTCTCTAAGCTCTGGGGCTGAGGAACTGGACTGAGAGATTTGACGTGTTTGTAGCGGTGCACCATCGGTTGAACATATGGCATTGGTGCCACAAACAGGCGAGTTTTGCTCGGAGTGCAGGGTGTAGCGATAAAGCTCGCCAATCTGCCACGGGTTGTTCGGGAGAAACTCTATTCGCTGGGCAAGCACCTTGAGACGACCATTGATGGGGTCCCATGCGTTATTGTTGGTATCGAAGTGTTCAACAACAAAAGTCTGATCATTAACCGTGTCGCCGTCGATACTGCGGCTAAAGATGACTCGAATACTAAAATCCTTGAACATATTCGGTACAGGATAGAGCGGGTCGCTATTTTTACCTCCTACACATCGGCCATTGCGCCAAGTCTCTCTTTCGCCGGTAAGATCGACATCGGTTAACGCACAGGGGTAACCGGGAAAAACAGCAGCGACAAGTGGTGCACGTAGCTCATTGGTGCTGCCATTGGGAAGCACGAAGTCCGGTAGGCGGATGTTGAGTGTCTGGTCCTGGTTGAGCGGGTTTCCCTGCGTATCTCGGAGCAGGCTGGTGAGGGTGAGCTCGACGTCTTTTCCGTGTTGAAGGATATCTCCTGCGATGATGATCGTGGCTCCATCGTGACGTATTGGGTACGTCTTTACTACATCATCAACAGAAACCTGTACGGCACCGTCAAGGAACACCGAAGCTGGGTCTAATGGTTTGTTGAAGTTCAGGATAACGGGGTCACCAGGCCTTGCATTGGGTTGGAACGTTTCTCCCGGTGCCCAAGACTGAAGCTGCAAGGGTCGAGTGTCTTGGCTTGGGGCAGGCGCTTGGCGCTGGTTTTGATAGGCCTCCATGCGGAATGAGAGCAGACCGGATGCCGTCTCCAGGCCCAGTACTTCAAGTTCAACCACACTGACCGCATCCAGTACTAGTACACCATCCTTTACAACGGCTAAACCCGCTACCTGCACATTAAGCAGGTTCTGGCTGAGAGCCGCATTGGGTTCTTGACCTGCTGCAGTCATTGCTGCGTCCATATTAAGCAGGGCATAGCGGGGAGCCGATGGGGAATCACTGAATGGATTCGGGATCAGATACCCATTAGCGTCGCTGAGTATCGTGATGGTGATTTCACCGGTTTCCAGCCCGGACGGTATTTCGCCCAGTATATTGACGTCCACGGGGGT
>JBPEXY010000291.1:0-6843 GCA_052031065.1 Immundisolibacteraceae bacterium | reverse complement strand
ATGGCGCGCCCGGAGAGATTCGAACTCCCGACCGCCTGGTTCGTAGCCAGGTACTCTATCCAGCTGAGCTACGGGCGCGCACTTATAAAGACTAGAACAGTAGGTAGTGTGAACGGAGCCGTCAAACCCTGGTTTACCCTACAGCTGCTCTTTAATTGAATGTCTGGACCTGAAAGGCCGGCGATTATCTCTAAAAAAGGCCCGTTGCGTCAATCCGATTGAAGCCCATCGGTCGCCATCTGTCTGCTTTAGACAGGCTTTGGTGATAACAAAGCCAAATAACAGCCAATGGACCGAACAAACCTATTTTTTATTTATATCTATCAGATAGTTAAATGGCGGAGAGAGAGGGATTCGAACCCTCGATGGGCGATTAACCCATACTCCCTTAGCAGGGGAGCGCCTTCAGCCACTCGGCCATCTCTCCGGGGGCGCATAGGATAACGTTGCGCGCCGCGCCGGTAAAGGCAAAAACCACCGGTAGTGTGGTTATTTAAGATCAGTCGGCACTGCTGGCAACGGCCTGTAGCCGCTCCCAATCTCCCTCTCCGTCAGCCCCATTTTCGCGCTGAATGCGCTGATAGATCTCCTCACGGTGAACCGCCACCTCTCGCGGCGCAGAAACTCCGAGACGGATCTGATTGCCTTTAACGCCCAGCACCGATATTTTTATGTCATCACCGATCATCACGGCTTCACCAACACGGCGGGTCAATATCAGCATTATTCTCTCTCCCTGGAATGTATTGATCGGTCCTGAAACCGGGCCGAGTATCTCCTCCGAAAGACATACTGAGAGATTACTATTTTTAAATCAATAGCCTAGGTAACTTTTGACCGACCACCCGGTCAGTTTATTTAAGCTTCTTCTAATTCAAAATCTCGGTGCAGTGCGCGCACGGCCAGCTCTAGATATTTCTCATCGATCACTACCGAAATCTTGATTTCCGATGTAGAGATCATCTCCACGTTAATGCCTTCGTTGCTGAGCGTCTCGAACATGGACGCGGCAATCCCGGCATGAGAGCGCATGCCGACACCGACCACAGACACTTTAACAATGCGATCATCTCCGTTAATCCCTTGCGCCCCTAGCTCTTCAGCGACGGGTTGCAGTAGAGCCAGAGTATCGGAAAAGTCGTTTCGGTGGACGGTAAAAGTAAAGTCGGTTAGACCGTCCGCACCGGTGTTTTGAATAATCATGTCGACTTCAATATTGCGCTCTGCCACCCTGCCGAGAATGGCATAAGCGACTCCGGGACGGTCAGGTACACCGAGAATGGTAATTTTTGCCTCGTCCCGGTTAAACGCGATGCCTGAAATCAACGCCTGTTCCATCTGATGGTCCTCTAGTGTAATCAGGGTGCCGGGGCCTTCGGTAAAGGTAGATAAAACCCTCAGCGGCACCTGGTATTTACCGGCAAACTCTACCGAACGAATCTGCAGCACTTTGGCCCCCAGGCTGGCCATTTCGAGCATCTCTTCAAAGGTAATCTGCTCCAGCCTGCGGGCACGCGGTTCGATACGCGGATCGGTGGTATAGACACCGTCCACATCGGTATAAATCTGACATTCGTCGGCTTTGAGCGCCGCTGCCAGCGCCACTGCGGAAGTATCAGAACCACCACGGCCGAGGGTAGTAATGTTGCCGTTGTCGTCAATGCCCTGAAATCCAGCGACAACGGCAACCTGCCCCGCTTTGAGTGCTACATTGATTGCCTGCTGATCGATAGAGATGATGCGTGCTTTACCGTGGGCCTGATCGGTTTTGATTTTTACCTGACTGGCAACGAAGGAACGGGCTTCGACACCGCGCTGTTTCAGCGCCATCGACAGCAGGGCGATCGACACCTGCTCACCGGTAGCCAGCAGCACGTCCATTTCACGCTTGTCGGGCCGTTCCTGCACCGCGTGGGCCAGCTCCACCAGTTTATTGGTCTGCCCAGACATGGCTGACACTACGACGACGACCTGCGATTCTTTACTGGCCCGGGCCACTCTGTCGGCAACTAGGCCAATGGTGTCGGGGTCGGCCATGGAAGTGCCGCCAAATTTCTGTACGATTAGGGACATTTTGACTCGATTGTTAACAAAAACGGTTCCTGTCGGAACTGCGCAAATGGCCTCTGAAGAGCATCCATTCGCCTTCTAGATCTGTCACGGTTGGCAGAGTTTTTCTGCACCACCGAGCAGCCGTTCAGTCAGAGTGATTGGTTTACCCAGGGTAAAGCGACGGCTAACGCTTTTTCGACATTATCCGGCTCCTTGCCACCGGCCATCGCCATATCGGGACGACCACCCCCCTTACCCCCCACCTGCTGGGCGGCAAGGTTGACCAGGTCACCCGCTTTCAGCCGGCCACTGATCTCCTTACTCACGCCGGCAACCAGGCTAACTTTTTCACCATCGACTGCGGCCAACAGCACCACGGCTTTGCCAAGCTTGTCTTTTAGTCGGTCTGCCGCCTCACGTAACGCTTTCGGCTCCATATCAAGACGGACGGCGAGCACTTTGATGTCTCCCACATCGATGGCCTGTTCGTGCAGTTGACCGCTCGCCTGCTGTGCAGAGGCATTTCTCAGCTTTTCCACCTCGGCAGCCAATTCTCGGTTCTGGCCAAGCAGCCCTGCGACCCGCTCCATGAGCTGATCCCCGCTGGTCTTGAGAAGCATGCCCACCTGCTCCACCATCTGCTGCTGATCAGCCACCCACTGTTCAGCCTGTTCACCACAAACCGCTTCAATCCGCCGCACCCCAGCGGCAACTCCAGATTCACCAGTAATTTTGAAAAACCCGATATCACCTGCAGCCCGAACGTGGGTGCCCCCGCACAGCTCGATTGAGTAGTCCCCCATACCGACTACGCGAACGGTATCGCCATATTTTTCGCCAAACAGAGCCATTGCACCGCGATTACGGGCTTCGTCCATCGTCGACTCAGTGACCTCGACCGGCGCATTGTTGCGAATCTGGGTGTTCACAGCAGCCTCTATTCGACGCAGCTGTTCCCCGCTGACCGGTTGACCGTGGGAGAAATCAAATCGCAGCCGCTGTGGATCAACCAGCGAGCCCTTCTGGGTAACGTGATCACCCAGCTCATTTCGAAGCGCGGCGTGCAGCAGGTGAGTCGCCGAGTGGTGGGCTGCCGTGGAGCTGCGTTCTGCAGTCCCAATCTGCGCGGTGACCTGATCACCTACCATCACACTACCCTGCTCGAGCACACCAGCGTGGCCGATGGCCTCACCATATTTCTGCGTATCGGTTACGGCAAAATGGCAGCCGTTGGCAATCAGAGCGCCGTGATCACCGACCTGACCACCGGACTCGGCGTAAAAGGGCGAGCGGTCAAGAAAGATTATTACCTGCTCGCCAATGGCAGCACTCTGCACCGCCTGGTTGTCCCGGTAGATGGCAATGACCTTTGCGCTTTCCTGGTCGTGTTCGTAGCCGGTGAATTCACTGCTAAGCCCTGCATCGACCACCAGTTTCTGCTGAGCGCCAAAACCACTTGCGGCGCGAGCTCGCGACCGCTGCGCTTCCATCTCCACTTCAAAACCTTCCATGTCGACCTGCAAACCCCGCTCACGAGCGATGTCTGCGGTCAGATCGACCGGAAATCCATAGGTATCATAGAGGCGAAACAGCAATTCTCCGGGAAGCCTGTCACCCTCCAGTTCGGCAACATCTCGCTCAAAGATCTGCATCCCCTGCTCCAGAGTCGCAGCAAACCGTTCCTCTTCCAGTTGCAACTGCGTCTCGACCTGCTCTCGCTGTTGGGTCAGCACCGGGTAAGCGTTGCCGAGCAGTTGTTCCAGCGGCGCGACCAACTTGAAAAAGAAAGGCTCTGTCGCTCCCAGACGCGAACCGTGACGCACGGCGCGGCGAATGATTCGCCGCAACACATAGCCGCGCCCTTCATTCGAGGGCAGAACACCATCGGCAATCAGGAACGCACAGGAGCGGATGTGATCGGCAATCACCCGCAGGGAGCGTGAATCATCCGCCGGGACATCGAGAATTTCCGCTGTTGCTTTAATCAGCGGGACAAACAGGTCGGTATCAAAGTTATCGTGCACGCCCTGCAGAATAGCCGCCAGCCGCTCCAGACCCATGCCGGTATCGACGGAGGGTTTTGGCAGTGGTTTGAGGCTGCCATCCGCCTGGCGGTCATACTGCATGAACACCAGATTCCAGATTTCGATATAGCGATCACCATCCTCTTCCGGAGTTCCAGGCGGACCGCCGGCAATCTCTTCACCGTGATCATAGAAGATCTCGGTACAGGGCCCGCAGGGGCCGGTATCACCCATGCTCCAGAAGTTATCTTTGGCCCCGATACGCGAAAAACGCTGCGGATCCACGCCGATTTCATCCAGCCAGATGGCGGCGGCTTCGTCGTCCTCTTCAAAGATGGTAACCCAGAGCCGTTCTGGCGGAAGCTTGATCACCTCGGTAAGAAATTCCCAGGCGTAGCGGATGGCATCGTGCTTGAAATAGTCACCGAAACTGAAATTGCCGAGCATTTCAAAAAAGGTGTGGTGACGTGCGGTATAGCCGACGTTTTCAAGATCGTTATGTTTACCACCGGCGCGGACACAGCGCTGTGAACTGGTGGCACGGTTGTATTCGCGCCGCTCCTGACCCAGGAACAGCCCCTTGAACGGGACCATACCGGCGTTGGTAAACAACAGGGTAGGATCATCGGCCGGCACCAGGGAAGCACTTTCCACCCGCTGATGGCCACGCTGGGCAAAGTATTCCAGAAACGCTTCGCGCAACGCCTCGCCGCTGCTCAGTTCACTCATTGGTTAATCCACTCTCATATCAGGCCAGAATATCCATCTACGGTAGCCAGCAGACCAACCGGCTATTCATCAAATTCAAAATCGTCATGACTGGACCCATCGAGCAGCCGCGACACCATCGACGGCGGAAAACCCCTTTGCAGCAGAAAACGGCTGCGGCGCAGTTTCTCTTTGCGGTCAACGGCTCCGGTCGCTCTGGAAAATTTGCGCTCCATCAGCCGCTGACACTCCAGCAGCCAGCCCCGGTCACGTTCGTCGACCAGATCAGAGAGCAACTGGCGGTCAATTCCGTGCTGACGAAGTTCTGCAGCTATTTTCACCGGACCGAATCCACGGCCACGCCTTGACTGCACATAGTTACGCGCAAAGAGCTCATCGGATTGCAGGCCACGACTCTCGAGCTGCTCCAGCACCTGTTCAACGAGATCATCATCGTAACCCCGCGAGCTGAGCTTGCGGCGCAGTTCCATTGCCGAGTGATCACGCCGCGACAGCAGCCCCAGTGTCCGGTTATAGGCCTCGCTAAACTCCTGCGGGTCGCTGTCGGTCACTCAACGCCAGCCGGCGTCTTCTCGGCCGCGCCTTCTCCATCTTCAGCAGCTGTTTTGGCGCTGGCGGAAGGCAACAACTGCCTACGGATCTGCTCCTCAACGTCCATCGCCATAGCGACGTTTTCTTTGAGGAAATTGCGTACATTATCCTTGCCCTGCCCGATGCGCTCGCCATTGTAGCTATACCAGGAACCTGATTTTTCAAGGATGCCACAGTCAACGCCCAGATCGATAATTTCGCCCTCGTGGGAGACCCCCTCGCCGTAGAGAATCTCAAACTCAGCCACTTTAAACGGCGGCGCTACCTTATTTTTTACGACCTTCACCCGGGTTTCATTACCGATCACTTCGTCACCCTTTTTAATCGCGCCGATGCGGCGAATATCGAGTCGGACCGACGAATAGAATTTCAGCGCATTACCACCTGTGGTAGTTTCCGGGCTACCAAACATGACGCCAATTTTCATCCTGATCTGGTTGATAAAAATCACCATGGTGTTGGCGCGGTTGATGCTGCCAGTCAGCTTACGCAACGCCTGGGACATCAGGCGTGCCTGCAGCCCAACATGGGAATCACCCATGTCACCTTCAAGCTCTGCACGCGGGGTTAACGCGGCCACCGAGTCGACAACCACCACATCAAGTGCTGACGACCGCACCAGCATGTCGGTGATCTCCAGCGCCTGCTCTCCCGTGTCTGGCTGGGACACCAGCAAGTCGTCCAGATTAACCCCAAGTTTGCCGGCATATTCCGGGTCGAGAGCATGCTCAGCATCGACAAAAGCAGCTGAACCACCGTTAGCCTGGGCCTGGGCAATCACCTGCAACGCAATGGTGGTTTTGCCGGAAGATTCCGGGCCATAGATTTCGATCACCCGACCGCGTGGCAGGCCACCAATACCGAGGGCAATATCAAGATTAAGGGAACCGGTGGAGATCGCCTCCACATCACGAAAGCCCCCCTCTTCTCCCAGCCGCATGATCGATCCTTTACCAAACTGCTTGTCGATCTGTGCCAGCGCGGCGTCCAGCGCCCGCTTTTTGTTATCGTCCATTATTGACCCCCGGAAATATTAGCCAGCGCTGTCGGCGAACCCGACCCGAACCGCAATTTACTCACCATCGCAGTGCAACCAAGAACTGGTAAGACAGTCGACAATTATCCCACAGGGTGAAATCGGCGTGCCAGTTGATAGGTGTTCGAGTTTCTCCGCCCAGGGCAATCGAAACGCCTGCCCCGGCGCACAAATTTAGTCAAAGCGGCCAGAATTCACGGATTCGATACTCCCGGTGACCCGCCACTGGAACAGACTCAACCAGGCTGACCCCATCGACAGTCCAGTTCAGCGGAGCGGGCTGTACCAGTGGCGGCAAGGCAGTCACCCTGCGTGCCAAAGTGACATGAGCAGAGAACGGCTGTTTGCTGAGTACACGGTCAGATCGCGACCGGCGCCGCTGCGGGCGTTGCTGAGACCAGGCACACTTTG
>JBPEXY010000290.1:0-9354 GCA_052031065.1 Immundisolibacteraceae bacterium | reverse complement strand
TAACGGCTGTTTCCTTGTCTCATTTTGAATTTGTCGAATCACTAACTGCGGTAAGTCGGTCACAGTGGTCAGCGCTCGCAATCAATCATAATCCGTTTGTCAGCTATCCGTTTCTGAGTGCTCTGGAGCAGAGCGGCTCCGTTGGCGAGGGCACCGGCTGGCAGGTCCATCACCTGCTGGTCTGGGGTGACCAGAGGAATGAGCTTGTCGCTGCTGTTCCTTGTTATATCAAGCAGCACTCCTATGGCGAATATGTGTTTGACTGGGGTTGGGCGCATGCTTATCAGCGCGCCGGGCTGCCTTATTATCCGAAAATGGTCTGCGCAGTGCCGTTCACCCCGGCAACTGGACCAAGATTGCTGATACAGGCTGATTGCCGCGCCCAGAGCCACGCCCAGAGCCACGCCCAGAGCCCTGATCAGCGGGTGCTTGCTAACTATTTGATAGATGAAGCCCAGCGCCTGGGGCTGTCATCTGTTCATGGCCTGTTTGTTACTGAAGCTGAAGCGCAATCCCTTGCCGGTAGCGGGTGGATGGTGCGTCATGATCTTCAGTTTCACTGGCGCAACGATGGGTACGACAATTTTGACCAGTTTATTGCCAGCTTCGCGTCGAAAAAACGGAAAAACGTGAAGCGCGAACGTAGACGAGTCCGCGAGGCTGGTATCGAGATGGTGGTCGTTGGCGGAGCTCAGCTTACCGAGGAGCAGTGGCGGCTGTTCTACCGGCTCTATCGCGGCACAGCGTTTAAACGGGGTGGCACGGCCTATTTGAGCGAAAGCTTTTTCCAGCAGATTGGTTCAACCATGGCGGATAACATCGTTATGGTGTTTGCGCTGTTAGGCGGGCAGCCGGTGGCAGCTGCGCTTAACTTTCGTGGCGGCGATCGGCTCTATGGGCGCTATTGGGGCTGTCTGGCTGAGTATGACAGTCTGCATTTCGAAACCTGCTACTACACGGCGATAGATTACTGTATCGAAACCGGTATCGACTGTTATGAAGCGGGGGCGCAGGGGCAACACAAGCTTAGCCGCGGTTTTATGCCCAGTACTACTCATTCAGTCCACTGGTTGGCGAATCCACAATTTAGCGATGCAGTGGCTGACTTTCTTGATGAGGAGCGTCGTGAAGTGGCAGGTTACGATTCCCTGTTGCGGGATCACGCTCCTTTCCGGTCAGAGCCGTGATCTGCTACGAACGATTTTTCAAAACCATGTCGACTCCTGGGGAAGCGTGTGGCATTTGACCTGGATGGCCGTTATTTCTGCTTTGCGGATAACTGCTTCCACGACCAGCTGCCGCATCCATCGCTTGCGTTATCAGAGCCCGATGGGTTACTGGCAGCTGGCGGTTCGTTGGAACCGGAACATTTACTGTTGGCTTATCGGGCCGGGGTGTTTCCCTGGTTTAACAGTGATCAGGAGGCGGTGCTCTGGTGGTCACCCGATCCGCGTACGGTCATCGATCCGCAGCAGATCAAGATATCCCGAAGTCTCGCCAAAAGATTACGTTCACCACGGTATTCGGTAACCATCGATACCCGGTTTAAGGAGGTGATGGGCGCCTGTGCCGCACCGCGCCGGGGCAGCGAGGGGACCTGGATCACCGAACGGATGAGGCAGGCCTATCGCGCTCTGCATGAGCTCGGATATGCCCATTCGGTAGAGGTGTGGGAGAATCAGAATCTGGTAGGGGGGCTATATGGAGTCTCCCTGGGAGGCCTCTTTTTCGGTGAGTCGATGTTCTCGCGCCAGGCTGATGCGTCGAAGGTTGCGCTGGTGAGGCTGTCTGAGCTATTGCGCACTCAGGGTATCGAATTAATCGACTGCCAGGTGGCCTCCGCACATTTATACAGCCTGGGGGCGTTTGATCTACCCAGGACCGACTTTCTTAAACGGTTGCAAGAGTTACTTGAACGACCCGATAGGCGCGGGATGTGGGATTTCCAATGATGATTTTTAATACGCGTAGCGGGAGGCTGTTTTTCTTTTCCACTGAACCGCGAAATTGCAGTTACCTGCCAGGGAAAGAGGCGGTGATGCTGTTTGCGGACCCCAACAAAGCTATTGACAGCCAATCCTATGGCCGGTTGATCGATTACGGTTTTCGCCGCAGTGGTGACAATGTTTACCGGCCCCACTGCCGAAGTTGCACGGCCTGTGTGCCGGTACGAATTCCGGTTGCTCAGATGCAGTTGAACCGGGCGCAGCGCCGTAACCTGAAGCGGAACGCCGATCTGCAGGTAATCTCTGGTGTAACCGAGTTCGGTGAGGAGCACCTTGAGCTTTATCATCGCTATCAGCTGACTCGCCACGACAACCAAACCACTACTCAGGATGCCCAGGATCAGCTCGGCTTTTTGCGTAGTAAATTTATTGATACCTCCTTTCTGGAGTTTAGGTATGAGGGGCGGTTGCTGATGGTCGCGGTCGTGGACCAGGTTCCGCAGGGTCTTTCCGCCGCTTATACCTTCTATGACCCTGACGAGCGCCAACGCGGTCTGGGCGTCTACGGTGTTCTGGCGCTGGCCGAGGAGTGTCGGCGCCTTGATCTGTCCTGGCTCTACCTCGGCTACTGGATCGAAGCGTGCGACAAGATGAATTACAAAACCATGTTTCGGCCGCTTCATGCCTATCAGGATGGTGAGTGGTCCGAACTGGTTCCCGCCACTGATGGATAGGGCGTTATCGATCAGCTTTATCCAGAGCGGCCCGGTCAGGAATAGGCGAGGACTATACCCGCTGGTAGTTAGGGTGAGCCGGAATAAAGACTCCCTCGTTTTCCCTCCATCGGGTCGCTGCATGGCTTTGAAAGGTTATCTCGTATAGAATCGCTGCCCAAATTCGGGGCAATTCAGTGCCCGTCTGTGACGCTCCACTCAAGTTTTAACGTTGATTGCGCCTGGCGGTCGCCGCCATGGCGCGTGCCGAGTGGTGCGCGACCAACCGTGTGATCAGGCAGGCACGTAACGTTTAAATGAGGATATAGATGGCAAAGGAAGAAGGCATCGAAATGCAGGGAAAGGTGATTGAGACCTTGCCCAACACCACGTTCCGCGTTGAGCTGGAAAACGGGCATGTGGTCACCGCCCATATTTCCGGGAAGATGCGTAAACACTACATTCGCATTATGACCGGCGACGAGGTCACCGTGATGATGACCCCTTACGATCTCACCAAGGGCCGTATTACCTATCGAAACCGGTAATCAAGCGGCGCGGAGCTACCGTGCATTGTCGCCACCATCAGATTGCTGTGGTGCTCGCTCTGAAACGACACGGATCTCCCACCGGCCTTGCTAGCTGTTAGGCCGGCTCTGCAGCGTCTTCCCGTTCCCGCATTTCATCGCTGGAGAAGGTTTGCAAATCAAGTTTGTCGTCCTTCACGGTAACAAAAACATGCCCGCCACCGGCAAGTTTGCCAAATAGCAGCTCGTCCGACAGTGGCCGGCGAATCTCATTCTGCACCAGTCTGCCCATGGGCCGGGCACCCATTTTTTCGTCATAGCCTTGTTCCGCCAGCCAGCCACGCGCCGCTTCATCCAGCTCAATGGTGACCCGTTTTTCTGATAACTGATCCTCCAGTTCCAGAATGAACTTGTCGACGACATTGATGATGGTGCGCTGGTCTAGTGCTCCAAACTGGATCACTGCGTCGAGTCGATTGCGAAACTCCGGGGTAAAGAGTTTGTTTATCGCCTCAATGCCGTCGCTGGAGTGATCCTGGTGCGTAAAGCCCATCGATGCTCTTGAGGTTCGGTCCGCGCCGGCGTTGGTGGTCATGATCAGCACCACGTTGCGAAAATCAGTGTGGCGGCCGTTGTTGTCGGTCAGTGTGCCGTGGTCCATCACCTGTAGCAGCAGGTTGAATACATCTGGATGGGCTTTTTCCACCTCGTCAAGCAGTAGAACCGCGTGCGGATGTTTGGTGATCGCCTCGGTGAGCAGGCCGCCCTGGTCAAATCCGACATACCCTGGAGGCGCCCCGATCAGTCTGGAGACGGTGTGTCGCTCCATATACTCGGACATGTCGAAGCGAATCAGTTCAATCCCGAGGATTTTCGCTAGCTGTCTGCTCAGCTCGGTCTTGCCGACGCCGGTAGGACCCGCGAACAGAAAAGAGCCGATGGGCCGGTCCTGGGGGCCAAGGCCGGAGCGGGACATCTTGATGGCGCTTGAGAGCGCATCAATCGGTTCGTCCTGACCGAACACCATCATTTTCAGTGACTGTGAAAGCGTTCTCAATTTATCGACATCACTGCTGGAGACCTGTTTCGGCGGGATCCTGGCAATATTGGCGACGATTTTTTCGATATCGCCAACGCCGATGGTTTTTTTTCGTTTACTGGCGCTGATGATTTTCTGAGCAGCGCCGGCTTCATCGATCACGTCAATCGCCTTATCCGGCAGAAAGCGCTCGGTGATGTAGCGATCGGAAAGCTCAGCAGCAGCCTGCAGCGCTGACTGGGTGTACTTGACTTCGTGGTGCTCTTCGTAAGCGCTCTTTAGTCCCTTGAGAATCTGTACCGTTTCCGAAACCGTTGGTTCGGAGACGTCAATTTTCTGGAAGCGTCTTGCCAGTGCCCGGTCTTTTTCAAAGATTCCCCGGTACTCCTGGTAGGTAGTGGAGCCGATGCACTTGAGCTTTCCCGACGCCAGCATCGGTTTGATCAGGTTTGAGGTGTCCATGACGCCACCCGAAGCCGCACCAGCACCGATGATGGTGTGAATCTCGTCAATGAACAGAATGGACCCCTCTTTGCTGTCCAGTTCTTTCAGTACCGCTTTGAGTCTTTTTTCAAAGTCACCGCGATACTTGGTGCCGGCGAGCAGGGAGCCCATGTCGAGAGAGTAAATGGTTGCGTTTGCCAGCGCGTCGGGGACATCACCTTCAAAAACCCGGCGCGCCAGTCCTTCGGCGATGGCGGTTTTTCCAACTCCAGCTTCACCGACGTACAGCGGGTTGTTTTTTCTTCTTCTGCAGAGGATTTTCATCGTCCGCTCAAGCTCCACTGAGCGGCCGATCAGTGGGTCGATCCGGCCGGATTCCGCCTCTTCGTTCAGGTTGACTGTAAATTGCTGTAGTGGCGTCTGATTGCTCTCTTCATCAGCAGCAGCTTCGTCACCACCGGTACCGCCAGGTGTTGCACCGCTCTCTTTCTCTTCCTGGCCGTGGGATAGATACTCGACGACATCAAGCCGAGTGACCCCGTATTTGTTCAGCAGATAGACGGCGTGGCTATCCTTTTCACTGAATACGGCGACAAGAACATTGGCGCCTGTCACCTCCTGCTTCCCCGAGGCCTGTACGTGGAACATCGACCGTTGCAGCACTCGCTGAAAACCTATGGTCGGCTGCACCTCCTGTTCGTCGGCGGTCTCGGGAAACTGAGGCGAATGTTCGTTGATAAACTGAACAAGCTCTTTTTTCAGGGGCTCCAGGTCGGCGCCACATCCGCGCAGTACGGATGCGGCCGAAGGGCTATCCAGCAAAATGAGCAGCAGGTGCTCAACAGTCATGTACTCATGACGCTGCTTTTTCGCCTCTTTAAAGGCCTGGTTCAGGGTAAATTCCAATTCGTGGCTGAGCATATCAGGCAGATTCCATTTCACATTTCAGGGGGTGTTCGTGCTCACGGGCATAGTCGTTGACCTGGGCGACTTTGGTTTCCGCAATCTCGCAGGTGTATACGCCGCAGACTCCTTTGCCCTTGGTATGGACATGCAACATGATCTGTGTCGATTTTTCCCGACCGAGACCAAAAAATTTCTCCAGCACGTGCACAACGAATTCCATAGGTGTGTAGTCGTCATTTAACAGCACCACTTTATAGAGCGGTGGTGGTTTGACCTCACTTTTCTGCTCGTCAAGGACGAGATCGTCATTGATTCTGGTTGACGGTTTAGATGGCATTGTTGGTGGTTCCCGGGCTCCTGTTGAGCCACATCTATCCTGAGCGGGCTATCACATCCAGTGTCGGCAGCCTGCTTTCCGGTCGCAAGCCCCAGCGTTAAATCTCAGGATGCAAAGTTGCGTTGCTGTCGTCAACAGAAAATCGGGTAATTTAAAAAAATCACCGCTCCTTCGCCTTATATTGCCCCGAATAGAGTATATTCAAGGGTTTTTCCGATTACTGGAACCTAAACAGGCAGCGCACGCGCTGCCTTTGTTATTTTGGATGGCCGATTATGGAGAAAAGTTCAGCCAGTTCGTTGATGCCAACCTATGCCAGATTACCGGTAGCCTTCACCCGTGGCGAAGGGGTCTGGTTGATAGATGACCAGCAACGCCGCTATTTCGATGCGGTAGCCGGTATCGCTGTCTGTAATCTTGGTCACGCTCATCCTCAGGTGGCAGCCGCCATCGCCGACCAGGCGGCCACGCTGGTCCATACCTCCAATCTGTTTGAAGTGCCGCTGCAGTCCCAGTTGGCGGACAAGTTGTGTGAGCTGTCAGGAATGGAGCGGGTTTTTTTCGGCAATTCAGGCGCTGAAGCCAACGAAGCCGCAATTAAACTGGCGCGTCTTTATGGTCACTCGCGGGGAGTTGATAGCCCAAAAATCATTGTCGCTGAACAGAGTTTCCACGGCCGCACGCTGGCGACCCTCTCTGCTACCGGCAACCGGAAAGTCCATGTTGGCTTTGAACCACTGGTAGGTGGTTTTTTACGCGTCCCCTACAATGATGTTGAGGCCGTTGCCAGCGTTATCGAAAGCAATCCTGATGTGGTGGCGGTCCTGGTGGAGCCGTTGCAGGGTGAGGGCGGAGTCAATGTCCCGGCACCCGACTATCTTTCCCGGTTACGCGATCTGTGTGATCGCTACCAGCTACTGTTGATGCTTGATGAAGTTCAGACAGGCATGGGGCGCTGTGGAAGTTGGCTGGCAGTTCAGCAGAGTGGTGTGCGGGCCGATGTGATCACCCTGGCCAAAGCGTTGGCCAACGGGGTCCCGATAGGCGCTTGTCTGGTGTCGGGTGCCGCTACGGAGTTGATGCAACCGGGTCACCATGGCAGTACCTTCGGAGGCAACCCGCTTTCCAGCCGTGCCGCCTTGGCGACCATAACCGTAATGGAGGAGATTGACGCTCCAGCGCGTGCGGCAGCCCTTGGCAAACAGCTACGTGAGCGCCTCACCACGTTGCTCGCGGAATGCCCCGGTGTCGTCGAGGTGCGGGGACTGGGTCTGCTTTGCGGTATTGAGCTGACCCTGCCCTGCGGAGAACTGGTGACCCGCGCACTGGAGCAAGGGCTGTTAATTAATGTTGCCGGCGGGAATGTGGTGCGATTGTTACCACCGCTGATTATTGACGCAGAGCAGGTGGAGCAGCTGGCTCAACAGGTGGCTGCTTTGATTGTTGAATTTACTGCAGCCAGATCGCTAGAAGAAGGTAACCAGGGCGGATAGAGTTGATGAGACACTTCCTGACACTTGATGACCTCACCGGGCAGGAGCTCGCGCGACTGCTGGAGAGGGCTCAGCAACTCAAAGCCGAAGTCTCACGCGGGCACTTCAGTGTCGATTTTCAGCGTCGGGTCATGGGAATGATTTTTGAGAAGTCATCGACCCGAACCCGGGTCTCGTTTGAGACTGCCATGGCCCACTTTGGTGGTCATTCGCTATTTCTGTCGCCACGGGATACCCAGCTGGGTCGTGGAGAGAGCATTGAGGATTCAGCACGGGTCATCTCAAGGATGGTCGACCTGGTCGTGATACGCACCGCTGAGCACGAGCGGGTCGAGCAATTTGCAGAGTACTCGGCGGTACCGGTTATTAATGCTTTAACGGACCTTTGTCACCCCTGTCAGCTGCTCGCTGACATGCTGACCTGGGTGGAGCATCGCGGCGCAGTTGCGGGTAAAAACGCGGTCTGGATCGGAGATGGCAACAATGTCTGTCACTCCTGGATGAATGCGGCGCGGCTGTTCGATTTTCAGCTTACCGTGATCACTCCAGAAGGATACCGGCCCGACCAGAGTTTCCTGCAGAAAAACCGTTCCCATGTGACCTGGACCGCCAAAGTCGAAGCGGTGGCTGGTAGTGATCTGGTGGTGACCGACACTTGGGCGAGCATGGGTCAGGAGCAGGAGAAATTGCAGCGTGAGGAGGATTTTGGACCCTATCAGGTGACGCCGGAGTTGATGCAGCTTGCGGCAAAAAACGCTCTGTTCATGCACTGCCTTCCCGCTTATCGGGGCAAAGAGGTCTCTGCTGATGTCCTTGATGGACCGCAAAGTGTGGTTTGGGATGAGGCTGAAAACCGTCTGCATGCGCAGAAGGCTTTGATCGAGCTGTTACTTGGGTAGTTTCTGCGCTGGCGGTGTCATGCGGCCGGTGGTCGTACGCTATATCGAAATCATTTACCGGAGGAGATAAGCGATGCTTCTGCAAGGTTCCTGTCACTGTGGTGCGGTCTCATTTTCGGCGACGACTCACGCACCTTACCCCTATATGCATTGTTACTGCAGTATCTGTCGCAAACTCGCCGGCGGTGGTGGTTTCGGCATCAATATCCAGGGTGACTATGAGTCACTGAAGATCACCGGCGAGGAGCATATCGGTAACTATCAGGCGTGGATGGATCCAGAGCGCAGCGAGCGTAGCCCCGGATTTCGTAATTTCTGCCGTGAGTGCGGAACACAATTGTGGGTTTGGGATCCAAGATGGCCAGAGCTGTTTCATCCTCACGCCTCGTCAATCGACTCTCCACTGCCGAGAGCGCCAGAGCGGAATCACATATTTGTTGAGCATGCGCCCGACTGGGTTCCTCTGCCCGAACCAAGTCAGACCGACCGGGTGTACGATTTTTCTGGCAAGACGATAGATGACATTATCGACTCGATTGAGTCTCTGGAGCAGTGGCACCGTTCTCGTGGTTTACTGACTGAGTAGTTTGATGCTGTGAAACCAATCCTATCGGTCAGCTACTGATCCCCATGGTGGAGGGGCTATTCCCTGACCCAATTTCCGGATTTTCCGCCTCGTTTCTGTTCCAGGCGCACCTGTTCAATGGTCATGCCTCGGTCGATCGCCTTGCACATGTCGTAAACCGTCAGTAGTGCGACCTGTACCGCAGTCAGTGCCTCCATTTCAACTCCAGTGCGGCCGGTTGTTCTCACTGTAGCGGTGCAACTGACAGCGGATAATTCAGAATCGAGGCAGAGCTCAACCTCAACAGCGGTAAGCGCGAGTGGGTGACACAGGGGGATCAGGTCAGCGGTTTTTTTGCTGGCCATGATCCCCGCCAGTCGCGCAACAGCGAGTACGTCACCTTTACGGTTTTCTCCGCCGGCGATGGTGGCGAGGGTATTGGCTGAAACGACAATTCGGCCGCTGGCTACCGCTTCGCGTTGGCT
>JBPEXY010000029.1:0-1779 GCA_052031065.1 Immundisolibacteraceae bacterium | reverse complement strand
GCTGCGCGCAGCTTGGTCTGCATTCCACCACGACCCAACAGTCCACTACCACCAGCCATCTGATCGAGTTCGCCACTGGTTGCCCGGCAACTCTGCACCAGTCGCGCCTGCGGATTGTGACGAGGGTCTGCCTCATAAAGGCCCTGCTGATCGGTTAGAATCAACAATAAACGCGCCTCCACCAGGTTCGCCACCAGCCCACCCAGAGTGTCGTTATCTCCGAATCTGATTTCGTCAGTAACCACTGTGTCATTTTCATTGACCACCGGGATAACACCCATCTCAAGCAGCGCGATTAGCGCAGAACGAGCATTGAGATAACGGGTGCGGTTTGCCAGGTCATCGTGAGTCAACAATATCTGCGCGGTCTGCAAACCGTGCTGTTTAAACTGCTGTTCATACTGCTGAATCAACCCCATCTGACCAACCGCTGCGGCTGCCTGTAACAAATTGAGGCCCGTCGGTCGTTGTTGCCAGCCCAGTCTACGCATACCCTCAGCCACCGCACCGGATGAGACCAGTAGCAGCTGCACCCCACGCTGCTGCAAAGTCACCATCTCGGCAACCCAACGACTGATCGCCTGATGATCAAGGCCGGAGCCACCGGCGGTAAGCAGGGCGCTACCGATTTTTATTACCAGCCGATCTCCAGCTTGCAGCCGTGCAAACCCTGCACCGAGGAGTTCTGACAAAGAGGCTTTAGACGATGGAACGTCGGTAAAACGAATACTGGTCATAGAGATAATCCAGGTATCGCAGCGTGCTAGATGGTGGCCAAACGAAAACTGATCACATCATTCGGAGGCGAGAAAACCCTCTCAATTTTCACCATTGAG
Organism: Immundisolibacteraceae bacterium; assembly: GCA_052031065.1. Lineage (GTDB taxonomy): Bacteria > Pseudomonadota > Gammaproteobacteria > Immundisolibacterales > Immundisolibacteraceae > JBPEXY01. The sequence goes on along the minus strand of JBPEXY010000029.1, from coordinate 943 downwards.
AATAGTTTCGACGTAGTCCTGAACCTTCTGAACGAGTCGTTGACACCCTGCTCCGGTCTCACCGGATATTGCAAAAAAAGGGGCACTCCAACCAAGCTTCTGCACCACTTCGGTGATGAGCTCCTCGCTCTCCTGTTCCGGTAACAGGTCTATTTTATTCAGCACCAGCCAGCGCGGCAGTGCGGCGAGATGATCGCTGTAATTCTCCAGCTCCTTCTCGATGCTGCGTATATCCTCTACCGGATCATTCCCAAACGCGATCGAACCCAGATCGACCAGATGCAACAGTAACCGGGTACGCGACAGGTGCTTGAGGAACTGGATACCCAGTCCCGCTCCTTCTGAAGAACCCTCAATCAGCCCGGGAATGTCTGCCAGTACGAAGCTGCGGTGTTGCTCGATCGATACCACCCCCAGTTGTGGGTGCAGCGTGGTAAAGGGGTAATCGGCAATTTTCGGAGTCGCTGCGGAGACCGCTCTTAGCAGCGTGGATTTCCCGGCATTAGGCAGCCCCAGAAGCCCGACATCAGCCAGTAACAGTAACTCCATCTGCAGGGCCCGCTGCTCTCCCGGCGTGCCGGGAGTAGTCTTGCGCGGCGCCTGGTTAACACTGCTTTTGTAGCGGGTATTACCCAGGCCGTGGAACCCCCCCTGTGCAACCAGCAGCCGCTGTTGGTGCCGAGTCAAATCACCAATCGGCTCGCCGGTTTCCTGATCAAACACGCGGGTACCGACTGGAACCGGAATATGCAGATCCTCACCACTTTTTCCACGGCGGTTACGACCCTCACCAGGGGATCCGTTTTCAGCACGGAAACGCCGTTTATGTCGATAATCAACGAGGGTATTCAACGCCTCATCAGCAACCAGGTAGACGCTACCGCCATCCCCGCCGTCTCCGCCATCCGGCCCCCCTCGGGGAATGAACTTCTCCCGGCGAAAA
>JBPEXY010000289.1:0-3310 GCA_052031065.1 Immundisolibacteraceae bacterium | reverse complement strand
TTGAGCTTAATCCCGAAAATGGCAATGCCGTGCTGATACGAGCACGGGTAACGCTATATGAGGGTAGAAGCGAATTCCAGTTGATCGTGGAACAGATCGAGCCCGCCGGCGAGGGACGCCTGCTGCTGCAACTGGAACGGTTAAAAGCGAAACTGCATCAGGAGGGGCTTTTTGATCAACAACGGAAACGCCCGCTGCCCGAACACCCGCAAACGGTGGCGATAATCACCTCTCCACGGGGGGCGGCCATTCGCGACATACTCACAACACTGAAACGTCGTTATCCGCTGATTAAAGTCCGCTTGTTCCCGACCGAAGTGCAGGGTGCTTCTGCGCCGGCAACCCTGAGGAAGAGATTCGAGCAACTAACGGCCTGCCCCGACATTGATCTGGTTATTCTCGCCCGGGGCGGTGGCTCGCTGGAGGATCTGTTTGCATTTAATGACGAAGCACTGATTCGAACTATCGCTGCCTGTGAGATACCTGTGATTGCCGGTATCGGTCATGAAAGCGACTGGACCCTGGCAGATCTGGTTGCCGACCTGCGCGCCGCAACACCCACTGCAGCGGCTGAGTTGGCGGTCCCGGACCGGGAACAGCTGATGCACAGGCTCTCACAATGCCTGAAACATCTCGGCATTGCCACAACCAGACAGCTGCAGGATCACCAGCAGAGGGTCGACTGGCAGCAACGGCGTCTGATTTCACCGCAGCAGAAACTGACTCAGACCAAAGAGCAGTTGCGGTTCAAAATAAAAGCGCTGAGAAAAGCTGTCGAGGTCATGCTGGGCACCAGCCGACAACCCCTCACCATCGCCTCGGTGAGAATGCAGAGAGCTTCTCCCTTGGTTACCATTACCCAGAATCGAGAGAGACTTGACACCATCCAGAAACGGCACACCCGGGCGATATCAGCAGCCACCGAGCGCGCAGCGAGCAAGGTCGGTTTCGCAGCTGCCAGGCTGACATCGTTAAATCCGCTGGCCACACTGGCCCGCGGCTATGCGGTGGTTCGTGATGCCAGTGGCGAACGAATTATCTCCCGCACGGGTCAAACCGCAGCAGGTGACAAAGTGACCGTACAACTGAGTGACGGCATGCTTCACTGCACGGTCAATAGTATTGTCAGGGACCAATAGCGTTGAAAACTGCCAACACCAGCCATTCCCTATACTGTTCGCGCAAACTACTCATTCCAGCCTGGAAAAAGCCCGTCAAGGGTGCTCCGTCGCCGCTGTTTGCCGCACTCCTCATCATCATTGCGGTTGTTTCCTCCGCTTTTTCGCCCGGCGCCTTGGCGGGGTTAAAGCAATGGTTGCCGACAGAAAGACGCGTCCCCGGCGGTATCGCTCTGGTGGATGTCAGCGACTATCAGCCCGGACTGCAGGTATTCTTTAACAATCAGCCGGTAATCGTCGTCCGCGAAAACAACGCCGCTATTGCGGTAGTGGGTATTCCTTTATCACAGGACCCATCAGCTCCTGCCAAACTGATGATTCACAGCGGTAAACAGGTGGTTGATAGCGTGAGTTTCGAACTCTATGCAGGGCACTACCCGACCGAACATCTCACCATTACCGATCAGAACCAAGTGACACCGGATGCCGAGTCGTTACGGCGCATCCGCGCTGAAAGCGCCGAGATTTCCGCACTGCTAAAAAACATACAGTATCAACGCGTAGATTTTTCCGCCATGCAGCTACCGACCAACGGGCGCCGTTCAAGCAGCTTTGGACGCCGCAGGTTTATAAATAGCCAGCCGCGCAAACCCCATTCTGGTATCGATATCGCCGCACCAACCGGAACCCCGGTATACGCACCCGCGGCAGGGATTGTTACGGGTAGTGGCGACTATTTTTTTAATGGTTACTCCCTGTTTCTTGATCACGGACAGGGATTGGTCTCAATGTTCTGTCACCTGACCGAAATACTGGCAGCACCCGGAGATGAGATTAAGCAGGGCGATTTGATTGCACGGGTAGGCTCATCTGGACGCGTCACCGGACCGCATTTGCACTGGTCTTTGAGCCTCAATGATGCACGGATCGACCCGGAGCTGTTTTTGGTGCCAATATCGTTGGAGGCAGAAGGAACCAACTAGCGTTATTCTAGGTTTTTGCGACGATTCTTTTTTTGAGAATCGGCCAACGAAAGACTATTCTGATTGACTTAACGCCTATAAAAGAGCAACACTTTGGGGGGGCCATGATCTTCATTTGGTAAGGCGCAGAACTAGACAGCTAAACAACTTGGCGTGGATAACACGGAATGGTTAATCCGGGCTTGACGTCATACTCAACTATCATACTCAACTAAAGGATGTTAGCTGTGGGCCGCCACCTTTTGTTACCGCCTCACAATTAAGAGCAGGACAACTTAAGAGCGGGAGCAGGATCAGAGACCTCCAAAAACCGCCGAGTTGTTTTTTTAATACAAAGCCAAACAACCCAGTCGACATATAGAGCCAAATTCCGACCACCATGGCAACTCCTCAGCTTGCAATACTATTCTCGGACATTAGTGGGAGCACCAAGCTCTACGACACTTTGGGAGATAATGTTGCTCGACCACTGATTTCCGCCTGTATGGAACGAATGAATCAGTCGATTCTCGCCCATGGTGGCACAGTCATCAAAACAATTGGTGACGAAATCATGTGCACTTTCCCCTCCGCTGACAGTGCCGCAGAGGCAAGTATCCAGATCCAGGAAGATGTCACCGACGGCGTCGAATTGAATGGCACCCTTCACCATCTCACCATTCGTATCGGATTCCATTTCGGCACTGTCATTCAGGAAAAGGGAGACGTGTTTGGTGATGCGGTGAATGTCTCGGCGCGCATGGCGGCTCTGGCCAAAGGTGGTCAGATCATTACTACCAAGGAAACTGTGGATGCGATGAACCCGGTCCAGCAGTCGAATGCCCGGTTACTTGACAGACTTACGGTCAAGGGCAAGCGCGATACCATAGATATCTACGAGCTGGTCTGGCAGGAAGAAGATGTCACCCACATCGCAACCGGCCTGTTCGCTGCAACTGAAAGTGCGCGACACAAGTTGAAGCTCAATGTTGAAGGTCAGGAACGGATCTTCGAACTTGCTATGCAGCCAGTCTCAATTGGCAGAGGTAAACGCGCCGACATTATGATCAACGACTCTTTTGCTTCCCGTGAACATGTCCGGCTCGAGACGCGTCGGGACAAGTTTGTGCTCCTGGATACCAGCACCAATGGCACCTATGTGGAGTCCCAGGATGGGAATTTCTATCTGCGTCGTGAAGAGCTGGTATTAAGGGGCAAGGGGAAAATAAG
>JBPEXY010000288.1:0-7559 GCA_052031065.1 Immundisolibacteraceae bacterium | reverse complement strand
TGTACTGCGGCCTCGACAAACGCCGCACTCAACGGGTTGGTATAACGCCGCTCCGCCACATTGAGAGGGCCATCCTGACCATGGAACCCTTCTGTATCCGGCACCATCTCAGGCTCGTAATGTTCTGACTTACGAAAATACGGCAGCACCTCGGCGTATGACCAACCGTTACACCCTTGCCGGGCCCACTCGTCGTAGTCCCTGGCATGCCCACGGATATAGACTTGGGCGTTAATCCCACTCGAACCGCCAAGCATCTTGCCCCGCGGCTGGAACAATGAACGACCGTACATGTGCCGCTGTGGCTCAGTATAGAACTGCCAGTTGAAACGGCGACTGAACATCAACTGCAAAAATCCAAGAGGCGTGCTGACGAAAGGGTTGCGGCGACTCTCTGGCCCGGCTTCGAGTAGCAACACCGTATAGAGGCCACTCTCGGACAAACGATTGGCTACCGCGCACCCTGCCGAGCCAGCGCCCACAACGATATAGTCGAATTCTTCAGTCGCCAGCCCGGTCAAACTTTTCATTAATTTTTTGCCGTCAGTTTGACCATCAACTTCGAATAACCGCGCACGAAGTTGGACTGTACACGCTCCGGCTCGCCAACCACTTCGATATTTTCGAAGCGCTTGAGCAGTTCTTCCCACAAAATGCGCAATTGCAGTTCGGCCAGGCGGTTACCCATACAACGATGAATACCGTAGCCAAAAGAAATATGGTTCCGTGCGTCCTTGCGATCAATAATGAGTTGGTCGGGGTTATCAAACTTGCGTTCGTCCCGATTACCCGAGGCATACCACATTAACACCCGGTCGCCTTTCTTGATGGTCTGGCCACGAAGTTCTACATCCTGTGTCGCCACCCTACGCATGTTGGCCAGTGGAGTTTGCCAACGAATGATTTCCGAAACCATGTTAGGAATCAGTTCCGGATTCGCCTTCAGCTTGGAGAATTCCTCGGGGAATTGATTCAAGGCCAAAACACCACCACTCATGGAATTCCTTGTGGTGTCATTGCCGCCAACGATAAGCAGAGCCAGATTCCCGATAAACTCCATCGGTCGATTGATAAGGTCTTTTGTATCGTCGTTGCTCTGCAGCATACTGATCAAATCGAAACCGGGTTCTTCGCCGGAAGCACGTCGCGCCTCCTTGTCTCGCCACAGCCTGGAGAACGCCCTCGCCATATCTGCCGCGTCATCAAACATGACATCTTCGTCGGTAAATTCTCCACCCGTGGCGGATGCCGCGCCAGACAAACGATCAGACCATTCAACGAGTTTGTGACGATCCTCATAAGGGAAATCCAGCAACGTAGCGAGCATACGGCCAGTCAGTTCTTTGGACACCGCCGGCACCCAATCGAAAGGTTTATCCAGAGGCAAGCTGTCTAGCACTTCCGCCGCACGAGAACGAATCAGCCCTTCCATTTCTTTAAGGTTTTTCGGAGCAACGACGCCCTGCACCGCTCGGCGCTGTACATCATGTTTGGGCGGATCCATGGCGATAAACATTTCCACCGATAGTCCGTCCGGTGGATCACCCAGAATAATTTGCGGCTCAGAGGAAAACAGTTCATGGTTCTTGTCGACGAACAAAATATCTTCATAGCGCGTTATTGACCAGAAAGGCCCGAATGGACTGTTCTTCTGGTAATGTACCGGAGCTTCATCTCGTAACCGCTTAAAATAGGCGCGCCACTGATCTTGTCGATACAGAAAAGGGTTGCTGGTGTCGATATCTTCCAGTGCCAAGGTGCTAACATCAGGCAGGGGAGTTTCGACAAACTCCATTTGTGTGGAGCGAGAACCCACGGCCTTTCTCTTTGCCTTCATCAACATTTTCATGGTTTTAATCTGAAAATGCATTGGCACCACTTTCGACGAAACGTTGAAAACCTTGGTCTGCAAACTATTGCTTGAGCTTGTTTTTGTTGACATAGCTTTATCCCTGATTACATCTGGAATTCGGGCAAATGCACGGTCATACCGTCCATCGCCTCAGTAATTTCTACCTGGCAGCCCAGACGCGAGGTTCTCGCCCGCTCCGGGGTCATGGACAGCATCTGTTCTTCCGCGTCACCAACCGTTCCGGTATTGCCGAACCACTCATCGGCAACAATCATGTGGCAGGTACCACAGGCGCACTCGCCGCCACAATCACCATCGATACCTGGCACGGCGTTATCAACCGCAACTTGCATAAGCGTAGAACCCGCCCTGAATTCCGTCACATGCTCGGTATCGTCATGTTCAATAAAGATAATTTTTCCCACAGCGCGTCTCCTAGTATTTATGTCTAACCTGAAGATTGGCTATATAGCGGCATGCCAGCGAGGACATTTCTTGACAGGACAGGGACATTTAAAGACAGTAATGACTTTCCGAGGAGAGGCTAATGGCAATAACTACGCAGAGTGATAGCTTGCAAAGCGTGGATGCTGATATCCCATCGAACTACTCACGCCTTATCGCCCGTGAACTTGGTCTGAGTGCACGAGGGCTGCCCCGACTCCTGCGCAACACAGATGTGGATGTTACGCAATTACTCAAAGATGAGAGTCGACTCACCGCAACCCAACAGATCCAGATCTTGCGTAATGCTTTGGATCTATCCGGTAAACCAGAGTTCGGCTTGCGGTTGGGCAGGCGCCTCACCCCGGCAACCCATGGGGTGATGGGCTTTGCTGCTAACAGCAGCCCCGAACTTTATACCGCGCTGCAAGCCGTTCACACTTTCCTGCCTACGCGAGCAAGCTTTATTCAGGTGAACTTGCAAAACACTGAGGATTATCTGGAATGTGTTGTGAGCTTTCAGGTAGCAATGGACAACGACGTGGAGCGCTGCTTGGCAGATACTGTGATCAAGGCTTTTTTTGAAATTGGCGAGTTCATCGTAGGTCGCCCATTGTATGAATCAGAGGTTCATTTCCCCCATCCAGCCCCCGTCTACCAGGACATGTACCGGGAGTATTTACCAGGCAAAGTTTACTTCGACTGCGATCACTTCAAACTAAGATTAGCAATGGAGTTATGTCGAAAGCCGAACGCATCAGCCAATCATGAAAGCTATCATCTGGCCTTTCAGCAGTGCGAATCCATGCTTGCGCGCCTTGAGAACCCTGAACCGGACTATCGGACTCGGCTACAGAAAATGATGTTTTCCCGACCACCCGGGACACTGAGTGAAGATGAAGCCGCCGCCTCCCTCTTCATGAGCAAACGCACCCTTGCACGGAAGCTCAAGAAAGAAAACAGCAGCTTCAGAAAGATTCGCGATGAAGTGCTATCCAGGCAAGCAGCAAACTATTTGTGCGAGAGTCAGCTCTCGGTCGAAGCAACCGCTACACTGTTGAATTATCATGACACTGCCAGCTTCAGACGGGCGTTTAAACGCTGGTTTGGTCAGACTCCTGATCAGTACAGACAAAGGACGGGCACATAAGCCGTGCTGACAGTCAGCAATCAGCGCTGGTCATGACTTCTCATTCAATAGATCGTCTAGCGCTTGAGCACACCGTCTTTAATTACCACCCACACAAAGTCACCGATATCTTTTACGGTATACCGCCCGCCCTCGTTAAACCATGTTGCGACCCAATTTAACGCTCCCAAGCCGATAAGGCGCAAAAGGTCACGATCTACATCCGCACGAATCAGGTTTTGAAAGGACAAGGATTGGATCATAGCAGACCAAAGAAGTTCGTATCTGTCTCGTAGATCAATCATTTCCTTGCGTGACTGGCCCTGCAAGGAGCGCCATTCAAAAAGTAGCACATAGACCATATCCGAACCGCCGACCAGTAACTCAAGGTGAGCATTAATGCCCTGGCGCAACTGCTCAAGTGGTTCACTCTCCCCCCGAATAGCCTCAGACAAAGCTGTGGAGGCTTGCTCAAGCGCAAGACGCATCAGGTCTACCAGGATGCTTTCCTTGGAGGGATAACGGTAATGCAGGCTGCCAGGCAACATGTCACAAGCTTCGGCAATTTCTTTAACGGTGGTTTTATCGAACCCCTTTTGACGAAATAGACGTGCTGCAGCACCGAGCACAAACACTCGATCCGCCTCCGCCACCGGCGTTACCTGATTTTTCTTTCTTCCCACAAGCCACTCCCATACTATAAGCCTTTGATTCTAGCATTCCTTTTAAAGTCGGCCCAGCCTTCCTGGCCGATGGCACTATTCGATCTATACAGATAAAAACACGCTGTCTACCTTATAATCTTGAATTTGGTTGGTCATACAAATAAAGTCCAATGAATGCACTTTACTTGGGAGCGATCCAATGGCTCTGGCAAACCGCAAGATTGGTTACGACGAGGTTGTAACCCGTGACATTCACTTTCCCATGAACATCGAAAACGTGGCTCGCCACTGGTTTCGCAACGACCCGTGGTCCACTCACTGGATGAATGCCATTCTCGCCGCCGTCCCCGACGGTGAACGCTGGGTGATGAATTCTGCAAGACGGCAGCTTGGCAAGCTTGACGATCCAGAAGTGCTGAACGCAGCTAAAGAATTCATTCGCCAGGAGCGCATTCATGCTCGTGAGCACGATGAAATGAACGCCATCGGCGTGCAACACGGGGTTCCCATCGACAAGGTTGAAGGCGTGTTCAAGCTGATCCGTAAGCAACTCCAACACCGCCTCAGTGACGATATGCAGAGCTCCATCGCAGCGGCGTTTGAACATTTCACGGCCATTATTTCCTCGGTACTGCTTGAGCACCCGGAGCTGTTTGACGAAACCCACCCGGATTTGCGTGCCATGCTCTACTGGCACTTTGTCGAAGAAACCGAGCACAAGAGCGTCAGTTATGACGTCTTCGTCGATGCCAGTGGTGGTGGCTACCGCAGTTACCGACTGCGTATCAGTGGCATGCTACTGGCCATTGCCCTGGGCTTCCCCATTATGATCGGCAACCAGACCTATCTGCTCTACAAGGATCGTCAAATTCTGAATTTGTGGTCCGCCGCCAAAATGACCAAAGTCCTGTTCTGGCGTCCCGGCATTCTTTCCAAGGTACTCGCTGGCGTGCCCCCCTATTTCTCCCCCACTTTCCACCCGTGGGATGACGATAACCGTGATGTAATCCGGATCTGGAAACGCGCCTACGAAAGAACTGGCGACCCTCATAAGGCCTATCAAGCGCTCAGAGACCACCGAGCCAACAATGTACACGGTACATTCGAAACGCCACAACCTGAACCCGCATGGGGGCAGGCATGAAAAAGAAACCCTTGCACCCGTCAACTCAGGCGGCAGCTGTCATCACCGGGGCGGGTAGCGGCATCGGTCGTAGCTTTGCTTACGAAGTTGCCCGTCGAGGCGGTTCGGTACTGTGTGTCGATATCAATGAAGAGCGCGCCGAACAGGTGGCGATCAGCCTGCGAGCACTCGGTACTCACGCGGTAGCCCTGGGGTGTGATGTCGGCGATGAAAAACAGATGGCATACCTGGCGGAAAATGCCGAGCCTTTGCTCGGCAGGCCGGTAACCCTGGTAATCAACAACGCCGGCGTCGGCCTCGGTGGCCCAATCGGCGAGGTGTCACTTGAAGATTGGCACTGGTGCATGAACGTCAATCTATGGGGAGTTATTCACGGCTGCCATTATTTTGCCCCTCAGCTTCGCGATCTGGGCTATGGAGGCATCATCAATGTGGCCTCTGCTGCCGCATTCGGGTCCGCCCCGGAAATGGCCGCCTACAACGTCACCAAGGCGGGGGTGCTGGCCCTGTCCGAAACGCTGTCTTCTGAACTGACCGGTACCGGCGTAAAAATCACGGCCCTGTGCCCAACCGTGGTCCCGACCAATATCGTCGAGAATGGGCGCCTGCCTGAACGTCGCCGTGACTTTGCCCGTTCAGCGATGACCCGCTATGCCCTCACCAACGCCGACCAGGTGGCCCGACAGACCCTCAGTGCCCTTGATCGAGGTGAGCTTTACATGCTGCCACAAATTGACGGCCGGCTTGCCTGGCGGTTGAAACGCCTGACGCCACGACTATACGCCCGCGCGATTGGCGAAGCTTACAGAATGCTGGCTGATTAAACCGCATTAGTGGAAACGAAACACGCAAGGAATTCAATATGGCCTCCATTCCTACAACAATTTTGAAGCTACTTTTTCGCGCCGGCATGAAGCGTGATATACGCGACCCGGACAAACTGGTAAGACATCTTCGCAGGGTGATGAACGCGCCTTTGGCCCCCTCTCTGCTGCCACGCGGAGTGCGACTCAAGCGAGGCAAGGTTGCAGGAATAGCTGGCCACTGGCTAGGCACCGCAGACCCACAAATCACCATACTCTACCTGCATGGTGGCGCCTTCATCGGCGGGCGGCTTGATACCTATCACCACTTTTGTGGCCGTTTGGCTCACGCCCTGAATGCGCGGGTCTTTCTTCCGGATTACCGACTAGCCCCTGAGCACCCCTTCCCGGCAGCAACGGATGACGCCTTTAATGTGTATCGTGAACTGATCGCAGACCCTCGCCCTGTGGTCATTGCGGGAGACTCTGCGGGAGGCAACCTGACGTTAGTCACATTGCTGCGTGCCCGTGATCAGCTGCTGAAAATGCCGGCTTGCGCCCTCGCCATTTCGCCGGCATCGGATGCGCGAGGCACCCTGATGTCCAGACAGGCGAATAGCGACAGCGATACCATGCTTTCCCATGGCATGATTGAGGTGGCAACGGATATCTATCTGGCCGGCGCGGACCCCGCTCACCCGTATGCCTCACCAATCACCGCGGATTTCACCGGCTTGCCCCCTCTACTTTTCACTGTCAGTAGCGAAGAGTGTCTGCGCGACGATACCCATGCAGCAGCACAATGCGCGCGAGATGCGGGGGTGCCCGTGCAGGTTCTGGAGCGCGATGATATGCCGCACGTGTGGCCCGTATTCACCTTTTTGCTACCAGAGGCAAAGCAGGACTTCCCTACCATCGTCCGAATTCTGGGAAAGTATCTGACCAGCAATAACGTTGGCAAAGCCCCATCCCAAACGGTCAATGCTAGCGATAGCGCCATAGTTGAGGTTGCATCATGAATATGGCTGCTGTTGCAATCCATAACCCTCGTCCCAGCGTTACTCCTGATCATGAAGTCATTATCATCGGCGCGGGAATTTCTGGAATTGGTGCGGCAATCCAGCTGCGTGCCGATGGCATCAAAGACATCTTGATTCTTGAGCGAAGCAAGGATGTGGGAGGCACCTGGCGCGACAACCGTTATCCGGGAATCGCTGTCGACATTACATCGTTTACCTATTCATTTTCCTTCGAACAAAACGCAAATTGGTCTCGCGTTTTCGCGCCGGGAAACGAGCTTTACCAGTATACAAGACAGGTAACAAGCAAGTATGGCATCTACCCACTGATTCGCTTTGGTGTCGAAGTCGCTAGCGCCCGTTTTGATCTCGACAGCCATGCCTGGTTGATCGATCTTACGGATGGCAGGCGACTTAGTGCACGCCATATTGTCTCGGCCTGTGGCGGTTTGATATCACCCAAGATGCCAGATATTGAAGGGCTTGATACGTTCCAGGGCAAT
>JBPEXY010000287.1:0-8689 GCA_052031065.1 Immundisolibacteraceae bacterium | reverse complement strand
GGTGCTGATACACCAGGCGGCCGTATTCTCCGCCGCTATTGGCACCCGGTTTTACCCGGTCGCGAACTGGAGCCAGGCAGCACCCGGCCGATTCGTGCCCTTGGCGAGGATTACACGCTCTACCGTGGTGAGAGTGGAGAGGCCTATTTAGTCGATGGTCTATGTCCTCACCGCCTGACCGTTCTGCACGCAGGCTGGGTAGAGGGTGAAAGCCTTCGCTGTATGTATCACGGCTGGAAATTCGACCAAACCGGTCAATGCACCGAGCAGCCCGCAGAGGATGCTGGCTTTGCCAAAGGGGTCTGCATCACCAGTTATCCGGTGCAGGAGGCGTATGGCTTGATCTTTGCCTACCTTGGCAACGGCGAGCCACCGGAATTTCCCCGGTTTGCTGCGTTTGATGACCCTGGTGTCACCGTGCTGGCGAGCATTCGTCCACCGGGGGTGTGGGATTGCAACTGGTTTCAAACCATCGAAAACGACGTGGACCCGGTTCATACCGCCTTTGTTCACCGCGAGTCAGAAGCGCACTGGCATGGCACGCCAACGGTATCCGCTAAAGAAACCGATACCGGTATGATTGTGCTGGCCGGGCGCGGGGAATACCAGCGTGAGACCTACTATCACTTCCCCTGCCTGCTGCAGCTCACCGTGTTTCCAATGCCAGGGAAACCACTTGAGCTACCAATGCTGCTCTACACCCTGCCTGTTGATGACGAGCACTGTAGCTTTCTGGTTTCGCTCGCCATGCCCCATGAAATGGCTGCCAAGGTTCGCAGCGGAGAGATCGTGCCGCCCGGGCAGTTGCCGTTAACCGCGGAGATCATCCGCGATCTGTTCAGTGGTGTTCGCCGTCCTCAGGGCATTACCGAGGAGGACTACCTGATCATGGTAGGCCAGGGCGTCAACGCTGATCGCAGCCGTGAAAAGCTGGGCAAATCCGATGCGGCGATTGTCCTGCTACGAGACCTCTGGCGGCGGGCGATCGAGGAGCAGAATGAAGCGGATAAAAACCGCTAATCTGATTGGTCAAATACTGTCAGAGAGAGGTGGGCCCGGTGGGGCGGAGCAGGGGGGTGAAAAGCGTTCAAGCTTTTCCCTGCGTAGCGACATTCATCGATAGATGAATGGCTGATAGTCCGTCGTGGTCCAGCGCGACCGTGAGGGAGTGGTGGGCCCGGTAGGACTCGAACCTACGACCAAGGGATTATGAGTCCCCTGCTCTAACCAACTGAGCTACAGGCCCTGAATGGAGTGGGGGCGGGGAAGCCGCCCCCTGGATCGGTTTGCGATCAGTCGAGGAAGCTGCGAACTTTCTCGGAACGGCTGGGGTGGCGCAATTTACGCAGTGCTTTGGCCTCAATCTGACGAATCCGTTCACGGGTGACATCGAACTGTTTGCCGACTTCCTCAAGGGTGTGGTCGGTGTTCATGTCGATGCCAAAGCGCATGCGCAGGACTTTGGCTTCGCGGGGCGTCAGCCCGGCGAGGATGTCCTGGGTGCTCTTGCGCAGTCCTTCCATGGTGGTGTCATCGATGGGCGAAATGGCGTTGTTGTCCTGAATGAAATCGCCAAGGCTGGAATCTTCGTCATCGCCGATGGGGGTTTCCATGGAGATCGGTTCCTTGGCGATGCGCATCACCTTGCGGATTTTATCTTCCGGCATTTCCATGGCTTCGGATAGCTCTTCCGGTGTGGCTTCCCGACCCATTTTCTGGAACAGCTGACGGGATACACGATTGAGTTTGTTGATGGTCTCGATCATGTGCACAGGAATACGAATGGTGCGCGCCTGGTCAGCGATAGAACGGGTGATAGCCTGGCGAATCCACCAGGTTGCATAGGTGGAAAATTTAAAGCCACGGCGATATTCAAACTTGTCCACCGCTTTCATCAGGCCGATGTTGCCCTCCTGAATTAGGTCGAGGAACTGGAGACCGCGGCTGGTGTATTTCTTGGCGATGGAAATCACCAGTCGGAGGTTGGCCTCGACCATCTCTTTTTTCGCGCGGTTGGCTTTGGCTTCACCGATGGAAACTTCGCGATTGATCTCCTTGAGAAGTTTGATCTCCATGCCCAGCTCTTCTTCCAGAGCTACCAGTCGGCGCTGGGCGCGCTGAATTTCTTCAACTTCGCCCTTCAGTTTTTCGCAGTAAGGCTGCCTTCTGCGGGCCTCTTTTTCTGCCCAGTCGAGATCGGTTTCGTTGCCCGGGAAGCGACTGATGAATTCTTTGCGCGGCATTCTGGCGTTGTTGATGCAACAGGTCATGATTGCCTGTTCCTGGGCACGCACCTCCCCAATGTGCGCCTGCATCAGTTGCGCCAGTTCGTCGATCAATTTTGGGCTGAAGCGCAACTGGCCCATCTCTTCCTTGAATTTGGCCAGTTTTGCATTGAGCTGTTTGGCGACAGGCTTCTTTTTCGCCCGCTCTTTGGTGTAGGCGGCGTAGGCTTTCTCGGCGGCGGAGAGAACCTCGAGTACTGCCTCTTCATCGAGACCGGTGTTTTCTGTCTCGTCCACGGTGTCGTCGGTATCATCAGCGTCGGCATCATCGTCCTGGTCTTCGGCGTTGTCGCTGTCGCCAGTTTTAGCTTTCGCTTCGGCTGCCGCCGCGGCAGCGGCCGGGCCAGGGTCCGGTTCGCCAGAATCCTGGAATCCTGCAACCATGTTGGTGAGTTTGGCATCACCTTCGAGTACCTGGGCCTTGACGCTGAAGATGTGTTCGACGGCGCGGGGGAAGTCGAACAGGCTGTTAATGACCATTTCCTGGCCCGCTTCGATGCGTTTGGCGATGGCGATCTCACCCTCGCGGCTGAGCAGTTCCACGGTGCCCATTTCACGCATGTACATACGCACCGGGTCGGTGGTACGCCCCTCATTTTCTACCGCGCTTAGTGCCGCTGCGGCCTCTTCGACCGCCTCTTCGGAAACGCTGTCTTCTGATAGCAGCAGCTCGTCAGCATCGGGTGGGTTGTCATAGACATTGATGCCCATGTCATTGATCATGCTGACAATATCTTCGACCTGTTCGGTACCCACATCGCTGGGCAGATGGTCGTTTATTTCCGCATAGGTGAGATAGCCGCGGGCTTTGCCGATGGCGAGTAAATTCTTGAGTTCGGAAGCCTGCGAGTTTTCAACCTGAGACATATAGAGACTACCTCGTGGTGCGGATGGGGCAAACGACCAATTATAAATCAATACCAGCTTTTGCCGCCAGTGGGGGATTATTGTTTGCTTTGACCTTTGAAATGGTCCCGAAGTTGCCTGTATTCATCCTGTTCTTGCGGTGAGAGACCTTCTTTGGTGAATTTATCGGTAAGTTGGTTCCACCGTTTTCGGTGATGGTCACCCAGGCGCCCGCGCTGGTGATGGATAACACCGGTCAGGTCATCAATGAGTGAACAAAATTCTGCACTCCAGCTTGCCGGGTCTCCAGCGGGTGGCTCTGTTTGCGAGAGTGTGGCCAGGTGGCTGGCATCCCGGGAATCGCTCAACTGCTCTATAAACAGGCTCAGGTTGGAATCTGTGGAGCGCAGATAAAACTCTACCAGTTGCCTGAACAGTGCCATGCCATGCCCTTCCTGATCGCTGAGCAGGGCCAGCTGGTCGGCGGAGATCTGCGCAACAAGTTGGGGGTGGTTTAACAGATAAACAAAGGCTTTGCGCAGCGGCCGATTGGGTTGTGCAGGGGTTGACAGGGCGTCGGTGGAACCGGCCTGGCCACGGGGTCTGGGTTCCCTGCGGTTGGCTGTCTCCAGGTTCTCTGGCAGGTCAACGCCGGTCATTCGGTTGAGTTCATCGCGGACCAGTTTCTGGAAAAACCCTTTTGGTATCCGGTTAACCCAGGGGCGCGCGCGCTCGGCAAGTTTTGCCCGTCCCTCCATGGTTTGCAGGTCGCACTCTTGCTGCAGAAACTGGAACAGAAATTCCGACAGCGGCTCGCACTTCATCAGCTGGGCTTCAAACCCTTCCAGTCCTTCGCGGCGGATATAGGTGTCCGGGTCATCGCCCTGGGGCAGAAACAGGAATTCGGCCTGGCGGCCATCCTGCATGTGCGGTAACAGCTGTTCGAGGGATCTTTCTGCTGCTCGTTTACCGGCTTTATCGCCATCGAAACAGAGCACCAGTTTGGAGGTGACCCGGAAAAGTTTGCGGATGTGTGCCGAGGTCAGTGCCGTACCCAGCGCTGCGACTGCGTAGGATGCACCGTGCTGGGCGAGGGCGATGACATCGAGATACCCTTCAACTACAACGACCTGGCGCGGGTGCCGCTCAGCTTGCTGAAGCTGATAAAGGCCGTACAGTTCCTCGCCTTTATGAAAGATTGCTGTTTCCGGGCTGTTGAGATATTTCGCTCCATCTCCGGCGAGTATGCGGCCCCCGAACCCGCAGAGGCGACCGCGCTGATCGCGGATCGGGAAAGTGATGCGTTCTCGCAGACGGTCATAGACTTTTCCAGAATCTGCCCGGGCCGAGAGTCCTGCCTCAAGTAGCTGTTCATCGCTGCACCGCAGGGCCTGCTTTAAATTGTCCCAACCGGAGGGGGCAAAGCCGATTTCATACTGTTTGGCGATGGCGCCGCTGACGCCGCGGTTTTTCAGGTAGTCGACAGCGGTGGGCGCCTGTGCGTGGGATCTGAGCTGCTGTTGATAATAGCGATTAGCCTGTTCCAGCAGGTCGTATAGAGGCTGTTTTTGGTCTTTTTCAACCTGGGGTGCCTGGCCGCTTTCGAGCGGAACTTCCATACCGACTGAGCGGGCCAGTTCGTTGACCGAATCAATAAAACCAAGCCCTTCATATTCCATTAGAAAACGGATGGCACTGCCGTGAGCGCCGCAGCCAAAGCAGTGGTAGAACTGTTTGGTTGCCGACACGGTAAAAGAGGGCGTTTTCTCCTCATGAAAGGGGCAGCAGGCGGTGTATTCCCGACCGGCACGTTTCAGAGGCACGCGCTGGTTGATCACCTCAACGATATCGACGCGATGCAGCAGGTCATCGATAAAGGTGTCAGGTATTCTGGCCATGGGGCAATTAAACCGGTGACAGGTCGGGACTGCAAACCCACCACTGAGTTTTCGGCGGAAAACTCAGTGCAGAACTGGCAGCCATAAAAAAACCACGCCTGGTAGGGGCGTGGTTTTTGACAGCTCGGGGCGGAAAACGCCCCGGCGGTTTAGGTCTATATCGGGGATTAAACCGGATAAACGATATAGCGTGGTGAGACGTTGGTATCCATCACCGCTTTTTTCGATTTGAACAGCGGTTTGTCACCAACAACGATTTCATCTTCGTAGTGACCGGTTACCAGCACGTTGGTTTGCCCCTGCTCGGGGGTGTAGAGAATGTGGTAGTTGGTGATCACCCGGTAGGTGTCATTACCGATGGATTCTGCCTCTATACGCTGGGTAAAGTGGCGGGTCTGGTAGTCCTCGAAGGTGCCAGCCCAGACTTTATCAACATAGGTAACGCGATCCTGCAGGCGCGCATAACAGTCGTCCAGCATCAATGCGATAGGCAGGTTGTTTGCTTCGTTTTCTGCCGCGATGCAGATGTACGAACCATCGGTACTGAAGCAGCTCAGCCAGCCCTCCATATTTTTGCTGTCGAGTGCATTGATATAGGCGTTCTGTGCGCTGTCGATTGCCAGCAAAACGTCGGCGGATAAAGTGTTCATAGTTCCTCCCTGTCGAAACCTAGTGTCTTCCGGTAATACTCCCAGCGTGGCAGGTTGCCTGCTTCGTCGTTTTGTTTGAAATCGTACCAGATACGATCTTCATACTTGACGCCCTTTTGAAAGGCGACGTTGCCGGGGGTCTGGTTGCCAACGTGGATGCGGTGAAATATCGACGCATCTTCCATGGAGACCAGACCGGTCGGTCCCAGCAGATTTGAGGACTGGCGGATACGGTGTCGCACCATCTCCTCATCATCGTCCATGTGAGCAAAATACCCATAATGAACTTCAGTTTTACCAACACCGCGTGGAAAGGCGAAACGGATATTGATCATATCCATGTGTTTGGTGATGACAGTAATCGGGAAGGTGCTGGCAATGGCCGAACCACGGGAGCTATCAGTGCCTTTGAATTCGATCAGTGACGGGTCGTTGAGAAAGTCGGTGCCACTGGGTACCTTCAGCTCTGACTCGAATCCAATATGACCATTTTCGGTACAGTACTGCTCACCCTGGCCACCCTGCCAGTTGAGCAGTTTAAATGCTGCGTGCAGCAGCGGAGCGTGATAGCCGTCGTTGTCCACGTAGGCTTTCCAGTTCACCTCGTAGAGTACTTTCTGGTAGCCGAGTAATTTCAGTCTGCCATCACCGTTTAGTGTGGTCTGCAGCGCGCTCTTAACCCGTCCAAGGTAGCTCTCCAGGTCCGGGGTTTCATCGCTGCAGGTGACAAAAATAAGCCCCAGATACTCGGCGGAGCGAATGGTTGGAACGCCCAGTTCCTCTTTACAGTAACTGGGTGAAAAGTCGTCATCTCCCGGTGCGCCACGCAGGTCGCCACGGGTGTCAAACAGCCAGCGATGGTAGGGGCATTCGAATTCGGCTGCGTTACCACTGACCCGCGTTTCCAGCAGGTTTCCCCGGTGCGAGCAGGCATTGTAAAAGGTGCGGATCTCGCCGTCGTCACCACGGACGATGAGAATCGGCCGTTCACCGACATTGATGGTTTTGAAATCGCCGTTGTTAGGCAGCTCGCCGGTGTGCGCAACTGGATGCCACTCCGGGCCGTAAAAGATATTCTCCAGCTCCAGTTGATAAACGTCTTCGCGGGCAAAAATCTCTTTAGGAATTTCATTGACCTTGGCAGGCCAGCGGAGCAGCGGCTCCATTTTCTGCGGTGAATTCATATCTATTCTCTCCAGGCAAGGATGTTTACTACATTTGTTTTTGTGAGCATTCTAACGGCCAGCGCCGTTGTTGGCACTGCCGGTTATACAGGCGAGCTAGCGGGTCAGGGTAAACCTAACCGTCACCAAAAATTTTCACAACTCCAATGCCGCCATCGGTATTGATGGTCACGCCCGTCATGGGGCCGGAATTCTCTGGCGAGGCCAGTAGCACATAGGGGCCGCAGTAGTCTGCCGGTGTTGGCGCAAACTGCAGCGGTACCATGTTCTCGATCATCTCTTCCAGCCCCGGCATGGAGTCGAGTTTCTGCTCTTTCATGCCCATGGCGCCAAGACCGCCAAGCTCGGTTTTCATGCCGCCAGGTGCGACACCGTTGACGCGGATCTCCGGTGCCAACTCCTGCGCAAGTTGTTTGATCAGCCCAATCACCGCATGTTTTGATGCGGTGTAAATTGGTCCGCCGCCACCGGGATAAAAACCGGCGTTGGAGACGGTGAAGATGATGTTGCCACGCCGTTTGCGCAGCTCCTCGACGGCCGCTTTAGCGCCAAGCAGATAGCCTTTGACGTTGACTGCGAACAACTCGTCGAAGGCCGCGGATATGTTGTCGCCTTCGAGGTCATTAACCGATTGAAAATAGTCGAAAACACCCGCATTACCGATGAAGGTGTCGAGCCCGCCAAACGCCGCAACCGTAGCCTCCACCGCAGCAACGTTGTCGTGATACTCGGTGACATTGCCCTGGGTAACCACTACCTGGTCGCCGAATTCCTGTGCTAGCTGGTCAGCCTTTTCCTGGCTGTATTCGAGCACCCCGACTTTTGCGCCTTCAGCCAGAAATCGTTCGAGTAACGCTTTACCCATGCCTGAACCCGCGCCGGTGATTAACGCCACTTTGTTTTCCAGCCAACCCATGGAGACTCTCCCTTTTAACTATTGTGTAGAGATGACAAACGGTTTTGGTTCTCCGGGGCTAACGATCGACCGGACGTGTCGTTCCGCCGGTCAACCATCAGATGCCCCAAAGCCAGTTATCGCGTGTTTAGATGGTGCCGCTACCAAAGAAACTGCGTGCAATCGGATTAAACTCTTCTGGCTGCTCATACTGCGGCCAATGTGCCGAATCGTTCTTCATCACGTACATCTGCGCGTCAGCGATCTTCTCGACACCGTATTCGGCTACTTCGACGCCGTGAACCGGGTTGTCTTCGGTCCAGAGCAGCAGGGTCTGTGCCTTGATCTGATCGAGCGGAATCAGATTGTCATCGTGAGTCGCCATCATTTTATTGATGCGTGGGGCGACTGTGGCCATTTCCGGTTGGGTGTAGATGGACAGGCGGGTGTTGACCAGCTCTTCCGTAATCATGTGGTAGTTGTTTTTGTTGAACAGCCACTTCATCCGGTTTTCGATGCTCTCGTAGTTGACCCCGGCTTTAGCCGCCTCTTTACTCAGGCGGGCCAGGTCAGCCATATCCTCGCGTCCCTTTTCGGTCAGGATCGGGAATCCGGCGCTGGTGTTGAGCATCAGTCGTAATACCCGTTCCGGATGCTGACAGGCGAAGGTGCCGGAAGTCCAGCCACCGAGTGATTCGCCGGAGAGATGGGCTTTGTCGACACCGAGCGCATCCATCACTTCGCCAAGTTGATCGACCAGCACCTGAACCGAATAGTCGATTTCAAGCTTTTCCGAGTAGCCGTGGCCGACATAGTCATAGGCGACAACGTGGAACTGGTCGGACAGGGCGACGACATTTTTTGCGTAGGCTTCCATGTGTCCGCCGATACCGTGCAGGAAAATCAGAGTTTCGTTTTCCGGATTACCCGC
>JBPEXY010000286.1:0-14640 GCA_052031065.1 Immundisolibacteraceae bacterium | reverse complement strand
CGGAGCATCTTGTCATCACCACGCTGGTCGGTGAATCGTTGATCTGGCTGGAGCTGGACCGTGCCGGAAACCCGCTGTCAGAACATCGCATGCTCCATCAACAATTTGGTCGCCTGCGGGCGTTAACCCCCGGTCCGGACGGTCATCTCTACTTCGCTACCAGTAATCGGGATGGACGCGGACAGCCGGCAGTTGGGGATGACCGGATATTCAGGCTGATCAAGGTTGCCGGCTAATCGTAATCAGCCACCCTCGCGGTCAGCTGTTGGCGGATTTCTTTAACTCAATCAGCTGATCCAGCTCCTGTTTTAGTCGCGGCAATATCTCATCGTAGCGGAACGCGCCGAGACCCTCTTCGCCCTTTTTCAGGTTTACAAACCGGGGTGCGCACCAGAGCCCGAGGTCAGCATCATCCGTTTCGCCCGGACCGTTGACCCGGCAGCCCATCACCGCAATGGTGATGTCGTAAGCACTGGCATATTCGGTCATCTGCTTTACCTCCTCCGCAAGCTCAACGAAGGCCTCGTTTTCGACTCGTGAGCAGCTCGGGCAGCTGATAATGTTGAGACCGCCCGGTAGCGCGCTGCTACCAAGGAGCTCACCCCGGTAGATTGCCTCACAGATCTCAATGCCAGCGGTCACTTCGTCGCCCTTACGGTCATTGGGTAGTGTCAGGGAGACCCGTACCGTGTCGCCAATGCCAGCAGCGAGCAGTTTTTCGAAGGCGATGCGGGTCTTCAGAATCCCGCCGGGAGGCATCCCCGCCTCAGTAACCCCCAGATGCAGGGGAACCACTGGCAGTTCGGCGGCAAACTGCTGATTCAAAGTTACCACCTTGTCCGGGTCCGAATCTTTCAGCGATACGCAGTACTGATCAAAGCCGAGTTTGTCGAGCAGCTCGCAGTGGTTCAGGGCGCTGCGGATCATCGGTGAAATAGAGTCCTGTGGATCAAATTTGTCTGCGATTGCCGGGTCCACCGAACCGGCGTTTACGCCAATACGGATGGCGCAGCCGTGGTTGCTGGCAACATCGACCAGATACCGAACCTTGTCCTGCCACGGCTTCGATTTTTCATGGTGGTAGAGGTGTCCCGGGTTGTAGCGTAGTTTGTCGACGTGGTCGGCAACCCGCTCCGCCATGCGGTAATTCTCCTGCAGGTCGACAGTCAGGTTGGCATCCACCTGAGCGCGGATAGCGATCAACGCTTCGGCTTCGGCTTTTTTATCCACCGCCAGTCTGATCACATCGGCACCAGCGTTTTGCAGTGCAAGAATCTGTTCTACGGAGGCGTCAACATCAGTGGTTTTGGTGGCGCACATGCTCTGAATAGCAATGGGATGCCCAGCGCCAATGGTGATGTTACCGATACGCACACTGCGAGTCGGGTTGCGGGTGATATTTCGCGATGGAGTGACGCTCAACTTGGGATCTCGTGTCGGTTTAAGGGTGGTCTGAATCAGTGGCCCGATTCAGCTAGTGTATCTTCGCTTAGCACTATCTCCTGAATGTCGCCTTCGGCATGGGTTCCAGTGTGCACACGAATGTAGTTGCTGCTCCAGCCTACGCCACCGGTCTCAACCAGTACCTGCAGTCGCTTACCTAACTGTGACTCGATGAATCGGCGGCGTTGTTGCAGGTTGAGTAGTCGCAGCTCTTTTGCACGGGCCTTGCGAACAGCCACGGGTACCGGGTCAGGGAAGTCGACCGCTGCGGTCCCCTGACGCTCCGAGTAGGGAAAAACATGCAGCTTGCTGAATCCCAGAGCAGAAATCAGTTCCCGGGTTTGCTGGTGTTCTTCATCGGTTTCGCCCGGAAACCCGGTAATGAAATCAGCGGCGAGAGCGGTGTCAGGACGTAGCCGTCGCGCTTCGTCAGCGATGTTGGTCACTTCCCGGGTACCGTGGCCCCGGTCCATTCTGTTCAACACCCCAACGCTACCGCTCTGAATCGAAAGGTGCAGATAATCGCAAATACGCCGGTCGCTATAAACCTCCCAGAATGGGGGTTGCAGATACTGCGGCCCCAGCGAGGAGAGCCGAATCCGTTCGATATCGGTGTTAATAAGCAGAGCGGACAGCAGCTGGTGTAACTGCGCCTGGTCTGGCTGATGTTTGCTGTCGGGTGTTCCCCAGGCAGCAAGGTTGATGCCGGTAAGCACCACTTCACGTACACCTTTGCGTACCGCTTCTGCGACCTGTTCGGTGATCTGTTCAGTGGGTAGGCTGCGGTGGGCGCCACGAGCCACAGTGGTGATACAGAAACTACAGGTGTCATCACAACCGGTCTGGATCGCTACCGGCATGCGAGTGCGCGAGGTGACCGGCAGTACCACCGGATCGTTTGAAGCGTCAAAAAAATCGAGTAGTTCCTCGTCACTTTCAAACAGCAGGGTATCGGGCAGGGCTTCACGCCAGCGGTCCGCACTGACCCTGACGCTACAGCCTAACACCGCTACCTGCTGTGACCGGCTGGATGCGGCGTTCGCTGCCTGACGCGATTTTCGATCTGCCTGGGCGGTGACCGTACAGCTGTTGACCAGGGTGTAATCGGCGCTGCTCTCATCGGTTACTGGTTCATGTCCGGCCGAGATTAATGCTGCACGCAGGCGCCCGCTGTCGAGCTGGTTCATTTTGCAGCCGAGGGTGCGGATGTGGAATTTCATTAGCGAGAGTCAGGTTATTTCTAGTGTTAAGGTGGGCGAACTGCCGCTAGAATTGGCGTTTAGACAGGGATGAGATTATAGGTTCAAGAGCCGGTGGTTAGAAGGGCGCGACTTCGCAGAACGTGGTCAACAGCCAAATTGACAGGGTTTTGAAAAAAGCGCTCGGGTCTAAGTCGATACCAAGAGTGAATCCAGCCGTTATCCCGTTGTCGAATCAATTCGCCCTAACTAGTTAGAGCGAGTGCATCGCAGTTTGCTGCGCACTGCAAGCCCTCTAAACCGAGAACGACATTCGGACGGTACCGTCTATGAAAGTATCCACACCCAAGTTCATTCAGGTGTTGTCATGAATCGGGCTAGTTCCACGGTTAACTATCAGCGGTGGCTAGCTGATGTACAGCGGGAGGTAGAGCAAAATTCCTGCACTATTGGAGAACTGTCGCGCCGTATTCTGCGGATTTTCCCTCAATTTGCTGGTTGTTCTGTGTGGCGATGTGATAACGATGAGCGGTTTTCCAACATCAGCAGAGAGTTTGCACCAGGTCGATCTATAGACAGCCCGCTGGTGCCCGTGATGTTTTACCAGAACTGCCCGGACTACTTCGCCGCGCTAAAAGGGGTGGAGGTTTTACGCCTGCAACCCGCTACCCACACCTCGTTGCTGAACAAATTGATCGACTTGAAGTATCGGCCTCCTGCGGCAGTTGAGGGCCTCGATCTGCCGATTCGCTGTGGGGGCGAGCTACTCGGGTTGCTTACCGTCGATGTTGATGCAGGCAGCCTGGTCGATGCAGACGTCGAGCACACATTGCGACAGACTGCCTCGCTGTTGGCGTTATTGATGGAACATGACCGCAGGCATCAGGTTGAGGCCATCGCCGGGCAGCAGCTACTCGAGTCGAGGCAGCTGTTGGACAGTATTGTCGAAGGTGTGATCACGGTTGATGCCGAGGGGCTGATCGTTGACAGCAATCGGGCCGCTGAGCAGATTCTTGGGTTCCTGCCAGGAGAGTTGCTGCATCGATCTGTATCCGAGATAACACCCGCACTTTCGCGGACCACTTCAGCGGATAGGTTTCTGACTGAACTACAGGCTGCCGGTGCGGCAATCAGCGATTCCACCACAGAGCAGATCGCGCAGGCCAAAGATGGCCGACAGATTCCGATACGGCTTTCCATCGCGACACTGCCTGATGCCGGTGAGGGAGCCGACCGTTATGTGGGGTCTTTTCTCGACATCAGTAGTGAAAAGGCGCAGCAGGAACGTCTGCGGCGGACCCAGGCGATGGAATCTCTCGGACAACTGACCGGTGGAATCGCTCACGATTTCAACAATATGCTCGGTGTGGTGCTTGGTTACGCGGAACTGGTGAGGCAGGAGGCACTAGAAAAGGGCGATAAAAACCTGGTCTCGCGGGCGGAGAAAATCACCCATGCGGGACGCCGCGGCAGCGAGCTGGTGCGGCGGCTGCTCGCCGCCGCGCGCCGCTCTCCTGGCAGTGCCCGGGCGGTAAATCTGAATGAGTTGTTGTTGCATAGTGAAGAGCTGCTGCGCAAAACCCTTACCGTAAGAATCGATTTGACCCTGGATTGTGCTGACGAGCTCTGGATCACCTCTGTTGATCCGGGAGAGTTCGAGGATGTCATTCTCAACCTGGCAGTCAATGCCATGCATGCTATAGATCAGCGCGGGTCGCTGCAGTTTCAAACCCGCAACATTGAGCTGCAGCGGTCAGAGGCGGAAACCCTGGGTCTTGCCGCTGGAGATTACATACTGGTAAGCGCAGTGGATAGTGGCAAGGGGATGGGCGAACAGACCCTTGATAGAGCCTTTGAACCTTTTTTCAGTACCCGGCCCGGCGAAGGAACTGGACTGGGGCTCTCCCAAGTCTATGGTATGGTCAGTGGGGCAGGTGGAGCAGTCGATATCCGCTCAGTAAAGGGCCGGGGCACGCGGGTTAATCTCTATTTTCCACGCGCCAAACGTGAACAGGTGGAGGCTGGCGATGCGCTCAGCAGCGGTCAATGGCCGCAGCTCAAACGGCCGGGCGGGAATATCCTGGTGGTTGATGACGAACCTGTGTTGCGAGAACTGGAAGAGACTGTGTTAGGCGCCGCGGGATATCAGGTTATTACCGCGGGGAATGGTAAAGATGCGCTGCATTTACTGGAGACTGAAACAGTTGATATGGTGCTTAGCGATATCATTATGCCGGAGATGGATGGTTACGAACTGGCGGAATACCTGGCCATCAATAGGCCGGACCTTCCCGTCAGGCTAATTACTGGCTACGAAGACAAGCGTGAAGTGGAGCCGTATCTGACAGAACTCATCGCTTTGCGTAAACCGTTTAAGGGACGGGAACTGGTTGAACTGGTTGATACGACTTTGCTGCCTGGTGTTGAATAAATGACTCATTGTGTCATTTTCGATTTTGATGGTGTGGTTGCGGAGCAGGGTTTCAGGCGTGCACTGACGGAGGTTTCTACTGTTCAGGGGAGTGGCATCGCGCAACAGGAGCTCGCGCGGTTGGGGATGCGGGCGCTGCTCAAATCGGGCTACGTTGTCGGATCGGGTAGCGAACAGCATTTTTGGGAATTGTTCTGTGAGTTCAGTGGACAGGCTGCGTTACTGCAGAGTGGACCAGAAGCTTTGCGTCGTGCGATCCTGAAGCACTCGCAGATCCGCCAACAGGTGCTGAATCTTGTTGGACAACTGCGCGCAGCGGGGTTGTCCGTTGCACTGCTCAGTGACCATACCGACTGGCTGGACGAAATCGACCAGCTGTACGGTCTAAGGCATCACTTTGACCACTTCTTTAACAGTTACTATCTGCGCCAGTGCAAGCGAGACCCGCTAGTTTTTGATCGGGTGGTTGCCGATATCGGTGTGGAGCCGTCTTCAACCCTGTTTATTGATGACAATCCTGCCAACGTCGAGCGAGCCGAGAGTCGTGGATTGAGTGGGTTGGTTTATACCGGATTTGGCCAGTTAATCAGCGATCTCAATCCATTTGGATTGCCGCCTGAGAATCACCGGGGGTTGTCTATATAGCCGTCATGCCGCCATCGACTGGAATTGTGGCACCGGTGATGTAGGAAGCCGCGTCACTGGCCAGGAACAGCGCCACCCGAGCGATTTCGGCCGGCTCCGCGCTGCGGCCCAGAAGCGACTTTTCACCGGCTTTGACGGCTGCCTCACCGAGCCGCCTGACCATCTCTGTATTTACAAAACCGGGACAGATGGTGTTCGCACGGACACCCTTGCGGCCATAGCTGGCGGCTACCGAGCGGGTCAGGGAGATGATGGCCGCCTTGTTAGCGCTGTAAATATGCAGTACCGGACCACCAAGCAGTGCGGCGATTGATGCCGTGCTGACCACAGCGCCACCGCCCCGGTCGACCAGTTTTGGGACCGCGTGTTTACACATCAGAAATACACCGCGGGCATTCAGGTCAGTCAGCCGCTGCCAGTCATCCAGCGACAGACGCGTAAGGTTGCCGTCTCCCGCTTCACTGCCAGCGTTGTTGTAGAGCACATCGATACCGCCGTAGTGGTTGCAGGTGGCCTCGACCAGCTCGACCACCGAATTTTCATCGGCAACATCGCCGTAATGCCACAGGCAGTCAAAGCCACGTTTATTCAGTTCGTTGGCCAGCTCTGCTCCCGCTGGGTCGATATCGCTAATCACCACACGAGATCCGGCAGCGGCAAAAAGCTCTGCGGCGCAACGACCGATACCGTTTGCAGCGCCGGTGATCAGGGTCACCTTGTTCCGTAGCCGCTGTTCCATCACCTCTCCGTTTGGTGTTGAGTCAGCCGGATTTTTCCGCCGGCATACCCGTCGGCGCTGCTTCCCATTCCAACAGTCTGGTTTTAACCGACAAACCCCAGCGGAATCCGCCGAGCATGCCATCGCTGCGGATGACCCGATGACAGGGGATCAGCAGGCCGATTCTGTTGGCGGCGACTGCCTGGCCTGCCGCTCTGGCGCTGGTGCAGCCGACAGCTTTAGCGATTTCGGCATAGCTGCGGGTATCGCCCCGGGGAATGGTTTGCAGGGTTTTCCACACTTCGAGCTGAAAGCTGCTGCCGGTGAGGGTGACGGGCGGCACGATGCCATCTTCAATGACCTGCTCAAGCCACTGTGCAGCTACAGGGTCATCCCTGGTCCCTGAATTGACGGGCAGCTTTGATTCTCCAAAACCGAGATCGGTGACCCTGCCGTCTTCCCAGGCCAGGAAAGCGCGGCCAAAACGGCAGAGGCTCTGACCCCACCCCGGCTCCTGTGGCAGTGTTGGGGCTGTCTGTCCAGCTAATCGGGTGCTCATGGTTTCTCCGGTTGAAAGTGGCGCGCCCTGGCGGCTTTTATCTCTGCGCGCATCATTTTCATCATCGATCGCAGTAGCCCCAGGTCGGGATCAAGTGGTTGGTTATGTGCCGCCAGTGCCATCTGCTCCGCAAACCAGCCGGTCTGGCCCTGTAACGTGAGCATCTTCACCAGTCCCAGTGGGCTGTTGACGCCAAGAAATCCCGGACCGATGCGCTTTTCCCGTTCTATGGCCGGGACTTCTTCCAGGGTGCCGGCAAGCAGCTCGCTTGCCAGCTCGGGGTTGGCGGCGAAGGGTCGTGCCATGCCAATCAGGTCCAGTTCTCCCGCTGCCAGGGCTTCTGTCATTACTGAACGGCTGCGAAAGCCGCCAGTAATGGCTACCGGCATAGTGGCCACCTGGCGAATTGCCGCCGCGTATTCGAGAAAATAGGCTTCGCGATCGCGGGTTGATTGGCGCGGGGGTAGCTCGGTGGTGCGGCGATCGCCACTAAAACCCATCAACTGTGGCGCCTCATAACTGCCACCGGAGATCTCCAGCAGGTCGAGAGAGGTTTCATTGAGCCAGCGCACCACCTGTACCGATTCATCGAGGGTGAAACCGCCTTTCTGGAAGTCAGCGGAGTTGAGCTTGACGCTGACCGCGAACTCCTCTCCGACCGCTCTGCGTACCGCAGCTACTGCCGCTAACAGAAACCGGGCACGGTTTTCCAGACTGCCGCCCCACTGATCCTCGCGCAAATTGGTTTTCGGTGACAGAAATTGGCTGATTAGATAGCCATGAGCCGCATGGAGCTGCACCCCGCTAAAACCAGCTTTGGCTGCGACTGTGGCAGTGGTCGCAAAACGCTGGATAATCTCTTCAATCTCTACCGATTCCAGCGGCCGTGGTCTGGCAAAGCTGCCGGCCAGATGGAGCTGCACGTCAGAAGCCGAAACCGGATGGCGGTTGTTGAGTTTGGCGCATTGTCGGCCAGGATGATTGATCTGCATCCAGAGCTGGTTACCTGCCTCCATGCCGGCGCTGGCCCAGGCGCGTAACGATTCAAGGCCTGAATCATCCTCAACGACGACGTTGCCCGCTTTTTCCAGGTAGCGACGATCGATCATCACGTTACCGGTGATCAGCAGCCCGGCACCGCCCCGAGACCAGCGTCGGTAGAGGGTCTGGTGCAGTTCAGTCGCGTGGTCGGCCGGGTCGGCGAGAGCCTCGGTCATCGCCGATTTCATGATGCGGTTGGGTATTACCTGACCACAGGGCAAGGTCAGGGGGTCGGTCAACTGGGCACACATGGCGAGCTGCTCCTCATCAGGTCATACAGATCATGGCTGTCTCGATCCGGTAGAATTCTAGACGGTTCCTGGCCGGTTGTACCGAAACCACTGGTACCGGCAGATATTGCGGATTCCTGGATACCCTGACTTTGACGCCTTTGGTCGTAATCAATCAGCCGGGGCTGCCAGCCAGTTAGCCGGAGTTAACCATGGAAGTACAAATTACCGACCTTTACCTCTATCCGGTTAAATCGTTACGTGGGTTACGCCGTCAGCAGCTTCAACTTGACCGGCGTGGTCTGGCTGAAGACCGGCGCTGGATGGTAGTTGATCACAATCACCGTTTTCTCACCCAGCGACAACGAGCGAAAATGGCCACTCTCACCGCGACGCCACTGCCGGGTGGGTTGAGATTGAGCGACCCGTTGGGCAGTGAGGTCGATGTCAGCGTGCCAGCTTGCTCTGCCCGCCAGGTTAGCGTACACGTTTGGGCGGATCAGGTGTCAGCGCTGCCGGCAGCGACGGAGGCCAGCCAGTGGCTCAGTGAACGACTCGGGTGTGAATGTCGCCTGGTTTATCTGCCAGCCAGCAGCGAGCGTGGGGTAGCAGACTTTGCTGACAGTCTGGTCGGTTTCGCCGATGGCTATCCGGCGTTGCTCACCCATGATGCATCGTTGCTTGAACTCAACCGCGCGCTCAATACCGCTGACCATCCTGCAGTCCCGATGGATCGGTTTCGTGCCAATATCGTCGTCTCATCGGTCGGTGACGGGGCTGCGTTTGACGAAGATCGCTGGGCTGAGCTGCAGGTGCCGGGAGGTCGGCTGGTGAACGCTAAACCGTGCGAGCGCTGTATGGTTATTACCACCGACCAGCAGACAGGCGAGCGTGACCAGAGCCGTGAACCTTTGAACAGCTTGCGGGCGCTGCATGGCGACCTCGACGGCAATGGTCTGTTCGGTATCAATCTGATAGCACAGCCGGACCGCGAAGATGGGGTGCTGTCGTTGGCTATCGGCGATCGCCTGCAGGTGGTTTACCAGTGATACAACGGCCAGTGGCTTGCTTCACGGGCAACCAAACTGTATGACAGATACCCAGGGTAACCGCCTGATCGATCCGTTCAGGGTCTCAGTGGTGATTCCGACTTTTAATCGGTTGCCACTTCTTCAGCGCGCTTTGAGCTCTGTTTACGCGCAGACCCTGCCAGCGCTGGAGGTAATCGTGGTCGATGATGGCTCCAGCGACGGCACTGGTCGCTGGATTACACAGCACTATCCGCAGGTAAACTATCTCTGGCAGCCCAACCGGGGTGTCAGCGCCGCCCGGAACACTGGGTTGCGACAGGTTCGCGGGGATTGGGTGGCGCTGCTTGATAGTGATGACGAGTGGTTGCCAGCGAAGCTGGCACAGCAGCAGCTGCGATTATCGGCAGACCCCCATCTGCGGGTCTGCCACACCGATGAGATCTGGGTTCGCAGCGGTCGCCGTGTTAACCAGGGCCGCCGCCATGCCAAACCAGAAGGGGATGCGTTTGCGGCGTCGTTACCGCTCTGTGCGCTATCGCCGTCATCAATCGTGATTCATCGACAGCTGTTTGCCGAACTGGGTGATTTTGATGAATCCCTGCCCGCCTGTGAGGATTATGACCTCTGGTTGCGCATTACCAGCCGTTACCCGGTTGCTCTGGTATCGCAACCCCAGTTGATTAAATATGGTGGTCACGGCGACCAGCTTTCGCGTACGGTTGCGGCGCTCGATCGTTACCGCATCGCCGCACTACAGAAACTGCTGCGTAGCGGGGGACTCTCCCCTGGTCAGAGAGAGCTGGCAATGCAGACGCTACAACAGAAAACCGGCGTCTACGCTAATGGGGCGGTAAAAAGAGGGCGCACCGAAGAGGTTCAAAGGTTACGTACTGTGCTGGCTGAAATTGAGACTTTGCATCGCAATGGATCCCTATAAGTTGCCGGTTTTCCCTGTCTCAACTAAACCCTGCCAGGATTTCAATACAAATTGCTTTATGGACCCGTTCGACCTTGATTAATCTGCTCGTCGCGTTGATGGCCGAAGCGCGCCCCCTGATTCACCATTTTCACCTCAGTGGGCTACCGTCAATCGCCGGGTTCCGCTGTTACGGCAATGAATCGATCACTCTGCTGGTAACCGGTTCCGGTGTCGTATCCATGGCCAGCGGGGTGACCGCGCTGGGTCTGATGGGAAAAACACTCGCTGCTGACACGGGAAGGGGGGTGGTGAGGGGCAGCGACTCCTCTCCCGGTCCTCACACCTGGATAAATCCAGGCATTGCCGGTCATCGGAGCCTGCCGGTTGGCACGCTGGTGCTTGCCAGCAAAGTTACCGATCAGGCCTCCGACCGCAGCTGGTATCCGCCACAGATCGTGGAGATTTCAATGCTGCAACCAGTAGTGCGCCGGTTGGAAATGGAAACTGTACCGACTGCGGTAGAGACTTATCCGCGGCAGGCAGTGGTGGAGATGGAGGCGAGTGGTTTCTACCCGACTGCTTGCCGTTTTGGTAGCGGTGAGCAGATTCATCTGCTCAAGGTGATTTCCGATAACCGGGAGCAGCCGGCAAGTCGATTGAATGAGGCGGATGTGGCGCAACTGATGGCCACGCTTCTATCGCCGCTGGAACAGCTAATGGCTGAATCTGAGCGGCTGCTGGTAGCCGCAAACCAGTTTGCCCCTGTGACACAACAACTCACCGCCGCAGCGGAGCAGTTTACTGGTCGCTGGCGCTTTACTGTCAGCCAGCGGCGGCGTCTGCAGCAGTTGCTGGATGATGGTCTGCGATTGACCGGAGAGTTGCTGCAACCGGCCGGTTTTGCCGAGCTGCGTTCCACCAAAGCGCTGCTGGCGGCACTGGAAGATGAAGTCGATCAGGC
Organism: Immundisolibacteraceae bacterium; assembly: GCA_052031065.1. Taxonomy (GTDB): domain Bacteria; phylum Pseudomonadota; class Gammaproteobacteria; order Immundisolibacterales; family Immundisolibacteraceae; genus JBPEXY01. Next base: position 3,463 of record JBPEXY010000286.1, on the reverse strand, counting down.
CCGGCTGGCCTACCGCTGTTGATCAGCGCTCTCAAGTGTGTTGGTCAATCTTTGGCGGTCGTCCTGCTATTCATGAAATTCTGTGTGGATATCCGTTGCCACGGTTCCGCCCGCTGGATGAATTCCTGCTGTGAGGCATGAATTTTTGCAGCCAACGGGTCGCTGGCTACCAGCTCCGCGACCACTTCTGCCGTGAGGCGCCGAAATTCGTCGAGCACCGCCGCAGGAAATCGGCGCAGTTCCACCCCCTCCTGTTTCAGCGTCTGCAACGCGCGGTGGTTGTTGGCGGTGAAATCGGCCAGCACCTCCAGGCCCGATGCCTCTACCGCCGCGAGGACAATTTCGCGCAGGTCGTCAGGCAGTTGCTGCAGCGCTTTCTGGTTGAACATCACCTCAATATTGCCGCCCGGCTCGTGCCAGCCGGGCCAGTAGTAATAACGCGCCGCTTTGTGAATGCCAAAGGCGAGGTCGTTAAATGGAGCGATCCAGTCGGTGGCATCAATCGTCCCCGACTGCAACGCCGGGAAAATCTCCGCACCCGGCAGGTTGATAGTGGTGGCGCCGGCGCGGCTGTAGACTTCTCCGCCAAGGCCCGGCATGCGAATTTTCAGCCCCTGCAAATCTTCAATCGATTCGATCGGTTTGTTAAACCAGCCACCCATCTGCGGCCCGGTGTTGCCCGCTACCACCGGCACAATGCCGAATGGGGCGTAGGCTTCGCGCCACAACTCCATGCCCCCTCCATATAGCAGCCAGGCGTTGAGTTCCTCGCTGGTCATGCCAAACGGCACGGTGGCCAGCAGTTGCGCGGCGGGGATCTTGCCCTTCCAGAAATAGGGGGCGCCCTGACCCATCTCTACGGTGCCGCGGGAGACTGCATCAAACACTTCAAATGCGCTGACCAGTTCGCCGGCGCCATAAACTTTTACTGCTATGCGCCCGCCACTCATGGTTTCTATCGCTCTGGCGAGGCGATTGGCCGCGGTGCCAAATACCGGGAAATTGGCCGGTACCACGGTGGCAAATTTCCAGTTGTACTCCGCTGCAGCTGGGCTCCCCGCAACGCCCAGGGCGGCTACCAACGCCAGTGGCATAAGCAGGGTGGATACAATCAGTCTGATACCAGCTTGCATGGTCATTGCTGAACAGCGCCAGTCTGTTCGCGGCTATTGAGAATTGCCAGTTCTGAAATTTCGTGCCATGCCATCACCTGACGCCGGTACTGATCAAACGAGGCGTAGATTTTTGCTGCTGCTGGATCGTTGTGGGTTAGATCAGCGAATACCGCCTGCGAGTGGGTTTGCAGTGCCGACAATACCGAGTCGGGGAAGGCCCGCAAGGCAACCTGATGTTCATTGATCAACGTCTGCAGTGCCTGGTTATTACGGGCGGTGAATTCCGACAGCATCCGCAGATTGGCTCGTGTGGCGGCCTGGGAGATGATCTCCTGCAGCTCGGCCGGCAGACTGTTATAGGCTCGTTCATTGACCAGCAGTTCAATGGTCGACCCCGGCTCGTGCCAGCCTGGGTAGTAATAAAAATCCGCCGCTTTATGCAGTCCGAAAGCCAGGTCGTTGTAGGGACCGACCCATTCGGTCGCATCAATAGCGCCGGATTGCAGGGCGGTAAAAATTTCCCCTCCAGGGAGGTTAACGGTAGTCGCGCCGGCACGGGTCAGTACTTCACCGCCCATGCCGGGCATGCGGATTTTTAGCCCTTTGAGGTCATCAAGGCTGTTGATTTCGCGGTTAAACCAGCCGCCCATCTGGGTGCCGGTGTTACCGGCCGGAAACGGAATCACACCAAACGGTCGGTAAAGCTCCCGCCAGAGTTCCAGCCCGCCACCAAAATAGAGCCAGCCATTCATCTCCTGGGCGGTAAGTCCAAACGGCACCGAGGAGAAAAACTGCGCCGCCGGCATTTTGCCTTTCCAGTAGTAGGCGCCGCTGTGGCCCATTTCGGCGGTGCCGCGGGAAACCGCATCGAAAGACTCAAAAGCGCCAACCAGTTCGCCAGCGCCATAAACCTTGATTTTCAGCCGACCGCCGCTCATTTTCTCGATCGACTCCGCCAGCTCATTGGCGCTGGTGCCCAGGCCGGGAAAATTCTGTGGCCAGGTGGTGACCATCTTCCATTCGTAGCTCTGACCAACCGCAGCAGTATCCGCTGAATCAACCGAATGGGTGGTCTGGTTGGTTGAATCCGAGCAACCAGCTGTTACCAGGCTGAGTACTACCAACAACAGAGGTGCTATTCTGACCATTCTCTCCCCGCAATCATGAATTGTTTAATACCAGTGGCGGCTCGGTGCGAGCGCCGCTGGCAGATTATAGCTGCCGTTGAACTGCTTAATTCTGCTGTCGGCACGGAGGCCAGGGGTGACCATAATCAGCAAGAACTCTGGAGAATAACAGGATTGATCAATAGAGCACCGCGCCTGTTTGCCCATCTGGCGCTTTCTGCCGCCTGCCTGTTCTGGGCCGGCAACATGGTGGTGGCGAGAATGCTTGCCGAGTCTATGGGCGGCTGGCATGTGGTGGCCGGACGTTGTCTGGCCTCGGCACTGCTGTTCTGGCTGCTGCTGAAATGGGTGGAGCCGCAACAACGGCTACAGTGGCGGCCATGGGGCATTGGTCTGTTTATGGCGATTACCGGTGTGGTCGGATATCAGGGGCTGCTCTACTTTGGTGTACGCATGACCAGCGTCATCAACACCAGTTTGATCCATGCCACGGCACCACTGGTCACCCTGTTAATGGCGGCACTGGTACTGAGGGCACCGGTAGGGCGGGTGCAGCTGGCGGCTGCGGTGGTCTCCTTTCTTGGCATACTGGTGATCGTCACCGAGGGTAGTTGGCGGACGATGGCGACCCTTTCGTTCAGTGATGGTGATCTGTTGATCATGCTGGCGACGGTGAGTTTTGCCGCCTATTCGATTGCCGGACGCAGGGTGATGAGTCAGCGATCAGTGCTGGAGGTGACCACATTGATTACCATCTGGGCAGCGTTGATTGCTGTGCCGTTGGCGGGGTGGGAAGGGCAGTCAAACCCGGCCAGTTGGAACAAGCAGGCGTTTCTGGGGCTCGCCTACATCACCATTTTCCCCGGTGTGCTGGCGATGCTGGCATGGAATTACGCCATCAAGGTCGTTGGACCGGCAGATGCAATGCTCTATATGAACACCGTCCCGGTGATCGCGGTGGTGATGTCGGTGCTGTTTCTTGGCGAGCAATTGCAATTCACCCAGGCTCTGGGTGGGTTACTGGTTCTTGCTGGCTGTCTTGCTTCGGTGGTGGTTGGCGCCGGCCCGAAACGGGCTGCGGATTAGCTGCTTAATCCTCGTGCCGTTCCGACTACCCTGAAGGGTCAATGACCGCGAGGATGAACGACAACCGTTGTTCCAGAGTTAGCTGGTCGGTCGGTAGACACATGATTTTTTTCTCATCGACCCACATCCGCGTCA
>JBPEXY010000285.1:0-10480 GCA_052031065.1 Immundisolibacteraceae bacterium | reverse complement strand
AGTTCGAAATAGGTCTCAGTCGGCGCCAGCCAGGTCAGACGTACGCCATCATCTCGGTACTGCTGACCCAGAAACGCCTGACTGGTGAGTGGCGCATCGGCAAAATCCCAGGCGTGGGTATGCCTGGTGTTCACATAACCAACCTCAGGAAAAAACCGGCCAAATCGCAATCCCAGCCCCGCTGGCATGTTCAGCACATCAACAAACGCCTCCTCCAGATCAACCTCAGTGCTACCTTCATCTTCGTGAATACCCACAGTACTCTGGGCATAAAACAGATTGTCGACGTTGGCTGACACTATCAACTCAGTTTCAGTAACGCTGAGCCCCTCTGGATGCAGACCCGATTCGCCACCGAGCTGAAATCCCGGTAATGCCCACTCTTCGACATCACCCGAATAGTCGGTAGCACTACCCTGCACGACCATGGAGATGGCCGGATTAAAGGCACTGGCACTGCTGCGTCCGGATGGCAATCGTGCTGCCGAACCGCCGCCGACCGCTGGACCAGCAGCGGCTAACGCACTCTCGGTCGCCTGCTGTTCGACCGATTGCAATCGTTGCTCCAGTTCGCTGATTCGACTCTCGTAATGTTGCTTCATCTCCCTCAGCATCTGCCGAAGTTCAGCAACGTCATCCTGCCCGGCAAATACTGCCGTGGCAGGTACACACATCACCGCTACCAACAGGGCGCGGCTAAATAAGGTAGGCATGGAAACCCTCCAGAAATCACCAATCGGCCTGACCGGGACCCGACCAGAAAAGCAGGGTCGACCGAAATCAGCCAGAAAAACAGAAACGCAATTGATTCAGTTGATTGTGATTAGTGAGGGTGGTGCGCGAGGCTGGTAGCCAGGAGGGAAGGAGCGCGCCAGAGGAGCGCCGCTGAAGTTCTGTACAGATACCGCCAACGCTGGCGGAAAATTCCATTCTGCGCTCTCCACCAGGGCGTGATCAACACCACTGGCAACAAGGCACACTTCACAGAAAACATGCTGACCATCGCCAGCATGCTCAACCTGGTGTGCGGCCTGAACCCACTGGGCAGCGAACAGAAACAGCACCCAAACGAGCGTCATCACGCGATAGCGCAACGACCTGTCGTTGAGGAAATTCTGCTGTGTCATTTTTGCAGTGTCAGTTCGATCAGTATTTGGCCAGAACGGCGGAAGTCTATGGCTAACCGGCTATTCAGGTAAAGCACCCAGGCTAATCCATTGCCGGTAACCCTATAGATTCTCTGGTCGCTGCCAACAGCGCCACCCGTTGAGCCTACCAACTCTGTCAACCCCCGGCCAATCAGGCGCTAATCACGAGATAACCAGGGGCCGGCTGATTCAGCCCAATCGCCGGAGATAGTCGGCAAATACCCAGCCGTCGACCAGGCCATCACTGTTTTTATCCACCTCGACCCATTCGCCGCGTTGACGGCCAGTGGCAACCAGTTGCTCCGGCGCCAGCACTTCCAGAGTCTCATACTCCTGCCCCGGGCCACCGCGCAGCTTGAGACCGGAGCGGGCGATAACTTCATACCTTACTGAATCCGCGGGCGGTTCTAGCCGCTGCGGCATTGACGGTACGGCACCCTCTTCCACCGACTCGGACTCGGACGACAACAGCCATAGCTCCGCTTCAGCAGCCCGCCGTCGCACCAGACCGGGCAACGTACGTTTGACGCCAGTCGCCGGGTCTGTTGCTTTGCTCCAGCGCGCCAGTTCCCCTGGCACCGCGTCATAATCTTCGTGGTTGAGCTTTTTTAGCAGGGTACTGACACCGAGATTGCCGCTACCGCAGTTAAAACAGAAGCTGGCAAGTGCGGCAAACTGGTTGTCATTCAGCTCAACAGTCACCAGCCGTTGCACCGCCGCACAGGCTGCTTCCATATCCTCGCGCAGCAATGCCTCAGCCTCGCGCTGGTCAATGCACTGACCCAAAACCACATCGCGGCCGGTGTGACCATAGCCAATGGTGAGCACACCTGCCGGGCAGAGATAGGTCTGCGCGTAGAAGCCCTCAAAATGTTTGACCAGATCGAGCCCGGCCTGATTGATAGTGCGTGCCATGTTGCCTCCTGCTGAACAGCACCGGCACGGGGTTCCGTGCCGGTCGCCAGACCAACCAGCCGCGCTAAAGCAGCTGCGTTACCGCTTGGCACGCATTTTTGAAGCTCTCGGGGTCATCAGCTCACCCCAGCGAGCGCGTACCTTGTCCATCATTTCCGGCCGTGGACGCGAAATGGCGGGATAGCCTTCCAGCGGTTCAGTGGCATCCATGCCCATTTTGATCGCATGTTTGGAGTCGTACTTCTGTGCTGACGGGCCAATGGTGCAGGCACCGGGACCCGTGACAATATCCTCATCGGCATGGAAGCGGTTGGCCAGTGCCCAGAACACCTGTTCATAGCTGCGCGGATCGACATCCTCGTCGACGACAATCACTGTTTTCACCAACCGACTGGTGAAGAGCTCGTACATCACATGTTTGGCCTGCTCTTCGTAGGTTTTCTTCATGCTCACGATCACGGTGTGGGCATCTGGCGGGCAGTGAACATCGACCACCGTCGGCGCGGTGCCGTTGCGCAGCTTGCGCAGAAAGCCAGATTCGTTACCCACCTGAAACAGCACATGAGACTCAGTCGGCGGTATACCCATGTAGGTGTAGGCGTAGATCGGGTCCTGACGGTGGGTGGCGTGATGGAATTCCACCACCGGAAAATCCAGTACCGGGCCGTAGTAACCCGGATATTCCCCATAGGGGCCTTCTGCTTCGCGATGGTGCGCCAGCACTTTACCTTCGAGCACAATCTCACAGTTGGCCGGCACCATAAGATCAACAGTTTCTGCCTTCACCAGATCAAACGGCTGGCCACGCATGGCAGCGGCCAGTTTCAGCTCGTCTACATTCAGATCAAGCCCGGCGACCTGCGACGCCAGGTAGAGCATCGGGTCAGCACCAATACAGACCGCGACTTCCATCGGTTGATCCATCGCTTCGTATTTGTTGCGAATCACCGCACCATGGCTCGGCGGCATCGACCAGAAACCGGTGCGCCGGCCGCCACGGCGCTGGAGGCGATAAACCCCCATATTCTGGATACCGGTATCGGGGTCCTTGACGATCATTAACCCGTAATTGAGAAACGGCCCACCGTCGTCGGGATTGGAGAGAATCTGCGGCACCAGGTCATCAAGATCGAGATCCGCCTCGCCGACATGCACCTCCTTGCAGGGGCCACCGGCAGTCAGCGGCAACTCTTCCACCGGAGTACGGGCACTTAACTCGCCGTAGGTTTCGATCAGCTCATCCTCGGCACACTCAAGCACCATCGCCGCCCGTTTGGTGGTGCCCATCATGTTCGCCAGCAACCGGTGGTTGTAGCCCTTGATATTGGTGAACAGGATTGCCGGCCCACCCTGGTCGAGCATCTCCCGGCAGATCGCGCCAAGTTCCTCGACCGGATCAACCTCGGCATCAATCTGCACCAGTTCTCCGGCGGCATCCAGTTTGGCCACGAACTGGCGCATGTCGGTATAAGCCATGTTGTTTATCTCCCCTTGTTATGAATTAGTAATTCAACCAGATGCAAACCTGAAGTCCTGCAATTCCTGAGCCTCATCGCCCACCGTCAGGCTGGCACAATCTGGCAGCACATAACTTTACCAAGCTACTCTGCATCCACCTACCTTCAGCAACAACTATCTTTCCAGCAGCTACACATTGCCGGCGGCTAACGCTGTTCAGGCCGCGCAGAGTCAGCTAACCTTCGTCGGAACAACCAGGGTGTTCCAGAAAACTGGAGGAGGAGACCATGAACAGACCAATTGAACCCAGCCTGCCGAGCGAACCGGCGGAGTTTGACCGCTACCTGATCGACGATGTCCCCGGTGGCCGCTTTATGGTGCACCGCGATGTCTACCGCGACCCGGAACTGTTTGAGCTGGAGCTGCGCCATATCTTTGAATCGAGCTGGGTGTTCCTTGCTCACGAAACCCAGATTCCAGAACCCCACGACTATCTCAACACCTATATTGCCCAGCAGCCGGTGCTGATCAGCCGCGACGGCGATGGCAACCTGGGCGCGTTTCTGAACGTTTGCCCGCACAAAAGTGCGCTGGTCTGCCAGAACGAATCGGGGAATAAAAAATTCCATGTCTGCCCCTACCACGGCTGGACCTTCAACTCCGCCGGAGAAAACATCCTCATCAAGGATCAGCCACAGGGCAGTTACGGCGAAAACTTCCAGCAACAGGACCATAACCTGCAAAGACTCGCCCACCTGGAAAACTACCGCGGTTTTCTGTTCGGCACGCTCAACCCGAATGTGGAACCGCTGATCGACTACCTCGACGGCATCCGCCTGTTTCTCGACATGATCATTGATCAGTCAGCCGAAGGTGCCGAGGTGATTCCCGGCCGCTCCTACTACACCTTCGATGCCAACTGGAAAATGCAGCTGGAAAACTGTGTCGATGCCTACCACCTCACCTCGACCCATCCCAGCTTTATGTCGATTACCGCATCGCGAGCCAGCGGTGGTAGTGAGTTTCGCAACATCGATATCGCCAACTTTGTTAACCCCGATACCGCAGCCGGCAACTACACCTTTCGCAACGGCCACAACGCCATCTGGATCGACGGTAACCCGGAAGTGAAACCGCTTTATGCGGTTTATGACCAGCTGGTCGAACGGGTCGGCAAAACCATGGCCGACCTGATGATGAAAACGGTCAACTTTACTGTGTTTCCCAACCTGCAGTTCTCGGTCAACGCCTGTATCCAGATGCGGGTTATGCGACCGCTGCAGGTCGACAAAACAGAAATGCGCAGCTTCTGTATTGGCCCCAAAGGGGAATCGAAACAGTTGCGCAAACAACGCATTCACCAGTTCGAAGACTTTTTCAACCCTACCGGACTGGCTACCCCGGACGACTCGCGGGTCTACGAATCGTGCCAGAGTGGCCTCGCCGCGCGCGGCGCAGCGAAGACCAACCAGGGGCACGAGCGCGGTATTGCCAACGTGATCCAGGGTGGCGATGACTACGCCCGCGAACTCGGCATCGAGCCGGTCACCTCCTCCTCTGGTGGTTCGGAACTGCAGGATGAAACGGTATTCCACGCCAGCTACCGGGAATGGTTAAAAAGGATCAAGAAAGGGGTTGCCGACGATGGGGAGAGCAGCCATGGAGCATAAACAGGCCTATGCAATTGGCGAACAGCTGCTGTTAAAACAGGCGCGCGCCCTCGACGAGCAACGCTGGGACGACTGGCTCGCCCTGTTTACCGAACAGTGCGAATACTGGGTGCCGGCCTGGACCAGCGAGACCCGCCTGACCCAGGATCCGGACACCGAGGTATCACTCATCTATTATGACCTGCGCTCGCGTCTGACCGACCGGGTGTGGCGCGTCAGCTCCGGTCAGTCGGTGGCCTCGGACCCGATGCCACGTACCTGCCATTTTGTCTCCAACCTGCAGGTCGACAGTTGCTCAGATCAACAGATCAATCTGTTCAGCTGCTTTCGGGTCGATTACCACGCCAACCGCAAATCAGAGGCCTTTTTCGGCCACTATCATCATGAACTGACACGCCAGTCCGCGAACGACGAGTGGCTGATCAACCGGCAGAAAATTATTCTGATGAATGACTACATCCCCACCCTGCTGGATTTTTATCTGGTGTGAAACCATGCAAGCCTGAGTAGTGGGGTTACCCACACCACCCACCCAATGATGAGCTGATGGCCACCACAACCGCACTGGATAGCCAGACCGTCTCCGCAGAGCTGGCTTTTAACCACTGTTCGGCGTTAATCCAGAACAACCAGCTGGCTGAAGCGGAAACCCTGCTGGCGCAAATGCAGCGACAACAACCTGATCGACGGGAGGTTCTCTACCTGCTATCCCTGCTGCGCCACAAACAGCTTAGATTCGACGAAGCCGTCAGCCTGCTGCAAAAGAGCATCGAACTTTCAACGGAAAAAGGGCCTCTCTATAAGGAACTGGGGCATCAGTTCAGAGATGCTCAGCAGTTCAGCAAGGCTACAGAGGCGTTCAAGCATGCCATTGAATGTGGCTATGAACTGCCGGCAAACTTTCACAATCTTGCCGATATAGAACGACGACTGGGCAATCTACAAAGTGCTGACCAGCTGTTTCGAACCAACATCGAAAGCCACCCTGAGTACACACTGAGCTGTTCAGCATTAAGTCAGCAGCACAAATTCACCAGTGATGACCCCCTGAAAGCGCTACTGGAAGAACGCCTTCAGGACACCAGGCTGACGGACAGTGACCGCGCAAACCTGCATTTCTCTCTTGGCAAAGCCCATGCGGATATCGGCGAACATGAAACCGCATTCCTCCACTACCAGTGTGGCAACGCGCTTAGGTACATCCCTTTCAACTGGCAGGAAAACCGGCGCTGGATAGAGTCGATAAAAACCGTGTACGACTCTCCAGCCAGGCTGGCAACGTCTACGGCCGACGCCCAACCGGTTTTTATCGTTGGCATGCCACGTTCCGGAACCACACTGACCGAACAGATCCTCGCCAGTCATCCTGCACTTTACGGTGTCGGCGAAACGCCAATCATCAAGCGCAGGGCAGACCAGGCGACAGTAGCACTCGGGAACAAACCCTTTCCCGAACATGCAGCCCATCTCACGCTGACATTGCTGAACCAACTCGCCGAGGAAACCCTTGCCAATCTGGCGTCACTGAATCATCAGCAGCGCGCGGTCTTCTCCTATGTTGAGAAAAACCCGATCAATTTCACCTATACCGGCTTTATTCTGCAGCTGTTTCCCAACGCAAAAATTCTCCACACGGTACGCCATCCACTCGATGTAATCCTCTCCTGTTTCACATCAAATTTTTCCAGGGGTCTGGATTGGTCATTCGACCTCGCGGCACTTGCACGGGTCTTCCAGGACTATCAGTCACTCATGCGGTTCTGGCATCAGCAATACCCCGGCAAAATTCTTGATGTCCCCTATGAAAAGCTGGTCCTTGAGCAGGAAACGCAAACCAGGGAGCTGCTCGATTTTGTCGGTGTGGACTGGGACCCGACTTGCCTGCAGTTCCACAAAGCCGAACGCCCGGTTCAAACCGCCAGTGTTTCCCAGGTGCGCAAACCGATCTACCGCACCTCCCTGAATCGCTGGAAAACATACGCCCGCCAGCTGGCACCAGCCGCCGCCATCCTGGGGATGGATATCTCTTCCGAAATCGCGGAGTTGCACTAACGCCAAAGCTGTCACTGAGGCAACCGGGTCGTAATCACCCCTTCCTGCGCACCACCTTCTGCAGTGGTGACAGATTGACCTGATCAAACACGGTAGCGGGATCGGCGTTGAGCACCATCAACGCCGCCTCGGCCACGGTATCGGCATCAATCGCATGGGCCGGTTCTTCGCCGGGGGCAAAATCGAGCGAATCAAAAAACGGCGTGCGCACCATGCCGGGGTTAATCATTGAGACCCTCACACCACTGCGGCTGCACTCACCACGCAGTGCCTCGGCAAAGCCGCGCAGCGCCGCCTTGCTGGCACTATAAACGGCACCGTAACGCCCACCCGCCAGCGCAGTCTCGGAACCAATAAACAGCAGGTCACTATGGGGCTGCTTGCGCAGAGTCGGCAGCAGCGCGCGGCTGAGATAGATCTGACTGCGCAGATTCAGATCAAGCAGCTGATCAATCTGGGGGTAGGAAAACTCCTCTAGCCCGCCAAAACGACCGGCACCGGCGTTGGCGACGATGCCGCTAATATCATCGTGGGTGCTAACCAGTTCAGCGAGGTTTTGCGGCAGCTTGTCCAGCTCGGCCAGATCAACCGGCCACGGGGTAAAGCATGGGTGATCAATAGCGCCGCGCTGCGGCTGGCGGGAAAGCCCCACCACCTGATGCCCTGCGGCGAGTAACTTCAGTGAAATCGCCAGCCCAATACCGGAACTGCAGCCGGTAACCACCATTTTGCGCACCGGGACGGCGCCCATCACGCCCCCTCCGGCACGCGGCATGGGAAGTAACTGGCCAGCGGGATATAGTCGAGCAGCAGCGCCTCCACCTCCTCAATCATCTGCTGTTCCAGCTCGGGCGGGTAGCTGACCATGCCCTGGCGCTGCTTGAGTGGCCCGGCAAAGAGCCGCTCTTCGGGGTAAAGATTGCGCATGGTTTCAAAATACCCCTTGGGCAGACGAAACGGCCCCAGACTGACCGAATGCAAGGCCGCCGCATCCAGCGGATGGTCTGGCGATTCAAACAGGGTGGCAAACAGCGTGCGGTACTGCTCACGGTAATCCTGGGTATAGATCAGCGGGTCAAAGCGCAGCCCCACCGGCCAGCCGGCCTGCTGCAACCGGACCATTGCCGCCAGCCGCTTGTCGATGGCGGGTACTTTATCCTCCAGGCTCTGGCTCACCGATTGCGGGGTAAAACTGAACGCCGTCACCACATTCTGCTGCGGCGCACGCGCCAGCAGCGGCCGGATCTGGGTACTTTTGGTGCGCAGCTCCAGATGGGCGTGCGGCGGCAACCCGGCAAACAGGTCGAGGGCAAAATCGGCAAAGCCGGTAACCGGGTCTAGCGCCAGACTGTCGCAGTCGTAACCGGAGAAAAACCAGCTTGGCCCCTGCTCGGCGCGCTGGCGGATCTGGTCGGCAAACTCATCGTAATTGATAAACCAGACGTAATGGGCGCTGCGGTACATGCCCTGCAAAAAGCAGTAGCGGCAGTCATATAGACAATTGAACAGGTGCGAAAAGTAGTAACCCTGCCCCTCACCGATGCGGTATTCCGGCGGCGACGGCAACACCAGCCCTTTGTGCTTGCGCGCCACAATCAGCGATGGCCTGAGCTTCTGCAGGCGGAAGTTCTGCGCCTTGCGATTGAATACCTCACCGTAGCGCTCGCAGGATATCTGCTCGGCGTCAGGATAGCGCGCCAGTAACTGCTGTAACCGCGCTTCATACCGGGCCGATTCCGCAACTTCCCGTTCGATGTAGATAGTGGAAATCAACCGTTGTTCCCTGGCCGTTAACCCGCCTGCTGCGCCGCAGCGGTCTCAGCGGTCGGCTGGCCAAGTATGCCGGGGAACAGTTTGATCAGCCCGATAAAGGTGAGCACCATAAAACTCATGGTAAACCCATAAATACTCGGCACCAGACCGATATCGGTACGGCCCAGAAACTGCGGTGCCGCTGCCAGAGTGGCGCTTAGAATCACGTTCTGAATCCCCACCTCCACGGCGATGGTGATCACCTGGCGCGGCGGCAACCGGCTCACTCGCGCCGCGGTGTACCCCAGCGCCATCACCGCAAAGTTGTAGATCAGCACCGGCAGCCCGGAAGTACGCATCATCTCGCCAAGGGTGTCGATCTCCCTGCCGATAATGCCACCAATGGCGACCAGCAGAAACAGTACCGACAGCAGTTTAACCACCAGTTCCACGCGGCGCGTAAACGCCTCAAACCGGGCATGAACCACCATACCGATGGACACCGGAATCACCGTAATCATGGCGATGTGGAGCATGGTTTGGCCCACCGGCAGCGACAACCCCAGCTGCTCACCCATCAGATAGAACAGCGCAAAATTGAGCAGCAGCGGCACGCTAATTACCGACAACATACTGCTAAAAGCAGTCAGGGTGACCGACAGCGCAATATCGCCGCCGGCCAGGTAGGTCCAGAGATTGGAGACCGCCCCGCCCGGCGTCATTGCAATCACCAGCAGCCCGACGGCAAACACCTGCGGCATGGAGAAAGTCTGAATCACCAGCCAGGCGATGATCGGCAGCAGCAGAATCTGCGCCGTCAGCCCAATGGCAAAGGCTTTGGGAAATTGCGCCAGGCGGGTGAAATCCGCCACCTTCAACCCCATGCCCATACCGAACATGATGAACGCCAGTGAACCGGGAATAATAATCCCCATCAACTCCGCCATCTCCTCTCCCCTGTTAGCAAAGTGGCCTCCTGACAGAGGCGATCAAAACTCCAGAAACTGATAAGCGGCATTGTACCCATAGCGGTCGACTGCTGTTCACCGGTCAGGTCGCCCACTGCTGACCCACATCACTGGAAATCAGCCACAATCGTGTAGCATCTAACGATCACTTATTAACCATCCAGAACCACGGGAGAGGAAACGATGGGAATCAGAACCGGCGACGCTTATAAAAAAGGGCTGGACGACGGCCGCGCGCTCTACATTGACGGCCAGCGGGTCAGTAACCCCAACGACTACGCGCCGCTGCACGGCATCATCAACACCATCGCCGAACACTACGATTCCTTCCACGACCCGAAACTGCAGCCCGACTACACCTATGCCTCGCCCAAAGATGGCCAACCGGTTAGCAACTCTTTTCTTGAGGCGCGCACCTGGGAGCAGGTGGAGCAGCGGGTAAAAGGCGAAACCCTGCGCAAGGAGGCCACCTTCGGCCTGATGGGGCGCATGCCCGATTTTATGAACGCCTTCATGA
>JBPEXY010000284.1:0-21311 GCA_052031065.1 Immundisolibacteraceae bacterium | reverse complement strand
CATGAACAGCGGAGTTAACGGTTAAAACAATGGCTTTCGCGGGCTAAAATAGGCTCCGGTGGTGGTCATTTGCGCCTGATGGCGCGACAGTACGGCCAGTCATCACCACGGTTTCACCTATTTACGGTTAATGGACATTAAACATCATGGCTCAAGTTACCCTCGACCAACCTGTACCTGAATTCACCTGTGCCGCGACTGGTGATCAACAGGTCTCCCTGTCGTCACTGCAAGGCAAAAATGTGGTGATCTATTTCTATCCCAAGGACAGCACCCCAGGCTGCACTACGGAAGGCCAGAATTTCCGCGACCTGTACAGCGAGTTCCAACAGGCTAACACCGAAATTTTTGGTGTCTCCCGCGACTCCCTGAAATCTCACCAGAAATTCAAGGAAAAACAGGAATTCCCGTTCGAACTGCTCTCCGATGAGGACGAGACACTGTGCAACCTGTTCGACGTCATTCACGAAAAAAACATGTATGGGCGCAAGGTGATGGGCATTGTTCGCAGCACCTTTATCATTGATGCTCAGGGAGTGCTAAGACACGAGTTGCGCAAGATAAAGGTAAAAGGCCACGCCGAAGAAGTGCTGGAGCTGGTGAAAGCGCTTTAGCATTGCCGGAAAGAGGGAACTACGTTAAACGCGCAGAGGCTCGACAATGCATTGCCGTCTACCGCTACCGGTTTCTTTACCGGGTTATTTTTTTTGCAGGTAGAGCAACTGGCAATCGTCTTGCGGCTCGGCGGCAAGAAAAGTATCACCGCTCTGTTCGCAGAATTTGCGTAGATCCTGTTCAGCGTTGCTATCAGTGGCGATCACCTGCAGCACCTGTCCAGAATCCATCTGATTGAGCTGACGTTTACTTTTAAGCAGCGGTAGTGGGCACAGCAGGCCGGTCGCATCAACGCTATGATCAAACTTCATGGCTATTGTTTCTTTTGGTTCGTTGGCATTAGGCAACAGTATTCTTCTACCTGGTCGTTGCGGACAGACGATATTCTGACACTCCGATGGCTGCCATGTCAGAAAAACTGTGAGTTCTCGAACTTCCAGCAAATCGTGGTGCGGTAGCCAGGTAACATTGCGATCGATACCTGGAAAGCTGAATAAACCCAGGCCCGGTTCATACCGGGCCACAACAATGGGGAGAAGCGAGGGATGAATTTTGTAACCGTTCTGAGGTCGAAGCTGTTCTTTGATACTTCTCTCAACTTCCCCAACTCACGGTGTTGGCTATTGACCCGACCTTTTGCCCCAACCGTTGATCAGCACCACCGGCTGCACTGCGGCTGCTGTGCGACGTAAACAGCCAGACAGAATTGTGAACCGCCGAATCAATTCCGCTCCACGTCCGCTGCCGCTACTGGTGCTGCTGCTGGGAATATTGATCTCGTCGCCTACCCACACTGCTGAAGTCAAGCTGCCAGACCTGGGCCTGAGTGCCAGTTCGGTGTTCTCCCCGGAACTGGATCGACGCATCGGCGCAGCCTTTATGCGCCAGGTAAGAGCCACCATGCGGGTGGTAGACGAGCCGGAACTACAGGCTTACGTGCGCACCCTTGGACTGAATCTCGCCTCCAGAAGTCATAGCCCTGAACTGCGGTTCCATTTCTTTCTGGTCGACAACCCGGTCATTAATGCCTTCGCCGGACCTGGCGGAAACATCGGCATCCACAGCGGTCTGGTGAACATCTCCGAATCTGAGAGCGAGCTGGCATCGGTATTCGCTCATGAAATCTCACATGTTACCCAACGCCACCTGCCACGCGCCTTTGAGCGCCAGAGTCAGATGTCGACGCCGACTCTGGCGGCAATGATCGGCGCGCTGATCCTCACGGCAGCCAGCCCCGAAGCAGGACAGGCAGCACTGCTGGCGGTACAGGGTGGCAGCGCACAGATGCAGATTGACTTCACTCGCCACAATGAGAAAGAGGCTGACAGGGTCGGCCTGCAGCTTTTGCACCAGGCCGGTTTTGATCCCGCTGCCATGCCCGGTTTTTTCGGCCGCATGGCGGAAGCATCCAAATTTAGCCGAGGTCGCGATATTCCGGAGTTCCTGCTCACCCACCCGGTTACCAGAGACCGTATCAGTGAGTCCCTGGCGCGAGTGGAAAAGCTGCCCAAACAACCCCACAGCGACAGCCTCGGCTACCGCCATTTCACCGCAAGGGTAAAGGCGACTTTGGGTAGCCAGCGCCCTGGCGAGGCAATCGCGCAGATTCAAGCCCAACTTGAAACAGCCGCTGATTTTGAACAGCCGCCGCTGCGCTACGGTTACGCCTACGCACTGCTGGAAGCGCGCGACTTTACCCACGCCGGCAAACAGGTCGACTGGCTGGTCGCCCGTGCGCCCGAGTTCATGCCCTATCGAATCCTCAAAACCCGCCTGCAGCTGGAGCGGCGCGATCATTCAGCGGGACTGGAAACCGTCACCCAGGCGCTGGAGCTATTTCCCGGCAACGACTCGCTGGTTAGGCTGCACGCCGAGGCGCTGTTACTCAACGGCAAATTGAAACAGGCACAGGAAACAGCCCAGGCCTATATCGCCCAGAATCACGCTGACCCCGGCGGTTATCAACTGGCGGCACGGATTGCCGCTGCCACCAGAGAGCCGATTCTCGCCTACCAGATGGAGGCGGAATACCACTATTGGGGTGGGGATCTGCGCCAGGGAATTGCGGCACTGCGCGAGGCTGCTCGTCAGGACCAGGTGGACTTCATCACCCTGACCAAAATCGAAAACCGCCTGCGTTTTTTTCAGTCCGAGCTAGCGGCCGAAGAAGAGCTGTTCGGCCGTTGACCGCCGCAGTGCCAGCTCAATCCAGCGATTAGCACCGACGTCGATCCCACCTGTCTTAGAAATGCACTTCCCAGCGACTGGTATCAAAACCAAAGGGTACTTTAGCTGCACCATCAAACGATTCCACCGCCATCGACACTTCCATAAACGAAAGCGCCAAATTGAGCAGGTTTTTCTGCTCCTGGGTGAGGTCATCTAGAGGAAACTGATCGAGATAGCCCACCATCTGGTCAAGGCGTGGCAACACCGCCTCATAGAGTCCCTTTAGCTCATCAGGAGTACCTCTCAGGCGCCTGGAGTGACGCTCTTTTTCGCTATCTGCGAACCAATCAGGACCAAAATGGGCCAGATCGGCAAATTCCGATGGCAGTGAGTGATCCATTAACCCTGCTCCCCTTGTTCCACCCACTCGCAGGCGGTCGCGTGCAGATGACGAACGGCCACCTCCAGCTCAGAAGAGATGTGGAGCTTGTCAATCACCCCCGACGCCAACATCTCCTGAGTCTGCTCAAGCGTACTCAGGTCTTCATAGACGATGTCACGAAGCATCACCTTGGTGTGCTCCTGGGCGATGCGCTGGCCACAGGTCTGCGCCGCGGTTTGATAGATGTCCATCACCCAGACGGTCTCCGATACCGATATCGGCCTGAAGTTATAGGTGAAATACCAACCCGGCCCGGTATCGCAAAAGAAATTGGGGAAAAAGACATTGATATCGAACCACCAGGCTTCGTCCTTGCTCGGATTGGCACCGGGCAGATCCATTTCACCGCCAGCTGCAAACGACTGACCGTACTTCCATGCCGCAACTGCGGCTGGTGAGGGCTGATAATCGGAAGGCGACCACATTGACAGACTGTGATGGGGGCCGTAAACCCGTGCCGACGTGGGCACGATGGTCTCCGGATTACGCGCCGCATCGGGTACCGAAACTCCGTGTAGAGTCGCAGCATGATACGCCTCATGAAAAGCATCCATCGATGCCTTCCAGTTACTCTTTACGGTTGCACTGTAACGGGCAATGTGGGTGAACTGATCAAATGGATATTCCTCCATATCATCGGCCAGCGCCCCAAGAAACTCTCGCAACCCCTGTTCCGGCTCACTTTGATAATGGACAAACAGAAAACCATTCCAGCTATCCAGTGTCACCGGAACCAAACCAAGCTGCTCACGATCGATATCGGGAAAATACTCTTCTCCCATTAATGGTCGCAGAGTACCGTCATTGTTATAGGTCCAGCCGTGAAATGGACAGATCATGACGTGACCATTACCGCACTGAAAGTTCATCGACTCGTCCATTTCCCGCCGAATTACTTTCATCCCACGGTGTCGGCAGATGTTGTGGAACGCCCTGACCTGACTATCTTTACCGCGAACCACGATTATCTCGCTGTTCCAGACTTCCATCGGGATCACCATGTAGTCGCCGGGGTCAGGGAGATGATCCTCGCGACAAACCTGGATCCAGGCCTTGCGAAAGATATGGGCTTTCTCCTGCTCGAAAAATTCTTCCGACACATAGGGCTCGACGCTGATTGGCCCGTCACCCATCTCGGGTAACGGCGTGGCCCAGTTGATCTGGTGCTGACTTACCGGTGCAACCATGATTGCGCTCTCCTCTCAAGATTGATCCACCATTACACCCGCCGATTCGGGTCTAACGGTGGAACATGCTTCCTCTCCTGCCAAACGGTTGCTGGCGCTGGCCACCTGGCTACGTCAGCAGCTGACAATCTTACGCCCCAACCCTTTACGTGAAGCTGAGCGTAACGACATTTCAGTCCTCAGCTCAACGTGCCATTACTCCAGTCTCACGAGCAAGTTGCGTTAACAACCTGTGTTGACCAGGTTGCGCACCAATTCCAGGTCAGCGGCAGTATCGACCCCGATAGGTGATGCTTCACAAGCCTGTTCGACCTTTATCGAGGCACCGTTCCAGAGTGCGCGCAACTGTTCCAGCGACTCAGTCTGTTCCAGCGGCGCCGGTGGCCAGCTGACAAACCGATGCAGAAACCTGACCCGGTATGCATAGATTCCGATATGGCGTTGCCAAAGTGCGGTGGCCTTCAGGGCTGCCACATCCGGCTCTCCTGCTCTTGGCCATGGAATTGCTGCGCGACTGAAATAGAGTGCACGGCCATTACGATCAGCAACCACCTTGACCGCGTTGGGATCGGACAGCTGCTCTACCTGGACAACCGTTTCAGAAAGCGTTGCCATTTCCGCATTGGGATCACTATGCAACAGCTCTGCGACCTGACTGATTAGCGCCGGAGGGATCAACGGTTCGTCTCCCTGCACATTAACCAGCAGCTGCTCTGCACCAAGGTCAAGCTGTTCGGCCACCTCGGCAAGACGATCGGTGCCGGACTGATGATCGACGCGGGTCATGACCACCTCTGCGCCCAGGCGCTGCGCTGCCGATTCAATGCGTTGATCATCGGTAGCCAGCACTACCCGCTGTGCGCCACTGGCCAGCGCCTGCTCCCAGACCCACTGAAACATTGGTTTACCGCCAATATCGAGCAGCGGCTTACCCGGCAAACGGGTAGAGGCGTAACGAACCGGAATAATGACGATAAAATTCAGCGTGCCACCTCTTCTTCACTGCCGAGTTGGCGCGCTTCATCTTCAAGCATTACCGGGATGCCATCCCTGATCGGATAAGCCAACCGGTCAACAGCGCAAATCATCTCCTGCGCTTTCCGGTCGTAGTGCAACGGCCCTTTACAGAGTGGACAGGCGAGAATCTCCAGAAGTGCCTTATCAACCACGTTTTCGTGCCTCCAGAATATTGATCAGCTTTTGATCGAGTTTATCGCCTACTTCAACCGAAAAACGCAACAGCCAGCAGTTATCATGCAGGTTTTCGCGACATTTGACGGCATCCTTGTCGGTCATAATCACCGGCAGCTGGTCGCCAAATTCAAACGACTCCTCAAACAGCGGATGGTGGTCCGGCAACGCATGGGGAATCACCTCCATTCCGAGACGCCGCAAGGTCGCGAAAAAACTCTCCGCATCACCGATGGCGGTCACCGCGTGCACAGTCCCACCGGCAAACAGTTCGGGCTGCTGCGGACTTCTTCCAGGAGTCAGCGGCAGGAGCTGATAATCGACAAATTTCATTGGGTACTCGCGGCCGGCGGAGCGTCCCTTGACGACAAGAAAATCGCACTCCTGCAGACGGCTCGGCGGCTCCCTGAGCGGTCCAGCGGGCAGTAACCAGCCATTACCGAAGCGTCTGCGACCATCAATCATGCCGATCTCGACATCGCGCTGCAGCGCATAGTGCTGTAAACCATCATCGGCGATAATCAGGTCACAACCGGCCTGCTCGATCAATGCCCGGGCACCTCTTGTCCGCTCCGGATCGACCACCACCGGGCAGTTGCAACGCCGCGCTAGCATGATCGGTTCATCCCCCACTGCCTGTGGATCAGAATCGCCGCGTACCTGTTGCGGCCAGTAACTCGCTGCTCCTCCATAGCCCCGACTGACAACACCAGGACGAAAACCATGGGCGGAAAATAGTTCGACCAACCAGATCACGAAGGGCGTTTTGCCACTACCGCCGACGGTGATATTTCCGACCACGATCACCGGCGCAGCAACGCGGGCACTTTGCAACCAACCGGCCCGGTAGGCCTTCCTGCGCAGGAAAACAACACCGCTAAACACCAGGCTCAACGGCATTAGCAAGAGTTGCCATGGCTGCGCAGAGCGGTACCAGATACGATGCAGAAAAGGTTCGAGCCTTCGACGGCTGATAAAAGGGGAGCGCATGGTGCTCAGACGGCGATACCCGGTTCATTGAACTGCATACGGTGCAGTTCGCTGTAATAACCACCCTCTGCCAGCAGCTGCTGATGGGTACCGCGCTCGACAATGCTACCGGCCCGCACCACCAGAATCTGGTCGGCCTTTTCAATAGTTGACAATCGGTGAGCAATCACCAGGGTGGTGCGATCAGCCATCAACCCATCCAGTGCAGCCTGAATCGCCCGCTCCGATTCAGTGTCAAGGCTGGAGGTAGCCTCATCCAGAACCAGAATCGGCGCGTCCTTCAACAGTGCCCTGGCAATGGCGATACGTTGTCGCTGACCGCCGGAAAGCAGCACACCATTATCACCAACCAGCGTGTCGTACCCGTCCGCGAGCGCCTCAATAAAGCCTGCTGCATTTGCCATCTGCGCTGCCTGCTCTATCTGCTCTCGGGTCACATTATCACCACCGCCGTAGGCGATGTTGTTGGCCACGGTATCGTTAAACAGAATGACGTTCTGACCGACCAGCGAGATCTGTTCGCGCAGTGCCTGTAACTTCAGGGTCTGGCTGTCGACACCACCGACCAGAATAGTGCCTGCAAGAGGCTCGTAAAAGCGCGGTAACAGATTGACCAGAGTCGATTTCCCACCACCGGAGCCACCAACAATAGCAACTGTTTGCCCCGCCTCGGCAACAAAGGATATGTCTCTCAAAACCGGCTCACCTTCGGGGTCGTAACTGAAACTGACGTTACGGTACTCGACGGTGCGGGGAATCTGTTCGAATTGCCTGCTACCCGTATCGCGCTCCGGGTCCTGGTCCAGCAGTCCGAAAACGCTTACAGAGGCGGTGAGCCCACGCTGAACAACGGAGTTCATTTTGGTTAGCTTTTTGATCGGTCCCTGCAACATCATCATCGCCATAATGAAGGACATGAAGCCGCCAGCGGTCATCTGCTCGGTACTGGCGAAAGTCGCCGCTGCATAGACCGACCCGGCCAAGGCAATGGCAAGAATGATCTGCACCAGGTTACTGCCGATGGTATCCACCGATACCCACTTCATATGCAGACTGCGATTGCGTTCGCTGACCTTGTCGAAGGCACCCGACTCACGCTCCTGATTGGTAAATATCTTGGTCAGTAGATGGCCACTGATCACCTCATCAGCCGACTGGGTGATACTGCCCATGGAGTTTTGCAGCCGTTTACTCAAACCGCGATAACGCTTGTTCAGTTTGAGAATCACTATCGCAATCGATGGGCCGACAAGTACGAACATAATCGCCAGCTTCCAGTTCAGCCAGACCATCCAGCCCAACAGGCCGACAACGGTGATGGAGTCGCGGGTCAGCACGGTCACCGCCTCGGTCGCGGCCATCGCCACCTGCTCGACGTCATAAGTGACTTTGGAAATCAGCTTGCCGGATGCGTTGAGATCGAAAAACCGCGCCGGCAACCTCAGCAGGTGGTCAAACATCTCCGTACGCAACTTTAGAATCACCTTACGAGCGATCCACGACATGGAGTATTTCGATCCAAAATCAACCAGCAGGCGTACCAGTGCGAGTCCGATTACCGCAAACGGAATCAACGCAATAATGGCGGGGTCCTTGTCAACAAAACTGCCATCAATCAGCGGCTTCATCAGCGCGGCGAAAGCGGTGTTGGTCAGGCCCATACCGACCAGCGCTATGATCGCGACGATAAAAACCCGCCAGTGTGGGGTTGCATACCCCAGTAGCCGCCGGTATATCTGCAGGTAATCGGTTTCCCCGGTCGACTCTGCGCCGCCTGCGTCCGCCAACTTCTGTTGTGCCTGGCTAGTTACCATCATCAACCTCTGCGGATGAGGTCGATCCCGCACCACGTTCTGCAGTAAAACTGATTTTCAGATAATTGAGCTGACGTGCGGCTTCCAGCAGCGCGACCACCTGACCATGGCGAGCGTCACGGTCGGCAGAGATCACCACTGAAGGGTCTGAACGACCGGCTGCTGCGCGCAAAAGGTGCTGTTTCAACAGATCGATTGAGACTCCGACAGATAGCTCCGCAGATTCCGCATCTGCATCATTCAGTGGTTCTCCATTGATGAAATAGCGGCCGTCTGCGGTCAGCACCACTTCCAGAGACTGCGGTGGCTGGTCACTGGTCTCGGCGGATGATTCGGGCAGATCAACCGCCAACCGCGCCTCGTCTTTAAAGGTGCTGGAGACCATGAAAAAGATCAGCAGCAGAAACACCACATCAATCAGAGGTGTGAGCTCTACGATGGGGCTGTCATCCTCAGTCGACCGGGAACTGAATTTCACTCGTCGCTGTCCGGACGTTCACCATGAATCACTTCCACCATACGGATCGCCTCCTGCTCCATCTCCACCACCAACTCGTTGACGCGACCACGAAAATAGCGGTGAAACAGCACCGAGGGGATGGCGACGGTCAATCCTGCCGCCGTGGTGATCAGGGCCTCGGAAATCCCGCCGGAAAGCACCGTCGGGTCACCCACTCCCTGCTCGGTAATCACCGCGAACACCTTGATCATGCCGATCACGGTGCCAAGCAGTCCCATCAACGGGGTAATTGACGCAATGGTGCCGAGGGTATTGAGGAACCGATCCAGTTCAAGCACTACATGGCGACCAGCCGCTTCAATATTCTCCCGCATGACCTCACGACTGACATCGAGATTGGCCAAACCGGCAGCCAGTACCCGCCCCAAAGGTGAATGTTCGCTTAACGCACGGACTCGGTCTGCGTTGAGCTGCCCCTCACGGTGCCAGCGGCGAATTCTGCCAAGGAGAAAATCAGGATTAATCTTCTGTGGCTGCAGGGCCCAGAAGCGTTCGATTACGATAGCGAGCGCCACCACCGAACAGAGCAGAATTGGCGGCATCAACCAACCGCCGGATAGAACAAGTTCGATCAAAACATACCCAGTATTATCAATAAAAACCCGGTACAAACCGGTGATTTTAGAAACAGAAAAAAGCCCCGATGGCGACACTCGATTCTAGCACAGCAGACCAGCAGAACTGCCCGCTAAATAAGCGCTGGAACGGGTGCCTGTGATTGCATAAATCAATGCCAGTATCGTGGCTTTGCCCCCCTTGCCGACCACCAGTCGATAACACCCTGATCATTGAAATGGATGGTCACCGCTCCCACGTCCGCAGTATCGAGAAATCTGATTGACCGTTGACGATACCGCGTCACAACGTCAACATGAGGGTGGTTAAAGCGGTTGGCATAACCGCTCGACACCACGGCAATTTGCGGATCAATGGCATCGAGCCAGCCCGGAGTGGAAGAAAAACGGCTGCCGTGATGGGGTACCAGCAGCACCGTAGCGGACAGCTGCTGTCCATCTCCCCCGCGGTACCGTTCGGCTAGCAATTGGCGTTCAGCACTGCCACTGATATCCCCGGGTACCAACACCCCTTGTGCACCACCCACGCGCAGCAGACAGGAGCGGTCGTTGTCACTCCCGCCACTGCTGTTGACGACATTAAACAGATGAAACGCTACCCCATCCCACTCCCAATCTTGTTCGCTGCAGCCGCTCACCACAACCTGTTGTAACTGCTCGGGAGTGCCAGTGATGATCTGCCCAACAGAGAGCTGTTCAAGCAGTCCGGACAGTCCACCGGCGTGGTCGTTGTCAGCATGAGAAATCACCAGCCTGTCGATATGAGAGCGGCCACGTCGCAGCAGTGACTGCGCGACGATATCTCGGCCGACATCAAAACGTTCGCTAAATCGTGCACCGACATCATAGACCAGTACATGGTTGGCAGTGGTGATGGTCAGCGCTAACCCCTGGCCGACATCATGCACCACCAGATCGAACTCGCCGACGTGACCCGCTCTACCTTCACCATCGGTGTGAATAACCAGCGGCAACAGACATAACAGCCCAAGCCCACGTGCCGGCACACCTCGAGGCGCAGCGAGCCATAAAGCTCCCAGGGCGGTGACCAGTGCTTGCAGCAACGAATCGACCCGCAGTCGGGGGAACAGACCAGGCTTCGCCGATTCGCCGAGGTCGACCAGCCACTGCAGATAACTCCAGAGCAGATCACTAAGCTGCGCGGCCAGCAGCAGAACTGCGCCACCGGCAAGCTCATTGACCACCATCAGCAGAGTACCCAGAAGTGCCAGTGGTAACACCAGTAGCGTGATCACCGGAATGGCGACCAGATTAGCCGGCAGCGAGACGACAGAATAACTTTGAAAAAAATAGAGTCCGAGCGGCAACAACCCGATCCAGATCACCGTCTGGACTCGTACCACAGCGAAACCGTAATGCAGCCATCCAGACGCCGGCGGACGCCCGACCAGCGCCCAGGCGATCACCGCCAGGGCACCGAAAGAGAGCCAGAACCCCGGCTGCAACAACGCCAGAGGCTGCCACAGGGTAACCAGCACCATCGCCAACAGAAACGAACGTCGACTGAATACTTCCCGGCGCAGAATTACTGCTAACACCGCGACAGAAAACATAATCAGTGAACGCTGAGCGGGTAGAGCGAATCCGGAAAGCAGTGCATAGGCGCCAGCGGCCAACCAGCCGGCGGGCGCTCCTGCAATCGGTGCTGGAACCCAGAGCATTCCGCGCGGATAGAGCCGCCAGCAGTAGGCGAACAGTGCCCAGACAAAAGAACCGATCAAACCAATATGGAGACCGGAGACCGCAAGCAGATGGCTGGTGCCGCTCAACTGCATCTGCTCGCGGGTCTGCGGGTCGAGGCCACTACGATCACCAAGCGCAAGCGCCCTGATGACTGCCGTCTGCGGATGGCCGGCCAGCACCTCTGTTAGTCGTGCGGCAAGATAACCTCGCAGCAAATCGACAGAGACGAAACCAGCCGGACCGGCCGGTTCCGCCAGTTTATCTGGCTTCTGTCCGCTCGCGACGTAACCGGTAGCTCCAACACCCCGCTGTGCCAACCAAAGGCTGTAATCGAACAACCCCGGATTAGCCATGCCGTGAGGTCTCTTTAATACCACCTGCATCGACCACCGCTCCCCCAGGGCAACTGCCTGATCAGGCCGATACCAGGCAAGCCTGACCTTATCAATATTTGGTTGGCTGCTCTGTTGACCGCGATCTAAACATTGCGCTTGCTCAACCGACAACAGAAAACGGGTGATCGATTCGGTCTGGCTATCTATTGAAGCCACCTGACCCTGTATAATGCAGCGCGCTCGATTCAGTGACGAATCGAGCCTGCTCTCAACAACATTTTCCGCTGTCCAGCCGGCTCGCAGCAGACCCAGCAAAGATGTCAGCAGCAAGGCCAACACCACAACCAGTGCAGATGACCGGGGCCATAGCCACCAGATACCGAGACAGAGAAGCGATGCCATCAGCAGGCAGGGTTCGACAGCGACCGGTTGTGGTAACAGCTGTTGACAGGCGATTCCACTCAACCAGGCGACAACAAACCAGAGGTCTAGATAGTTTTTTGCTGCCTCGCGCACAGATCTCCCCAGCAGGTCCGCGGCCACTCCTAACGTATTTAATTAATAGTAACCCAACATGAAACGTCGCCTTCGCGAGTGGTTACCGACAAAGGAATCGCTGCTGCAAAAACCTGCGTTACGATCTGTCGCCCACCTGCTCGGCGATGAGAACCTCTGGCACCTCAATCGCCGTTCTGTATCGATGGGCGGCGCGATAGGTGTGTTCTGGGGCTTTATGCCGATTATCGGCCAGATGCCGCTGGCAGCACTCAGCTCTCTGCTGCTACGTGGAAACGTCCCGCTCTCGTTGGCGACCACCTGGATCAGCAACCCGGTCACCGCGCCAGCGGTATTTTTTGCCTGCTATGAACTGGGACTATGGATACTCGGCGATGCGGGACCCACCGACGGCTACCAGTTCAGTATCGATTGGTTTGTGAGCAACCTGGCTCCGGTCGGAGTCGGTTGTCTGGCTGCAGGGTCAGTTGCCGCCCTGGCCACCCATTTTGTACTCCGGCAACTCTGGAAAGCAGACATTCGCCGCCGCTGGGCGGATCGCAAATCGCGCCAGCAGGTTAGGCGGAAACCACCGGATTAAGTTGCCCGGCGGCCAGCCGACAGACCCTGTTCATGCGCTCCGCGAGCCCAGGGGCGTGGGTTACCACTAGCAGACTTACCCCCAACTCCCGGTTGGCCTGTTCGAGCACACCCCAGGTCTCTTCGGCCGTTTTTTCGTCCAGATTACCGGTAGGTTCATCAGCAAAAATTGCTCCGGGCCTGCCAACCATAGCGCGAGCTATTGCCGTACGTTGACGCTCACCACCGGATAACTGGGCGGGCCGGTGTTCTGCTCGATCAGCGAGCCCAACCAGCGACAGCATCTCCAGCGCACGCAACCGGGCCTGTTTACTGCTTTCTCCGCGAATCAGCAACGGCATGGCGACATTCTCCAAAGCTGAAAACTCTGCCAGCAGATGGTGAAACTGATAGACAAACCCGAGCCGGGTGTTGCGTATTTCACAGCGCGCTGACTCCGTAAGCTCGGCAAGCGCTACGCCATCATGAAAGACCTCACCTGCGGTGGGCTGCTCGAGGCCGGCTAACAGATGCAACAGAGTGGACTTTCCACAACCCGATTCACCAATAATTGCCAGGGTCTCCCCTACCCCCAGCTGCAGATCAATACTCTCAAACAGCTGCAGGCAGCGATCCGCATCGTAAAAGGTTTTGCCCAGTCGACGACAACTGACCACTGGGTGTGTCACTGACACCTCCTGAACACCAACCCCTCCACAATCACCAGGCTATTCATGCCGAAGCGCCTGAGCCGGTTCCAGACGACTGCTGCGCCAGGCGGGATAAAGCGTCGCCAACAGACAGAGGGTGACGGAAACAATCACAATTGCCACTACGTCGGCCACCCTGACTTCAGACGGCAGGTCGGCGATGTAGTAGATATCAGCTGGAAACACGTCGATGCCGATTAACGCCTCTATCCAGGGCACCACCAGATCGAGATTTGTGGCCAGAGCCAGCCCACCGGCAACACCCAACAGGGTACCGACCAGGCCAATGGTCATGCCCTGTGCCATGAACAGCGCAATAATCCCGCGGCGGCGTGCCCCCATGGTCCTGAGAATAGCGATATCGCCCTGCTTTTCAGTCACCAGCATCACCAGTGCAGAGACGATGTTAAACGCAGCGACTGCCACTATCAGCGACAGTATCAGAAACATCATTGTCTTTTCGGTGCGCACGGCCTGAAAAAAATTACGGTGCTGACGAGTCCAGTCGGTCACCACCAGATCGGGATTGCGGCTCGCTATTTCGTAGGTAACGACGGGCGCCCTGAGGGGTTCATCGACGCGTACGCGCAGCCCCTGAACCGACTCTCCAGCACGGACCAGCAAAGCCGCATCATCGATATGGATTAGCGCGATAGTACTGTCATATTCATGCATTCCGGCATGAAAAGTATCCACAACCGTAAAGCGCTTGAGACGCGGCATCGCACCTATCGGCGTCACCGACAGCTGCGGCAGTAACAGGGTCACCTTGTCTCCGACCCCCACACCGAGTTGCGCCGCCAGTTCACGTCCGAGGACAACCGAAAAGCCGCCACCCTGAAGCTGGCCCAGAGTCCCGGATTGCAGATAACCGGGAAAGTCAGATACCTCAGATTCCAGATTGGGCTCCACGCCCCGAGCCATGACCGCACTGTTACGACCGTTGGCGCTGAGCATACCCTGCAGTTCAATAAACGGTGCGACGCCATTGACCTCATCAAGCCCGCTTATCTGCACACGCCGGTCGGACCACTCATGGAGCCCACCCTGCGTACCAAACAGGGTGACGTGGGAGACCACACCGAGAATGCGTTGCCGCAGTTCGGTTTCGTAACCGTTCATCACCGATATCACCGTGATCAGCGCAGTTACCCCCAGCGCCACGCCGAGCATCGACGAGATGCCCATAAAGGCAATGAACTGGTTGCCACGTCCGGCACGACTGTAGCGCAGACTGATACGCAGGGGATAGGGGAGAGACAAAGGTAGCGTTATCGAAACAGATTAAGGGATAGATGAAGCCGTGGACTGTAATCAGAGGCTAGCAGCGGAAACGGATTTTCATTCCTTAGCAGGCATTTATTCAACACAGTATTCCTGGCCGTCATCAGGCGGCGCAGGCCGGGCGACAAAACCCAATGCCTGTTCCAGTTCTGCTTCAGCAACAAACCGCAACGGAAGATCAACGTGCAGTTGCGCCCAACAGAGACGTATCTGACTGTCTGATCCACCCGCCAGCAGGTGCGAGAGCGCTGCTTCCCGATCACCTTCCGCCTGCAGCCACTGCTCGACATAGACCAAACTTCGATCATCCACCAGGCTCGGCCCGAGGTCGGTCCGTAAATAGATATCGCCCGCCTCGCTGATCATCGCGGCGTTGATCTGACCAACCTCCCGGTGGTTATGGGTGACCAGTCGTTCCCCGGCCAGCGAGACCACATAGGGGGCCGCAAGGATTTCAACAAACACCCGTTGCGGACCGTTCTGAAAATAGTAACTACCGTCATCTGCCGGGAGATAGTGTTGATTGATGAAATCCACCAGCAGCGGATGGCTGACCAGGCTGTTTTTCATCAGCCAGCGACCGCGGCGGTCCAGTTGCAACCAGTTGTAGACCGACGGAACCGATGGCCATTTGGCCATCCCGCGTAATACTCGCTCCGCCATCTGCTGGTTATTCTCTTGCGCTGCCACGATTTGCTGCCACTCTGAGCTAATGACCCACCTCGGCCAATATCCGTTCAATCATACCATTCGCCCGCCCGGCGTAATGGCTGCCAAACAGGTTGAAATGGTTGAGTAGATGGTAGAGCTGATAGATCTGACTGCGCAGTTCGTAGCCTGGGTCACGTCCCTGCAGTTGCCAGTAAGCAGAAAAAAACGACTCCGAAAACCCACCGAAAAGCTCACAAAGCGCCAGGTCCGCTTCAGCATCGCCGTAATAGCAGGCGGGATCAAAAATCACCGGCGCGCCGGCCTCATCCACTGCCCAGTTCCCATGCCAGAGGTCGCCATGGAGCAACGAGGGCACCGGCCTGTATCCCGCGAACAGTTGTGGCAATAATTCCAGCAA
The DNA here is from genome assembly GCA_052031065.1 of Immundisolibacteraceae bacterium. Taxonomy (GTDB): domain Bacteria; phylum Pseudomonadota; class Gammaproteobacteria; order Immundisolibacterales; family Immundisolibacteraceae; genus JBPEXY01. The sequence continues at coordinate 5,632 of JBPEXY010000284.1, read as the reverse complement.
TAACTGCAGGCGGGCCACCGTTCCCGGCGGTAACCCATTGCGCTGCGCCAGTCGAAGCTGAAAGCCAAGCCGTTGATCACGCCAGAACTCGACCCATTTATCGGTCGCCTGATTGGGTTGGCGGCTGACCCCCAGGTACCCTTCCTGGGGCCAGCCGAAATGGTCACTATGGTGTTGATGAAGGCCGGCAAGGCCGGTACCGAGCCTGGCAGCACTGGCATCGTCGCCAGGCTTGAGAGGGATATATTCCATGACGATATACGCCAGGCCATCGGCAACACCGCAGCCATAAGGAGTCGGTACGCGCAGACCACCATGACTGGCAAGCTGGTTGAGCATCGACCTTTCCAGCTCAAACATGGCCAGTTTGTCGGATGAGTTAAGCTTGAGAAACAGCTCCGCACAGTCGGTCAGCAGATGGAAGGCACTGCTGATATCGCCGCCAGAGACCACATCTGCTTTTCGGATCTCGACAGAGCCACCAAGCTGGTCAGCGAGTGACGCCGAGATTTTGTGCCAGTCCATCGCTAATCTACTGAGTGCCTGTTCTCGTAAAAATTTGACCTTGAAATCATCCGCCGAAGCCCGCTACGACGGTTATCTGCAAGCTGTCGTGACGGATCAACCGCTTCTGGATCACCAACTGAACAACGAGCCAGCAACGCAAAGAGTTACGAAACGGATGATCAGGCCAGAAGTCGATTAACCCGCTGAACATAGGCTGCAGGGTTGTCGAGCTGTCCCCCTTCGCTGAGTAGCGCCTGCTCGAAAATCACCTGACTAAGATCAGCAAACAGATCCTCCGCGGTCTCACCCTTAAGGCGCTGCAGAAGTTTATGGTCAAGATTAATTTCCAGTATTGGACGACTACCTTCAACCCCCTGCCCTGCGGCCTTCATGATCCGCTCCATATGGGCACTCATGTCGTGTTCACCTTTTACCAGACAAGCCGGGGAGTCGGTCAGGCGACGGGTAATGCGAACCGCTTCCACCTGGTCGCCGAGCGCCTCCTTGATCTGGTCGGTAAAGGATTCTTCTTCATCTTTATCTGACTCGCTCTGCTCGTCCGCAGACTCTTCGCCGATGAGCTCATCCAGTCCCAACTCGCCTTTGGATACCGACTGCAGGGATTTGCCCTCATACTCCGGCAGCGAGTTAACCACCCACTCGTCAATAGGGTCGGTCAACAGCAGCACCTCAATGCCGTGTTTGCGGAACACCTCCAGATGCGGCGAACTGGAGCCGGCGGCATAACTGTCAGCAGTGATGTAGTAGATTTTCTCCTGCTTCTCGGCCATACGACCGACGTAATCGTCCAGGGTCACCGTCTGCTCATCGCTAGCGCCGTGAGTGGTCGCAAAACGCAGCAGTTTGGCCAATCGCTCCTTGTTGCCAAAATCGTCAACCAGTCCCTCCTTAAGTACTTTGCCAAAGTTATTCCAGAAGGTCTGGTATTTTTCCGGCTCTTTAGTGGCGAGCTCTTTGAGGCAGTCGAGCACCTTTCGGGTCGCACCAGATCGGATGGAGTCGACCAGCTTGTTACCCTGGAGTATTTCCCGGGAAACGTTCAGCGGCAGATCATCAGAATCGATTACACCCTTGACGAACCGCAGATACGCCGGCATCAGGTGCTCAGCGTCATCCATGATAAAAACACGTTTCACATAGAGTTTGATACCGTGGCGACGGTCACGGTCATAAAGGTCAAACGGTGGATTGGTGGGCAGATAGAGCAGAACCGTGTATTCCTGCTTGCCCTCGACCCGGCTATGTACCCGGGTCAGTGGTTTTTCGAAGTCATAACTCAGCTGCTTATAGAACTCATCATACTCATCTTCGGCAATCTCTTTACGCGGACGGGTCCAGAGTGCAGTTGCCTTATTAATCGCAGTCCATTCCGGTTGCGGTTGTTCCGGCTCTGCCTCCTCTTCGCCTTCGGCAGGCATTGGTGGCGGAGGGCTTTTAAGCATCTGCACCGGAAAGGTAATGTGGTCTGAGTATTTCCGAATGGTACTTTCGATACGGAACTCCTCCGCAAACTCACCACAATCTTCGCGTAGGTGCAGCGTAATTTCGGTACCGCGCGGCTCCCGGTCGATGGTTTCGAGGGTATATTCCCCCGTACCTGCAGAACTCCAGCGCACCCCTTGATCGCTGCTCAGCCCCGCTCGCCGGCTGACTACCTCGACTTGATCGGCAACGATAAACGCGGAATAGAAGCCAACCCCGAACTGGCCGATGAGATTGGCGTCAGTCGTCGCCTCCTTGTTCTCTGCCAACATACGGGTGAATTCTGCAGTGCCGGAGCGGGCAATGGTGCCGAGATTGGCAACCACTTCCTCACGACTCATACCAATACCGTTGTCTCGCACTACGACCCGGTTGTTCTCCGGGTCTACCTCAACCTGGATCACCAGATCACCGCCACCTTCGAGCAGATCACTGTTTTTAACGCTCTCAAAGCGGAGCTTGTCGAGAGCATCGGAAGCGTTGGAGATCAGCTCACGCAGAAAAATCTCCTTATTGCTGTAGAGAGAGTGAATCATCAGCTGTAACAGCTGACTGGTTTCGGTTTCAAATGCGCGGGTTTCGATCTGATCGCTCATGCTTCTGGTTGCTCCAATTATTCCCGATTCGGCCTGCCGGATGGTGAGCCGCTCCCTTTAAAAAGCGAATCGCCAGCGGCTAACCGTTGTTAGCTGACTCTGCAGCCATATGAGGGCTACAGAGACAAATTCAAGCCATCATTCGACCAATTTCAATGGTTACCGGGCCAGATACCGGATAACCCTCTTAGAAATTACTTTTCGGCTCTATAAATCCCCGCTGGTGAGCTTATCGTGGCTTCAGGTTTTCGCTGCAGCTGCCGATATCAGCAGAATGATTCCAACCGCCCAGTCGACCATCGCCCTGCAAAGCGGCGACCGATCCAACCAGGTGCAGGCGCTCCATGCCCAGCGCCCCCTGGCAGGTCGATTAACGCAGGCGCCGGGGTTCTCTCCACTGCAGAGCTCTGCTCCGCTGAGTATGGTTCGACACGGAGCACAGATTCCGCTGTTGGTAGAGGCTCAGCTACAACCCAATTTTTTCCTGCTGCGAGTCGCTGACCAGCAGATCGCAGCCTTCAGCCGGCTTAGCCTCGCCACGGGACAGTTGTTAACCGCCCAGGTTGACCGTAGCGGCCCGGGTTTAATGTTAAAGATTGACACGGACCAGACAGTCAGCTCACGGCATTCAGCTGCAGAAACCCTTCCGCCGCAAACTGACCCAGTTAGACAACTAATCAACAGGGCACTGCGCTTCACACTACCCCGCCAGCAGCCGCTCAACCAGTTGATGCCTCGGGTTGGCCAACTGCCATTACATTTGCTTGATAATGCCACCCAGCAGGCGATTCAGCCTCTGCTAAGCCAGGGCGTTCGTCCCCGAAATTTGCTACAGCCCCAACATCTGTTGCAGGCGCTCAGCAACAGCGGCGTACTACTTGAAAACCAGCTGCTACAGCACCCTCAACGGGCCCCCGCAGATGATTTCAAAGCCAGGTTGTTACAGACACTACAACGATTGAGCAACACCAACAATCCGCTGGGCGAACAGGCACAGACCATTCGCCAGCTACGGGAAATTACTGAAAGTGCACTGGCACGAATCGAGCAGATGCAGTTGAGCATCGTTCGTGAAGAAAGCGGGCAAAGACAGTTCTCCACCGACCTGGTGTTGAGAGAGGGTGACAGGGCAAGCAGTGTCACTATAGACATCGAAGAGTATGAGCGGCACGGTAATAACCGTGATCAAAATGCCGATGAGCCCGACAACCCCGCCTCTGAGGCAGAACATCGATGGCAGGTAAAACTGAGCTTTGATTTGCCGCTATTAGGCCAACTGGAGGCGATTATCGGACTCGATCAACAACATCTGCAGATCGATTTTCGAACCGATAATGCCGAGGTCCGTGCGCTGCTTACCAGTCAATTCGATGACCTTGCGGGTCGTCTGACAGCAGCAGGAAATCAGTCCCCAAGACTGACCGCTGGGGTCATTAACCCACAAACAACAAAAATATCAACCGACGGGCCAGGACAGAATCAGGCGCCTGCCGCGCCCCTGATCGATCTGCAGGTCTAGACGGCCGAGCTCACCAACGATAATGGCAACCAAACCTGAAATAGCCGCCGAGGTCGTCGCACTGGGCTATGACCGGGGTCAGGATAGCGCCCCTCGTATGGTTGCCAAAGGCAGCGGTTATATCGGCGAAAAAATTCTTGAAATCGCCCGCCAGCACCATATCCCCCTCTACCAGGACCCCCAGCTGACCCGCCTGCTTAGTCGGGTCGAACTGGGAGATGAAGTTCCTGAATCGCTTTACAAGGCTGTTGCCCAGGTGATTCTGTTTGCCTGGGAACTGAGTGAGCAGCAGAGTTCAATAGATCAGCCGACCGTTACGAATCCGCCGCCAGAGCAGCCACCCCAGGAAGACTCCTCGAGCCACATTGAAAAGCAGGAAAGCGAGCCACAACCCGGCGATGGTTGCTGACTGAGTCAGATACCAGACCGGGACAAAGACCAAAAAGCAGCTCAGAGCCATGCTGTCACGCATCTGCCGGCTCCAGGTTGCACCGGTATAGATACCATCGAGAATGAACGCGCTAGCGGAACAGAGCGGTAATGCCACCAACAACGGGGTCAGCGATGCCACCAGTGCCTGTACCTCGGCCAGATCGGTCAGCAGGCGAGTAAACACCGGCCCGGCGATCAGATAGACCAGGGCAAACCCCGCTGCGGCAATCATTCCCTGTAGATTGGCGAGCCTGACTATCGACAGAAACCTGTCCCGGTCGCGAGCGCCGAGCGCCTCCCCGGCCATCGCCTCGGCCGCATGGGCGAGCCCATCGAGCGCAAAAGCGGCGAGCAGATAAAAATTCATCAACACTGCAGTAGCAGCAATCACCGTGTCACCAAGCTGGGCGCTGCGGGCATTGATAAAGGTGATCACCGATAACAGCAGCAGCGTCCTCACCAGAAGCGGGTGGTTGATCGCAATCAGCCGGGTAAATTCGCCATCGCCAACCAGGTTTCGCAACTGCCAACCGCCTGGAAACCGCTGCAACATCTGGCGACTAAAACAGAAAGCCAGCAACAGACCGCAATACTCTCCGACCACCGATGCCAGGGCGACACCCTCAACACCCATCCGCAGACCGACAGCCAGGGTCAGATCCAGCGCGATGTTGATGGTGTTGATCAACAGCAACAACATGAAGGGTGCGCGAACATTTTGCAGACCGACAAACCAGCCCAGCAGCACGAAATTGCACAGCGCTGCCGGTGTCGCCCAGATGCGGATCAGAAAATAGCGCCGCGCCTGCTCTGCCACCTCTGCTCCTGGCGCAAAAAGCCATAATGCCATCTCTATGAAGGGTTGACGAAGCAGGAGAAGCAGCAGGGAGAGTAGCACCGCCAGTATCATGCCGCGCACCAGGGTGGCACGCACCATGGGCGCATCGTCTGCGCCAAACGCCTGCGCTGCCAGTCCACCGGTGCCCATGCGCAGGAAATTAAACCCCCAGTAAAGCAGGTTAAACACAGTACCGCCGAGCGCCACCCCACCAAGATAGTGGGGACCATCGAGATG
>JBPEXY010000283.1:0-1836 GCA_052031065.1 Immundisolibacteraceae bacterium | reverse complement strand
CAAGGTTCATTCACACGCCCGGCCCTGGGATGCCACCTCGCCGTTACTGTTGTCATTAGCACCGTTGTCATTAACGCCATTACCATTAACACCGTTGTCGCCGTCATCCTGCCCGCCGCCGTTATCATCCCACTGCTTGCGCAGCGCCTGCAGCCGCTCGCGGTAGTGCTCGGCATCGCCATAGCCAACAAAACTGTTCTGGCGGTCTGTAGCACCTGCCGCCCGGCGGGCATGCTTGATCGGGCACCAGTACTGCTCGGTACGGGCGGCGATTTCGCGGGCAAAATTGAGCACGCCGTTGCCATACCCACAGTAGACACAATTGAGCTTTTCGACCGCATTGAGGTAACTCAACTGGTGCCGGTCAACAACCACATAGCGGCGACGCGCCACTTTGGGGATACCGTAAAGTGGAAAACAGAACCACTGATAAAAAGAGACCGTCAGATCCAGCAACACCAGCGGCACGATCAGACTGGATATAACCGGTACCGTTACCAGATGGCGCATCGGCGCACGCAGTATGTAACGCAAACTGCTGATGCGCTGCTGCCGGTGGAGCTTCTTCACCCCTTCCTCAAAACGCACCTTGGTGCGCTCCACCGTGTAGTGAAACAGCACCCGCTCCTCTTTGAGCAGCCGGTTGATTTCCGCTTCAATCTCGCTGCGCAACTCCTGCAAACGTTGCACAATCTTTTCATGCCGGGATTCGGTGGCCATAACGCTTATGCTCCTCGTTTGCGCTATTGTGACTGAAATAACCCCAACATTCGCCTCAGGATCAATAAACGTGACCCCATCAGCAAACCCAGATAAGCACCCCGATACCAACCCAGAACCAAATTCAGCCCTCAATCCCGACCAGATCGCCGCCGAATTCCCCCAGCCCGACGAGCTGATCTACCTGAACCACGCCGCCGTGGCACCCTGGCCACTGCGCAGCCAGCAGGCCATCAGTGACTTTGCCCGCCAGAACGTTGAGCGCGGCGCCACCGATTACCCCGACTGGGTAGCGCTGGAAAACCGCCTGCGAGAACGCCTGGCCAACCTCATCGACGCCGCCAGCGCCGACGACATCGCGCTACAGAAAAGCACCTCAGAAGCACTCTCAGTGGTTGCCTGGGGACTGCCCTGGAAAGCAGGCGACAACATCATCCTCTGCCGGCAGGAATTCCCCTCCAACCGCATTCCGTGGGAATCGTTACAACCGCTGGGGGTAGAGATTCGCTACCTCGACCTCGACACCTGCGACGACCCCGAACAGGGCATGATCGACCTGATGGACACCAACACCCGGCTGCTGAGCGTCAGCTCCGTGCAATATGCCAGGGGACTGCGCACCGATCTGCAACGGCTGGGTACCGCCTGCAGGGAGCGCGACATTCTGTTCTGCGTTGATGCCATTCAAAGCCTCGGTGCGCTGCCATTCAGTGTTAATGAATGCCACGCCGACTTTGTAATGGCCGACGGCCATAAATGGATGCTCGGCGGTGAGGGGCTGGCCCTGTTCTGGGTTAAACCAGAATTACGCACCGAGCTGAAAATTTACCAGTACGGCTGGCACATGACCCGCGAAGCCAGCAACTTCGACGCCCCCAGCTGGCACCCGGCAGACAGCGCCAAACGGTTCGAGTGTGGCAGCCCCAACATGCTCGGCACCCACGTGCTGGAACGCAGCCTGTCACTACTGCAGCAAGTGGGAATGGAGCGGGTGAGCGAAGCGATACTCAACCGCAGCCGCCTGCTTGCTGAACGGATCGAAGCTGCAGATAACCTGCAACTGCTCTCCAGCACCGACGACCAGCGCCGTTCCGGCATCGTTACCTTCAAACACCG
>JBPEXY010000282.1:0-16917 GCA_052031065.1 Immundisolibacteraceae bacterium | reverse complement strand
TGGTAATCCCGGTCGGCCCTACCGGTGCGCAGAAGCTGGTGCGTCTGATTCGCGATGGAAACCGGTTTCACGAAACAATTCTCGACCAGGTCAGTTTTGTTCCGATGTTGCGAGGCCGTGATTAACCGCCTGGCCAGATCAACCCCCTGGTGCCAGCTTCGTTGGCTGCTTCTCTCTCTCATTCTTGGTGCCTGCAGCCGAGAATATCTAGCCCCCCTCGCCGACCGCACTGAGAGTCCCGGCTGGCGACCTTCACAATATCAAATCAGGCCAGGTGACACCCTCTACTCCATCGCCTGGGAATTTGGTTTCGACTATCGCACCCTGGCACGCTGGAACAACATCGGGCCACCCTACAAAATCCTTTCCGGTTCCTGGTTACGCCTCACCGGATCAGTGCCATCGACCCGCACCAAACGCCAATCACCAGCCTCTTCGGCCCAGCCCGCTACTGGCAAGACCAGCACTAGACAGATAACTTCAACAAAGCAGTCAACCACTACACTCCGCCCTGTCGTTTGGCGCTGGCCCACCAGCGGCAAAATCGTTGAGACCTTTTCTCCGCGGTTGGGTGAAAACCGCGGGTTGAATATCGGTGGCAAAGCGGGCCAACCAATCAAGGCCGCGGGCGCCGGGGTCGTGGTCTATGCAGGTGAGGGGCTTAAAACCTATGGGAAAATGGTAATCATTAAGCACACCGACGAATTTCTCAGCGCCTATGCCCACAACCAGAAAATGTTGGTAAAAGAAGGAACACGGGTAAGCGCCGGACAGAAAATCGCTACCATGGGCCGGGACTCCAGCGGAACAGCACTGCTCCATTTCGAAGTCCGTCGCAATGGCAAACCAACCGACCCGTTAAAACACCTGCCCCCCAGATCGTGACGCAGGTTTCGAAATTTCGTTTTTCTCCTGTTACCGGACCTCTTATTCAGCCATGATCAGCGCAGCAACCCGACGTCCCTCCAGCACCAGCACGTTGAAAGTCCGGCATGCTGCAGCACTGGTCATCACCTCCAGCCCTATTCGGCGCTGGCCAAACCAGCTCATAATCTTAGCGGCTGGAAACACCATGCTGGCTCCGCTGCCGAGCAGCAGCAACTCTGGTTGCAACTCACTAATCAGCTTCAGGGTACCTGAGTCGATTTTAGAGACCTGATCGGGTAGATCATCGCTCACCAAATGCTCCGGCATGAGCAGAAAACTCGCCTCTACCGTCAGTAGTTCGTAGTCCACCTCCCCGGAATCGCGCCGCAAACCACGACTGACCAGCGCCTTATTGGTTTCGAATGAACGTAACAGGTAGGCCCCATCACCGCTTTCCTGAATGAATTTCATGTAAAATTCCGATTTTCCACTGGTTAATCTGGCTCAGCTCTACTAACCCAGGGCGAACCACTCCTTCAACGACTTACCCGGCATGATGAGTCAGTCGATTATAGACTGATCAACCGTTTTACCCTTTATCCACGACCACCCTTGGGTGGAAAACTGGCGAGTGATGATCCTGCCCGCAGCAACTGATACCAACAGATAATGATTGATAATTTCCCGCGCATCGAACGCCTTCCACCTTACGTCTTCAACATCGTCAACACTCTGAAGGCGGAGGCCCGTCAAGCGGGAGAGGACATCATTGATTTCGGTATGGGTAACCCGGACCGTTCGACTCCCGACCATATCGTTGACAAACTCGTCGATGCGGTAAAACGGCCCGATACTCACCGCTACTCACTATCGCGGGGGATCCCCCGGCTACGCCGGGCAATCTGCAACTGGTATCGTGATCGATACAGTGTTGATCTCGATATGGACAGCGAGGCAATCGTCACCATCGGTTCTAAAGAGGGACTCGCGCACCTCGCGCTTGCAACGGTGGGGCCTGGTGACTCAGTACTGGTTCCCAACCCGACCTACCCGATCCATCCTTACGGCTTCGTGATCGCCGGCGCCGACATTCGCCATGTGCCAATGCTGCCTGACAGTGATTTTTTCAGTGAGGTGGAGAGCGCGATTCGCAACGCCTGGCCGAAACCGAAAATGATGGTGCTTAACTTTCCCAGCAACCCGACGACCGAATGCGTGGAGCTGGATTTTTTCGAAAAGGTGATCAACCTGGCAAGGGAACATGAGATATGGGTAGTCCATGATCTGGCCTACGCCGATATTGTGTTTGACGGTTACCAGGCGCCCTCCATTCTGCAGGTACCGGGAGCCAGGGACGTCGCCGTCGAGTGCTTTTCGCTCTCCAAAAGTTACAACATGCCGGGCTGGAGGGTTGGATTCATGTGCGGTAACCCGACCCTGATCGACGCATTGGCGCGGATAAAATCCTATCTCGACTACGGCACTTTTACACCCATTCAGATTGCTGCAATCACTGCTCTGGAAGGACCGCAGCAGTGCGTCAAGGAAATCACCTCCACCTACCTTGCCCGACGTGATGTGCTCTGTGATGGCCTTAACGATGCCGGCTGGTCAGTAACACCGCCGAAGGCGACGATGTTTACCTGGGCGAAGATTCCAGACCCTTTTGTCGATATGGGCTCCCTGGAGTTCTCCAAACTACTCCTCAAAGAAGCCAAAGTTGCGGTATCGCCCGGCATCGGCTTTGGCGAATATGGGGACCAGTTTGTCCGTTTTGCACTGATAGAAAATGAACACCGCACCCGGCAGGCGATACGCGGCATCCGCCGCCTGCTTCGACAACCGGAAAAGTTTCTCAATCAGCATGGAGAGTGATCTTTGAAACCCGTACGTATCGGTCTACTGGGTCTCGGCACTGTTGGCGCAGCAACGGTCGAACTGCTGCGCAGCAATCAGAAAGAAATTACCGGACGCTGCGGCCAACAACTGGTGGTGACCCACGCATCAGTCAGGGACCCGTCAAAACCGCGCGCCTGTGATCTTTCCGGGATCGAATTATTGAGTACTCCGGACCAACTCGTCGCCCACCCGGATATCGATATTGTCGTCGAACTGATGGGTGGCACAGAGCTCGCCTACGACCTTTGTGTAGAGGCGATTGCCTATGGCAAACATCTGGTCACCGCTAACAAGGCACTGATCGCCGAACGCGGCAACGAACTCTTTGCTGCAGCAGCAGAGCAAGGTGTAGCGATCCACTACGAGGCAGCGGTAGCCGGAGGCATACCGATCATCAAGGCGTTACGCGAAGGGCTTGCTGGCAACCGTATCAACGGTATCGCCGGTATCATCAACGGTACCGGCAATTTTATATTGACCGAAATGCGCGACAAGGGGCGCCCGTTTGCAGATGTACTCGCCGAAGCTCAGGCGCTGGGCTACGCCGAGGCAGACCCAACCTTTGATGTTGAAGGCATCGACGCTGCCCATAAACTGGCGATACTCGCCGCCATCGCCTTTGGCATACCGCTGAATTTCGACGCCGTGTACACCGAAGGCATTACCGCAATCACTGCTGAGGATGTGCGCAATGCAGAACGACTCGGTTATCGAATCAAGCATCTCGGTATTGCCCAGAGGAATGACCAGGGAGTCACCATGCGTGTGCACCCGACACTGATCCCGGAAACCCAATTGATCGCCAGTGTTCATGGTGTGATGAACGCGGTTCAGGTCGACTCTGACGCAGTTGGCGAAAGCCTCTACTATGGACCGGGTGCTGGAGGTGGACCCACCGCTTCGGCGGTAATAGCCGATATTATCGACGTTGCCCGTAACCTCAATGGCGATGCCACCGCTCGGGTGCCCTACCTGGCCTTTAATGCGAATCAAATGCGGCAGCTGGAACATCTACCCATTGGCGCCGTTGAATCGGCCTACTATCTGCGCATGCAGGCTGAAGACCGCCCTGGAGTCATGGCGGAGATCACCGGTGTGCTCGGAGAGCTGGAAATCAGTATCGAAGCAATTGAGCAGAGTGAACCACAACAACACGACACCGAAGCGACCATCATTATGTTGACCCACCGGGTAACCGAGCAGCAGATGACTCGCGCGATTGACCAAATCGCCACCCTGCCAGCTATTCGGGGAGGGATCACCATGATCCGGGTTGAACACTTTAATACCAGACAGCAATCATGACTCAACGTTATACAGGGCTAATCGACCGCTACGCCGAACTGCTGCCGATCCGCCAGCAGGCCCGCCGGATTAGTCTATGCGAAGGCGATACACCGTTGATCCAACTGCAGAACATCCCTGCCACCCTGCCAGTTGAACTCGATATCTACGTTAAATTCGAGGGCCTCAACCCTACCGGCTCTTTCAAGGACCGCGGCATGACAGTCGCAGTCACCCAGGCGGTTGATGAGGGCAGCCAGGCCATCATCTGCGCCTCCACCGGTAATACCTCTGCTGCTGCAGCCGCCTATGCGGCACGCGCAGGCATCAAAGCTTTTGTGCTGATCCCGGAGGGAAAAATCGCTCTTGGCAAACTGGCCCAGGCGATGATGCACGGCGCTGAAGTACTGCAAATCCAGGGCAACTTCGATGATGGAATGCGGCTGGTGAAAGAACTTGGTGAACAGTTGCCACTGACCATCGTCAACTCAATCAACCCGTTCCGTCTACAGGGACAGAAAACCGCCGCGTTTGAGATTATTGATGCGCTTGGTCGAGCACCCGATTTTCACTGCCTGCCGGTCGGTAACGCCGGCAACATCAGCGCCTACTGGATGGGTTATCAGGAATATTCGGAACTGGGTCGGGCAGATAAAACGCCGGTCATGTGTGGTTATCAGGCCAGTGGCGCCGCCCCCTTTCTGCGCGGGGCCCCGGTGAAGCACCCGGAGACGGTCGCCACCGCTATCCGCATCGGCAACCCGCAATCCTGGGACCTGGCAGTTGCTGCCCAGCAGCAGTCAGGTGGCTGGTTCAATGAATGCAGTGACAACGAAATTCTCGCCGCGCAAAAACTGCTCAGCGAACAGGAAGGAATTTTCTGCGAACCGGCCTCTGCAGCATCGCTGGCGGGAGTAATAAAAGATGCCGCACGCGGTAAATTCGCCACCGGCAGCACACTGGTCTGCACTCTCACCGGTAACGGTTTAAAAGACCCAGACACCGCAATTTCCCAGTGCACGACACCGGTAGTCGTCGCCGCAGAAAAGCAGGCGATTGCCGAAGCTCTGAAAACGAGCCTCAATATCTAATCGGCTGATCGTTTTTCCAGATTCAGCCTGCGACGGGTAAACCCTGTCAGAAGCTCTCGCGCGCCTGGCTGGAAAACTACCCGTCGGCCGGCAGCGACCTGGCCGGCGTCAATACCAGCCACCACCGGCAGCGACCAACGGGCGGACCACCGCCCGGCGGCTACAACCGATCAGCTCTCCCCGGCAAGATAGAGCCAGGTGTCAACCACCGTATCGGGGTTGAGGGAAATACTGCTGATATTCTGTTCCAGTAACCAGGCGGCAAGATCCGGAAAATCCGAAGGCCCCTGGCCACAGATGCCGATGTATTTTCCAGCACGGTTACAGGCAGAGATGGCCATCTTCATCAAGGTTTTCACTGCCTCGTCGCGCTCATCAAAACTACCGGCCACCAGCCCTGAATCGCGATCCAACCCCAGCGTCAGCTGGGTCAGGTCGTTGGAGCCGATGGAAAAACCATCAAAATACTGCAGAAACTGATCCGCCAGCAGCGCATTACTCGGCAGTTCACACATCATAATCAGGCGCAGGCCGTTTTGCCCCCGCTCCAGCCCTTGCTCTTTGAGCAGATCGACAACCTGAGCAGCCTCCTTAAGGGTGCGCACAAAGGGGATCATCACTTCAATATTGGTAAACCCCATTTCGTCGCGAACTTTCTTTATTGCCGCGCACTCAAGCGCAAAACAGTCACGAAAATCCTCAGCAATGTAGCGGGAAGCGCCCCGAAAGCCGAGCATCGGGTTCTCCTCTTCCGGCTCATAGGCCTCGCCACCAAGCAGATTGGCATACTCGTTACTCTTGAAATCGGACATACGCACAATCACGTTGTGGGGCGCAAAAGCTGCTCCGAGCGTAGCGATTCCCTCAGCCAGTTTTTCGACAAAAAAGTCGGTGGGGCTCTCATACCCGGCGATGATCTCGTCAATGGTCCGCTGTAAAGCTGGCGACTGCTGGTCGTAATTGATCAACGCCTTCGGATGAACACCAATGACCCGATTAATCAGAAATTCCTGCCGCGCCAGGCCGACACCGGCATGGGGCAGACTCGCGTAATCAAACGCCCGCTCGGGGTTGCCGACATTCATCATGATTTTGGTCGGTGGCTCAGGCATCCTGTCCAGTGCAACCTCGGTCACCTCATTGTTCAACGCACCTTCATAGATACGGCCAGTATCGCCCTCGGCACAGGAGACAGTCACCTGCTGACCATTGGTCAACACCTCGGTGGCGTCACCACAACCGACAACCGCCGGCACCCCCAGTTCCCGCGCGATAATCGCCGCATGGCAGGTACGCCCGCCACGGTTAGTGACAATGGCTGCGGCGCGCTTCATCACCGGTTCCCAGTCAGGGTCGGTCATATCGGTGACCAGAATCTCGCCCGGCTGCAACGCATCCATCTCCGCCGCACTGGCGATCACCCTGACGGTGCCAACACCAATGGACTGGCCGACACTGCGGCCACGCACCAGCACCGTGCCCTGCTCCTTGAGAGAGTAACGGCGTAACACCTGGCTATCACTACGTCCCTTAACCGTCTCCGGTCGCGCCTGGAGAATATAGAGCTGACCATCCTCACCATCCAGACCCCATTCAATATCCATGGGTCGACCGTAATGTTCTTCAATCAACAGTGCCTGCCGCGCTAATGCCTCGACCTGGCCATCATTAATGCAAAAGCGCAACTGATCCGCCCGATCAACTTCAGTATTCACTGTTGATTTGCCGGCACTGGCGCTCTCGCCATAAACCATCTTCACCGCTTTGCTGCCACGAGTACGGCGCAGGATCGCCGGTCTGCCGGCAGCCAGAGTCGGCTTATGGACATAAAATTCATCCGGGTTAACACTGCCCTGAACTACTGTTTCACCCAGCCCATAAGCCGCGGTGATAAAAATTGCGTCGCGAAAACCGGACTCCGTATCAAGGGTAAACATGACCCCGGCAGCACCGAGGTCACTGCGAACCATACGCTGAATACCGGCAGATAGTGCGACCTCAGCATGATCAAACCCCTGATGTACCCGGTAGGCGATCGCGCGGTCATTAAACAGTGAGGCAAAAACCTCCTTGATGGCCACCAGTACATTGTCGATACCGACGATATTGAGAAAGGTCTCCTGCTGGCCGGCAAAGGAGGCATCAGGCAGATCCTCTGCAGTGGCAGAGGAACGCACCGCGACTGCCGCCGGTGCTGTCGCTGAAAGCTGTTCATAACCTTCCCGCACCGCCTGCTCAAGCGCTTCCGGAAAGGGCAGTTCTACCACCCAGCGACGAATATCCGCCCCCACTTTCACCAGTTCTGGAACATTATCGACATCAAGTGACGCCAACGCCTGATGAATTCGGTCATCCAGACCATCATGAGCCAGGAACAGCCGGAACGCTTCAGCGGTGGTAGCAAATCCGTTCGGTACAGTGACTCCGACACCAGAAAGATTGCTGATCATCTCTCCCAGAGAGGCGTTTTTACCGCCCACTATGTCGACGTCATTCATCCCGAGGGTATTGAACCAACGAACATATTCGGCCATCACTTTTCCTGTATTGTGTTAAGACCCGCAACACGGCTGACACTGCGGGGAGACCGGAATCCGGCTTCGACGTGGCGTCGAACGACCCACTACAAACCTGAACACCCAGTCACTGTTCAGAGGGCTGGTATTCTGCCAAAAAAGGGGTGTCACTACCATCCGCAAACCTGTTGGGAATCAACGAACAACCTGACTAACAAGCCCTCAGTCAGGCATAATTTTTCGAGTCGCCGAATCGCTTACCAGCAGGCACCACTTCGACTAGCCAGTAAAGTAGCGTGATGGGCGATTCCGCACTGGATATCAGTCCCATCTAAGATCAAGGCCCGGTAAAGAGGAGATCACATGGCCCGTAGTTACGACAGCGTCTATCGTCAGTCAATTGATCAATCCGTCGAATTTTGGCGGCAGGAAGCCCAACGCATTGAATGGCACCGGCCTCCTGCAACCATTCTTGATGACACTAACCCACCATTTATCCGCTGGTTCACAGACGGCCAGACCAACCTCTGCTACAACGCTATCGACAGGCATCTGGATCAACGCGGTGATCAGATCGCCATCGCCTGGGAGTCGACTGAGGTCAACCAGAGCCGGACCTGGACCTACAATCAACTTTACGACGAGGTTAATACCGTCGCGGCGATGCTCAAATCCCTGCATGTCGACGAACACGATCGCATTCTGATCTATATGCCGATGATCGCCGAATCGACCTTCGCCATGCTCGCCTGCGCGCGTCTCGGTGCTACCCATAGCGTGGTTTTTGGAGGTTTCGCCTCTGGCAGTCTGGCGAAACGGATCGACGATGCCAAACCGCGGGTGATCATAACTGCTGATGTCGGCCTGCGTGGCGGCAAGAAGATCTGCTACAAACCGCTACTCGACGAAGCGCTGAATATCGCCGGCCACCAGCCAGAACATGTGCTGCTGGTCGACCGCGGGCTGGATCCGGACCTGCAGTGGGTGGAAGGGCGAGACATTGACTTCGCCAGCCTAGCCAGTGAATACAGCCATGTGGAGATCACCCCAACCTGGGTCGATTCCAGCCACCCCAGTTATGTGCTCTACACCTCTGGGACCACCGGCATGCCCAAAGGAGTGCAGCGCGATACCGGAGGCTATGCAGTCGCCCTCGCCGCTTCGATGGAATACATCTACGGCTGCAACCCCGGTGAGGCGATACTCACCACTTCGGACATCGGCTGGGTAGTGGGCCACTCCTACATCGTTTACGGCCCGCTGATTCATGGTATGACCAGTATTGTTTATGAAGGACTACCGATACAGCCGGACCCAGGCATCTGGTGGCAGCTGGTGGAGAAATACCGGGCGACCACCATGTTCTCTTCACCCACCGCGATACGGGTCTTGAAAAAACAGGACCAGAAATACTTTAGCGCCCACGACACCAGTAGTTTGCGCACCCTGTTTCTGGCTGGCGAACCGCTGGATGCCACGACTCATACCTGGACCAGCGAGGCCCTGCAGACGCGGGTGGTGGATCACTACTGGCAGACCGAATCCGGTTGGCCGATGTTGGCCAACTGTGCCGGCCTGGAACCCCTGGCGGAGATCAAACCTGGCTCCCCCACCTGGCCGGTTTACGGTTACGACCTGGAGATTATCGACGAACAACTGGCGCCACTCGGCGCGAATGAAAAAGGCAAGCTGGTTGCCAAACTGCCCACACCGCCCGGTTTTCTGTCCACCGTCTGGGGTAATGACGAACGTTTTGTGAAACAGTACTTTCTGCAGCGCGGCGAAGACTGGCTATACACCACTGGCGACTATGCGATTCGCGACCAAGACGGCTACTATTTTATTCTCGGCCGTGACGATGATGTCATCAACGTTGCCGGCCACCGACTTGGCACCCGCGAGATTGAAGAGACGCTCAGCGCTGCCCAGGGGGTCGTTGAAACCGCGGTGATCGGCGTGAAGGACGAGCTCAAGGGTCAGGCGGTAACTGCCTTTGTGGTCATGCAGGGTGGCATACCCGTGGACGAGGATATGATTGCCCGTGAACTGAAAGAGCTGCGCGACCATGTCGACCAGGCTCTCGGCGCTATTGCCCGTCCGGCAAAGGTCTACTTCGTCAGTGCATTGCCGAAAACGCGATCAGGCAAGATCATGCGGCGCACGTTACTTGCCCTCTGTGAAGGCGAACCAGTCGGGGATATTTCCACCATTGAGGATCGCAAGCCCCTCGACGATATCGAAAAGCTGATCAACAGTTAACTAGACGGGCACGCAAATCGACCGCTAGTTACTGCCGGGTCCGGCAGTAACTAGCGGTCGATTTGCGGCTTGTAAGTTACTGAATGGTAAATAGTTTGTCGAAGTTGGAAACCTGGAGAATCTCCAATATTTCCGGATTGCAGTTAACGATCACCTGACGGTCGCTATCACAGCCAAGCCGATCCCGCAGAATCAACAGCATACCAAGTGCCGAACTATCCATGTATTCGGTCTTGGCCATATCTATAATAAATTTGGGGGTTCCTCCCTGACTCAACGCCGACTCGTAGGCTTCTCGAAAATCTCCGTGAAGGTTAAAGTCAAAACGTCCATCTATTTTCAGCACCACGCCCTGAGGGCCCTGTTCAACGTTTACCGATGCCATTCTGGTCTCCTGAGCAAAAAAATTTCCCGATATTGCGGCTGGTGGCTATCCACGCAACCGCGAAATTGGCTCATTTGATATGACGGCAGCGGAGAGAATTCCTTTAATGGATTTCCTCTATCTTCATCCATTAAACGTAGCGATCAATCAGACCAGGGATCGCCCGGGTGACAACACCGACAGCCGGCTCCAGGTCTGCATCGGCCGCGCTGTTAATTTGCGAATCTGCAGCGAATTGGCGGCCAGCAGTGGCTGGTTCTCTTCCCGGCTGGCGACTGTCCGGATGATCGGAAACATCATGCTGTTGTAACGCGATACCCTGCTGGTCGAGCAATTCACGGAGTCTCTGTGTTGCCCCTTCAAGCAGATCACGGACCGGCGCGTGGGCAGAAAGCATGGTCACTGCCGCACCCTCCTCGTGGAGTTGAATCTGCACATCAATTGAACCAAGGTGGGCCGGATTAAGCTGGATCTGAGCTTGCTGGATTCCCTGTTGTATGGCCATCGAAACCCTCTGCGCAACGGCCGCCCCCCAGCGGCCATCCGCAACTGGCGTCTCGACAGCCAGTGGCACTCCGCCACTTTGAGCTATTGGTTGAGTTACCTCGCGCGGCGACCCACTCAGCGAGGTCGCCGAGGCAAGCTGGTTAGCAAAATGGCTACCCGGAGATTCCGCTGTCGCTACACGTTGTGCCAAAAACTCGCCTGGCAAGCCAGACTGAGCACTACCTGCAGATTCTGCAACTACCTTGGTAGTCATCGCCAACAACTGCTTTACGTTCGCTGGCCCACTTTCCAGACCCGACTCTCCAGTTGTTGTGACCGACGTAAGCAGTGACTCACGTCGGGTATCGGTGGCCTGTAATTGAGAGTCAGCCACCATTACACCTGCGCCCCTCAGCAGTTCCTGTCCCATGATTTGCGCAACTGGCGTTTCCACCATCTCCTCCAACCCAGGCGACGCCTCTACTACCAGCGGCTGATCAGCATCGGGATGGCCGGAAGAATATAAGCCTGACGAATCCGACAATGCCGGCAATTCCGGCAAAACGGCGGCAACTTCAGTCGCAACACCCGGAAAACCTTTGCCGTCTTCAGCTGTTGTATCAATCACCTGCTGCGTTGGCTCCCGCGCACCTTCTCCGGCTGCAAACGGGCGCGAGCCGTTCTCACTGGCAAACGACCCACGCGGACGACTCTCCCGCCGTACATCTGTCTCCTGCTGTCGCAGGGCCTCAGCAAACCTCTCACCAGACCGGTTCTCTGCATCCTCTGCACCCGGTGCTGACGGTTGTCGCTCTACGACAGAACCTCGACTCTGGAGCTCACTTACCGTTGTTTGCATCATCGTTCCACCATCCGATTGCACTATCAATATAGAACCACAACACCCAATCTCCAACTCGGACAGGTGCTCTACTGGATGGGCATAAGCGATTTTCGTGCCAACACCAGAGAAACAGATAGTCGACCCGGGGCGAATCTGCCCTGGTGCTGTTCAGCTCAGTACCGGGGCTAAATAAAAAACTAGTTACTCGGCCGGCTCAGCGTAGAGTACCGAGGCACTGGCAAGAGCCGTCAAACAACAAGTTGATCAGTTCGGTGGATAGGTAAAATTACAGTTGCCCAATAGCAGCTGTGACCATGCGAAGAAAACCGCTGCCAAAAAAACGTAGATCAGAGATTAACGCGGCTTTTTTATCGGAAACTCTTCTTGCTGCTGCTCTTCAATACGCTCGCGCTGCTTCCGGCCTTCCCGCCGGTATGAGTCGACCAACCCATTCAGGGCCTCGACATGAGCATGAGCGGACTGCCAGACATGGTGTGCCTGTTGCCAGTCGTTTTCGGCCCACTGCAGCGCAGTTTTCTCCCGCTCAATCGAAGCATCAATGCGGGCCACCATCGCCCGATAATCGGTTAGGTGGCGCACGGTCAGGCCCTGTTCCTGCTGTTTTTGCATCTGTTCAATATAGCCATTTCGGTAGGTGGTCAACTGATCTACCAACTGGTGGTGGCGCAGTCGTTGACGATCAACCTGGCCAAGCCGTTTACCCGCCTCCTGCTCGCGGCGCTGTTTAAGCTTAATTACCGGCTTGAGCTTGTACTCCCGCATCATCGCTTGTCCTGTCATCTGCTTCAGATCCTCTGTTATTAACGTCCGCGACAGGGAAAAATTAAATTTTTCGTTGAATCTTGAGCTCTCATTCCGCCGCCCGTTCACCCGCAATCTCTCCAGAAGGTTGCAGGAGCGCCACCAATTGATGCAGTGCAGTATCCATCTCAACCCCCTGATCCATAGGCTGACGCAGAAACTCCATCAGTTGCGGATAGAAATTAACCGCCAGGTCAAGCTCCTGATCCTGTCCTGGCGTATAGGCACCAACACGAATCAGGTCTGCATTCTGACGGTAGAGTGAAAACAGCCGCTTGAAGCTAAGTGCCAGTTGCTGCTGGGCCGGATCAGTCACCAGCGTCATCACCCGGCTGATTGAGGCCTCAATATCAATCGCGGGGTAGTGGCCCGCCTCAGCGAATTCTCGGGACAACACGATATGGCCATCCAGTACCGACCGCGCTGCTTCAGCAAGGGGGTCGGCGGCCTCCTCACCCTCCGTCAACACAGTGTAGATAGCAGTAATTCCGCCCGGCCGTCGATCACCGTTACCGGCACGCTCCACCAGTTGCCCCAACCGTGCAAACACAGATGGCGGATACCCCTTGCTGGCTGGCGGCTCACCGATCGCCAGCGCCACTTCCCGTTGCGCCTGGCAATATCTCGTTAAAGAATCCATCAGCAACAGAACACGCTGACCGGCATCACGAAAATACTCAGCATACGCAGTGGCACGCTCAGCGGCACGAATTCGACTCACCGGCGACAGATCGGCCGGGGCGGCCACAACGACAACGTTCTCTAGACCCTGGGACTGACGTATCGACCCAACAAATTCCTGAACTTCGCGACCACGCTCGCCAATTAATCCGACAACCACCACATCGGCCCGGGCAAATCGCGTCATCATTTCCAGCAGGACACTTTTACCTGCACCTGCAGCAGCAAATAACCCGAGCCGCTGCCCGTTCCCTACCGTCAATAGAGCATTGATGCTGCGAACCCCTACATCGAGCGGATCGGTGACAGGGGTGCGCTGTAACGGGTTGAGCGTACGCCCGCCGACCGGTACCCGGTTTTGCAGCTTCAACGCTCCTTGGCCGTCGAGCGGCGTACCCTGAAAATCGACGACCCTGCCCAGTAGTTCGGCACCGACCGCCACCCGCTCACTACCTGCCAGAGGCACAACCCGTGCGCCGGGCTGGAGTCCAGCAGGCTGACCCAATGGCATCAAAAACAGTTTTTCGCCTTCAAACCCAACTACCTCAGCATCGACCAGTCCGCCATCAGCAGTCTCAACACGGCAGCGCGAACCAATGGAGGCGCCACACCCTTCTGCTTCCAGCGTAAAACCAACCACCCGGGTTAGACGCCCCTCTACCTGCATACCGTTACTGCGCAGCGCACGCGCCTGCATGCGCAACAACTGGTCACGTAAAAATGGACTACCACCAGGCTCGAAACCCTGAAGGGGGTGTGTCGCTAAATCCGCCTCGACCATCTGCAAGATACCTTCCCACTATTTGCCCGGGTCATAATCCAGGTGCGTCCTCATCCAGCAATTTCGCCAGCAGGTTCCTCAACCGCTGGTCAAAACCGAGATTGATACGCGATAGACCGGCAGTGACCCGGCACTCACCTGCGGACAGGGAGGGGTCCTCAAGCAGATGCCAGTCAAGCTCTTGCTGATCACAGTATTGGCGCACCATCTGCAAATCCGCACTATTCAGCGTAACAGTGGCCGCTTCACTGTTAATTGGTAGCTCTGCGATAGCTGCCTCTATCACTGGCACTATACTGGCCGGGTCCAGATCCAGCTCCCGCCGCAGTAATTGCCCAGCGAGTCGCACCGCAAGAGAAGCCAGGGTTTCCAGAACCTGGCTGTCGAGATCCGCCAGCGGCTGGTGCAGCGCATCGACCAGGGTTTCGAAACGGTTGATCTGCTGACGGCCCTGCTCTATTCCGCGTCGCTCACCTTCAGCCAGCCCCTCAGCCAACCCTTGCTCATAGGCCCGCTTTTTTAAACGGCCGAAACTCTCCTGATCAGAAGCAGTAGCCCGCGCACCGCTATCTGTCTTTGATAACAGAGATGGCATCTGCAAAGGGGTCGCTTCCATACCGGCCATCTCCGCTAGCGATCCTGCGGTCGACGCCACACCCTCTCTAGACATACTCCTCGCCACCACTACCGTAGGCAATTGTCCCCTCATCCATTAGCCGCCTGGCGGTCATCAGGATCTCTTTCTGCGCCGCCTCCACCTCGGCAAGCCTAACCGGACCGCGTGCCTCAAGATCCTCACGCAGCAGATCAGCAGCGCGCTGCGACATGTTGGCAAAAACCTTGGACTTAAACTCCTCAGAAGCCCCTTTCAGCGCCAACAGTAGCGGTTCCGATGACACCTCACGCACCAATGCCTGCACTCCCTTATCGTCCAGTTCGTTCAGGTTTTCAAAAACGAACATCAACTCTTCGATGCTCTCGCCAATTGCAGCATCGGCTGCTTTTACCTGCTCCAGCAATTCAGCGCTCACCGATCCATCCAGGTTGTTGACGATCTCTGCCGCTGCTTTTACGCCACCCGCTGCTGACGCCTTGTTGCCTTTATTGCTGGAAAAGGTTTTTTCCAATACTTCGCTAAGCTCGTGGAGCGCCCGCTCCTGAACACCTTCCAGGCTGGCCATACGCATGAGCACATCGCTGGCGATGGCGCGATCGAACTGGTCGAGAACCGATGCCGCCTGATCCCGTTCCAGATAGGCGAGGACGATGGCAATAATCTGCGGATGCTCAAGACGAATCACATCAGCGATGGCGGACGGGTCCATCCAGCGCAACATGTCAAGACCGGTGGTATCACTACCACTGAAGATCCGGTCCATCATGTTGCGCGCCTTGTCGCTGCCCAGCGCTGTCTGCAAAACCTCTTTGACGAAACTGCTGGCCTCTACCCCAACCGAACTGGCCAACTCCGCTTCACTACAGAAGCCAGCAACAATTTCATTCACTTCGGCCTGACTGACCCGCCCCATGGATGTCATGGCCCGGCCGAGCTGCTGAACCTGGCCTGGAGACATGAACTTCATCACTTCAGCCGCTGCGCTCTCACCCATTGACAGCATGAGTACCGCAGCCTTCTCAACGCCATTCATCGGGCAACCCCCTGATCATCTTTCCCTCACCACCCGGCCAGAAACCTCAAGCATCATTTTCGATCCATTCGGTCATCACCTGGGAGACCCGTTTAGGGTCGTTCGACGCAAGTTCACGAACCATATCCAGCTGGTTAACCTGCGGTGTAACCGATGAGCGATCCGCCTCAGCAGCCAGGTCGCCGGTTACCTCCTGCCTGACCGGAACAACTTTGGGCGGCGGTATCTCTGTTAACCGCCGCGATATCGGGCGCAGCACCATGAACACCAGGACCAGTAGCGCCACCACACCCAGCGATTGTTTGATAACGCCCGGCACCCAGCCACGCTCCCAGATCGGTGGGGCAACGACAGCGACCGTCTCCGGCTGCAGAAACCGCATATTGGTCAGGCTCAGCGAATCACCCCGCTGCTGATCAAGCCCGACCGCTTCGCTAACCAGTGAACGAATGCGCTCCATCTCCTCTTCGGCCAGCGGCGTGGGTTCGCCGCCATCTGCGTGTCGGTAATCGATCAACACTGCTACCGAGAGCCGGGTCACCAACCCCGCCGCTTTGCGCACATGGCGAACCGTGCGGTCCACTTCATAATTGATAACAGAACTGGTCGCACTATCCCCGCCCAGTCCACCCTGTTGGAGCGCTTCTGCGCCCGGGGGGGCATTACTTAGTGCGCCGGGGACTCCGCCAACACCACCCTCAGCGCTATACCGCTGGCTTTCTGATTGCTGACTGCGAACCGTCTTACGGTCCGGGTCAAACTGTTCAGCAGCCTCTTCAATTTCAGTAAAATCGACCTCGGCATGGACCTGTGCACGCACCCCTTGTAAACCCACAATGGGGATCAGAATACTCTCAATGCGCTGCACCATTTGCGCTTCCAGATTCCGCGTGTAGTTGAGCTGACTGTCGGAAAGCGCGACCGCACTGGAAACACCAGAACCACTCAAAACACGCCCCTGGTGATCCAGGACTGTCACTGACGCAGGACTCATTTCCGGAACTGAAGCGGCAACCAGTCGCGCGATCGAGGCAGCAACGGTCTCATCCAGATGGGCGCCCGGCAGGGAACTGACCAGAACCGAGGCCGTTGGTCGCTGACTTTTCTTGACAAAAGGACTGCGCTTGGGAATAGCCAGATGAACACGGCTGGAGGCAACCCCGGCCATGGCGCTGATGGAACGCTCCAGTTCACCTTCCATCGCTTTCTGCAGGCGGGCATTCTCCAGCGCCTGACTGGTACCGTAGCCCTGTTGATCCATCATTTCAAAGCCGCGACCGGCACCGCCAATACCCTGGCCGGCCAGGGAATGACGCGCCTCAGCATGCTGTGCGGCGGAGACCTGAATAGCAC
>JBPEXY010000281.1:0-2917 GCA_052031065.1 Immundisolibacteraceae bacterium | reverse complement strand
CGTGCCGATGGCATCAAAGACATCTTGATTCTTGAGCGAAGCAAGGATGTGGGAGGCACCTGGCGCGACAACCGTTATCCGGGAATCGCTGTCGACATTACATCGTTTACCTATTCATTTCCTTCGAACAAAACGCAAATTGGTCTCGCGTTTTCGCGCCGGGAAACGAGCTTTACCAGTATACAAGACAGGTAACAAGCAAGTATGGCATCTACCCACTGATCCGCTTTGGTGTCGAAGTCACTAGCGCCCGTTTTGATCTCGAAAGCCATGTCTGGTTGATCGATCTTACGGATGGCAGGCGGCTCAGTGCACGGCATATTGTCTCGGCCTGTGGCGGTTTGATTTCACCCAAAATGCCAGATATTGAAGGGCTTGATACGTTCCAGGGTAATGTCATTCACACTGCACGCTGGCCAGATGACCTTGATCTTAGTGACAAGCGAGTAGCGGTAATAGGCACTGGCGCCACCGCCGTGCAACTGATTCCGAAAATTGCCCGCCAGGCCCGTCAACTGGACGTATACCAGCGCACCCCCATCTGGGTGCTGAAGAAGCCGGATCAGACTCTGCCTGGCTGGCTCAAGGTATTATTCCGAACCGTTCCGGGCTTCCAACGCATCCTTCGCGGCGCTACCGACACGGTCAGCGAAACCCTGATGGTGCTTTCCGCAATATATTATCGGCAGGCCCCCTGGCTGGTTCGCATGTGTGAAAAGGCGGGCATAAACAACCTGCGCGAACAGCTGCCCAACCGCCAGGACCTGTGGCAAGCACTGACACCGAAATACGGCTTCGGGTGCAAAAGGCCAACGTTTTCCAACGACTATTTCCGAACCTTTGCCCGAAACAACGTTGAGCTTGTCACGACCCCGATCAAGCGTATTACGTCCCGCGGCATCACCACCCAGGACGGCCGCTCACGGCGTATCGATACCTTGATCCTCGCCACCGGTTACAAAACCTTTGAGAAAGGAAATATTCCATCGTTCGACGTCATCGGCAGCAACAACATCAATTTGGGCGATTTCTGGCATGACCACCGTTACCAGGCCTATGAAGGGTTGACCATTCCGGGCTACCCGAACTTTTACATCATGCTCGGTCCCTATGCCCTTATCGGCACCTCTTACTTCAAGATGGTCGAAGGGAATGCCATCCACCTCTCTCGCTGTATTCGCGAAGCCAACCGACGTGGAGCCAGCCAAGTGGAAATACGTCAGTCCGTCCATGACGCGTATTTCCGCAATATCCAGAAACGCCA
Source organism: Immundisolibacteraceae bacterium (assembly GCA_052031065.1). Classification (GTDB taxonomy): domain Bacteria; phylum Pseudomonadota; class Gammaproteobacteria; order Immundisolibacterales; family Immundisolibacteraceae; genus JBPEXY01. The sequence goes on along the minus strand of JBPEXY010000281.1, from coordinate 1,653 downwards.
GCAAAACACCGTGTTCCTTAACCACAACTGCGCGCTGTCGAACAGTTATTACTTCGACCATCATGGTGACGCGCCAATGCTGCGGCCCTCTACCTCTCTGGAAATGCTGTGGCGAGCCAAGCATTTACCGATGGATCACTACCGGTTCAGTGTACTGGCCGGGCACACTCCCAGCAGACACGACGGCGGGAGACAAGCCTGTGAGCCACATCCCCAGCTGCCAGAGAAGGGCATTCCGGCAAAACAAACAGATAACAATTCTCAGTGACTGTGCCAGAGAAAGTGTGTAGCCTGCTTGTACATGTCACGCCAGCAGAGCTCTCCAGATCCAGTTGACCGTGCGCTTTAGCGCTGCCCAGGAGGCGTTACACCACTCGATAACCCATGCCTGGTCAGCAACAGAACACGGCATCTCGTCATAGACGACGACTGGGCGTCACGCATTAATGTGTGACATTACCGGAGCGCCAGAGCACAACGTCATTACAGTCATGGACACAGACAGCTAGGCCTGAGACCAATATTGGTTGTTTAACCAAATAAACAGAAAATCAGAACAACTCACCATCTATAACCAGAACAGCCCCTTTAGGAGCCTGAAATGTCTGCAAAAAAAACAAAACGGTTACCTCTCCTTTTCTTCACGTGCACTACAGCATTGCTCTCACCCGGCTTGGCCATTGGCGGTGCTGGCGACGGAGCGAGCACTTATGGGCTAGGCCCGATGAATGCCGGCACTGCCTTGGCATTCAGTCCTTTTGCATCCAACAGCTGGTCGGTGTACTACAACCCGGCCGCCATGGCCCGCTCCCCGGAGGGCGAACTGGGAGTCATTGTGCAGTATGGCGACCAGGAATTACGTGCCAAATCACTGGGAGGAACAGACCCTTTGGAGCGAGAGAATGATATCCTCTCTGACACCAGTTCCGAACTATTATTAATCGGCTTCAAAAGCCGCGTCGCCGGCATTTCCAGCATCGACAAGCCCATTTACTTTGGCCTGAACGTGGGTGTAGACCAATACACATCCAACCTATTGCCCTATCAGGCCAATACCAGCCAGAAAGGGCAGTTTCTACGCTATGAATCTCAGCCACTTTATCTCGCCTTTGGTGGTGCTATCAGCAACGTCCTGAGGGGCGTTGACGTCGGCGCATCAGCACGTCTTACCCTCCAGGCCAAAGCCAACCTGGAAGCAGTTTCAGACCTTGGCGGCAACACAGACTCTGAAAAACTTTCCCTGGAAGCCTCTCCATCCCTATCACCGGCACTAGGTATCAATATCCGCTCTGGAGAAATGTTCTGCGGTACAAGCGAGTGCATGCCTTTTGGAATGGATAAGATGGAGCTGGCTCTTTTCTGGCGGGGGGAAAGTAGCTATGAGGTATCCGTGGATGCCAATGTGGTTGTGCCGGGAGTTATCCCTGAACCAGGCCTGAGCCTAGCGCTTAGTACAATTGATACCTATCAACCTGAAGTTCTCGGCGCAGCCATTTTGCTTCCCGTTGGCAAATTCGAATTGACGGCAGGCATTGAGCAGCACAATTGGTCTGCGCTTGAAAGCGAGTTTGCCGGCGATACTATTCGCGATCAGGCTAATCTAGCGTTTGACGACATCACCATTCCCCGAATTGGCGTTAGCTATCAGTGGTC
>JBPEXY010000280.1:0-25294 GCA_052031065.1 Immundisolibacteraceae bacterium | reverse complement strand
GGGCCGAAAGCGATCATCGAACCGCTATAATCAGCGGTTGATAGCGTTCATCTTTCTATTGCCTTTTTTGCGTCTTCCCCGCAGCTTAATGTCGAATCAATAGACTGAATGTTGAATCTGCGCTAGGACCAGGAGACACCGTGGCCTGACACTGAGTCGCGCTGTTCAACGCGGGGACGCGACTAATATTTTTTGTAACCGAGAACTTAGAGATCGTGATGGAACAGGAGTATCAGGCAGACCAGGTTGAGGCGGAGGCCCAAAAGTACTGGCAGGAGCAACAGCTTTTTGCGGTTGCGGAGGATCCCGAGCGCGAGAAGTTCTACTGTCTGTCGATGTTTCCCTATCCCTCTGGCAAGCTGCACATGGGTCATGTGCGGAACTACACCATTGGCGATGTGATCAGCCGTTATCAACGTATGCGCGGGCGCAACGTGTTGCAGCCGATGGGGTGGGATGCCTTTGGTATGCCCGCTGAAAATGCTGCTATTGAACGCGGTGTGGCTCCGTCGGAGTGGACCCGCGGCAACGTTGAATATATGCGCGGTCAGTTGCAGCGGCTGGGTTTTGCCTACGACTGGAACCGCGAACTGACCACCTGCGATGCTGATTATTACCACTGGGAGCAGTGGTTTTTTCTGCAGCTGCTGGAAAAAGGGCTCGTCTACCGGCATAAATCGATGGTCAACTGGGACCCGGTGGATCAGACGGTGTTGGCCAATGAGCAGGTGATTGACGGTCGTGGCTGGCGTTCCGGTGCGTTGGTGGAGACCCGCGAGATTGAGCAGTGGTTTTTGAAGATCACTGATTATGCCGACGAACTGCTGGCAGACCTGGACAGCCTGTCGGGCTGGCCGGAGCGGGTCAAAACCATGCAACGCAACTGGATCGGGCGGTCGGAAGGGTTGCTGGTCGAGTTTTCCCTGCAGGATCGGGACGAACGTATCAAGGTGTTTACCACCCGCCCCGACACCCTGTTTGGTGTGACCTACATGGCGGTGGCGCCTGAACATCCGTTGGCGGCTGCGGCGATAGAACGCGACCCTTCTCTGGCTGAACCGATTGAGGCGTGCAAGGTGCGCCAGACCGGTGAAGCGGAAATGTCGACCATGGAAAAGCTGGGCGTCGACACCGGTTGGCGGGCGTTACATCCGCTGACTGGCGAGACCCTGCCGGTCTATGTGGCTAACTTTGTGCTGATGGCATATGGAGAGGGCGCCATCATGGCGGTGCCGGGCCACGATCAGCGGGACTGGGAGTTTGCCAGCAAGTATCAACTACCTATTGTGGCTGTGGTGAAACCGGCCGATTTTAGTGGCGACCCGGCGCAACTGGTGGCGGAAAGCGCCCATCTGGAAAAAGGCGTGCTGGTCAATTCTGGCGACTTTAATGGCCTGGATTCTGCAGAGGCATTCGATGCCCTGGATGCCGAGCTGAAGCAGCAGGGTCGCAGTGAACGTCAGGTCAATTACCGGCTGCGTGACTGGGGTATTTCACGACAGCGTTACTGGGGGACGCCGATCCCGGTGATCCATTGTGGTCAATGTGGCGTGGTGCCGGTGCCGGAAGCCGATCTTCCAGTGGAGCTGCCAGAGAATGTGGTGGTGGATGGAAGTGGTTCACCACTGGCGCGAATGGAGGAGTTTCTAAAGGTTGATTGTCCCGTCTGTGGTGGCGCAGCCAGACGGGAGACTGACACCTTTGATACTTTTTTTGAATCTTCCTGGTATTTTGCCCGTTTTGCGGCCCCCGATGCTGGGGCGATGGTTGACCAGCGAGCCGACTACTGGCTGCCGGTAGACCACTATGTCGGTGGCATTGAGCATGCCATTCTGCATCTGCTGTATGCGCGCTTTTTTACCAAGATGATGCGTGACCTAGGCCTGCTAAAGGTTGATGAACCCTTTACCCGCCTGCTGACTCAGGGCATGGTTCTCAAGGATGGGTCGAAGATGTCCAAGTCGAAGGGGAACACGGTCGACCCACAGGCGCTGATTGACCATTACGGTGCCGATACCGCGCGGCTGTTTACCATGTTTGCGGCGCCACCTGAACAGTCTCTGGAATGGAACGATGACGGTGTCAGCGGTGCCAACCGGTTTATCAAGCGGCTTTGGGCACTGGTCTACGACTATCTGCAGTGGCGCGATTCGTCGCCGGCTGGCAATGCAGCGGCAGTAGAGTTAAGTGCAGATCAGGCAGAAATGCGGCGGCTACTTCACCAGCAGTTGGCCCAGGCGCAGTTTGATTTTGACAAGGAGCAGTTCAACACGGTTGTTTCTGCCGGCATGAAGCTGGTTAACGAGGCGAGCCGATTGGCGCGACCGGCAGCGGCGGATGGCGATGGTTATCGTTCAGTTATGGATGAAACCCTGAATGTGTTGGTGCGGATGTTGGCACCGATTATTCCGCATGTCTGCCATCGGCTCTGGCGGGCACTTGGCGGCACTGGTGAGCTGGTTGACGCGGCCTGGCCCGAGGTGGATGAGTCAGCACTGCAGCGTGACCAGCTGGAGCTGGTGGTGCAGGTGAATGGTAAATTGCGTGGCAAAATTTCTGTCGCTGCCGACGCGACCAATGAGCAGATCGAAGCGCTGGCACGGGCCAACGATAACGTAAAAAGGTTTATTGAGGATAAGGCGGTTCGGAAAGTGATCGTGGTAGCGGGTAAACTGGTCAATATCGTGGTTCAGGGGTGATGGGGTTCCGGACTCTCGGATCTTTGCACTGGTGTCGGTAACGGTGCTGTATAAATTTTAGGAGATGAGGCGTTGCATTCTTCCTTCACACTGATGGGTCGTGGTGTCGTTACCGGGCTGCTGCTTTTGGTGCTCACTGCCTGTGGGTTTCATCTGCGCGGCCAGCTGGATTTGCCACCGGCGCTGGCGTCCACGTATATAGAAACCAACGGCGCCGACAGCAACCTGATCAAGCGGTTACGCAGCAGTCTGTTGGGTAATGGCGTGGTGGTGACGGCCAATCGTTCAGAGGCGACAGCGATATTGCGCATACTCCGAGACAGTTATGACCGGCGTGTGCTTTCTGTCGGAGGCGGCAGGAAAATCCGTGAGTATGAAATTCACTACGCGGTTCAGTTTGAGCTGGTCGAGCTGGGCGGTGATCCGCTGGTGGCGCCGCAGACGGTTGAACTGTTTCGTGACTACACTTACGACGAGGACGATATCCTCGGCAAGCAGGGCGAAGAGGCCAGTATCCGCAAGGATATGATTCGTGAGGCCGGTGATCGCATTCTGCGCATCATTCAGGCCGCCCTGTCACAGAACTGATCAATCCAGAGCTGCGGGTTCTCTCGGCCTGATTGCAGACGTGACGCGGTGCTGATTTGAAAATCCCGGTTCAGGGTCTGGCTTCGGCACTGGAAAAAAATCTGCTGCCGGCCTACATGATTCATGGTGATGAGCCGTTGCAACGGCAGGAGGCGGCGAACGCCATCCGCCAGGCTGCGCTGGCCGCCGGCTATGCCGATCAGCAGCGCTTCTATATCGAAAAGGGATTCAACTGGAGTGAGCTGGAGATGAGTTCCAGTTCTATGTCGCTGTTTGCCGAAAAGAAAGTGATAGAGCTGCGTGTTGGCAGCGGCAAGATCGGCAATGGCGGCAAACACCTCCTGGCCTGGGCCGGTCAGCCGCCGCAGGAATGTCTGCTGCTGATCATTGGCGACCGTTTTGAGCGTGCCGTTTTGCAGAGTGGCTGGTATCAGGCGTTGGCGCGAATTAGCGGCATTGTCGAGGCGCGACCGCTAGATCAGCGGGCGCTTGCCGGCTGGCTGTCTGCGCGGTTGAGTCATGCAGGTTTGCGGGGTGACCGTGAGGCTGTGGAAACGCTTGCCGACCTGGTGGAGGGCAATCTGCTGGCGGCGGTGCAGGAGATTGAGAAAATGGTACTCCTGTACGGAGAAGGTGCAGAACTGGATCGCGGAAAGGTTCTGGCTGCGGTTTCTGACAGTGCCCGTTTCGACCTGTTCGATCTTTCTCGGGCGCTGCAGAGAAATGATATCAGCCACTATCTGCGCGTCTTGTCGGGGTTGCGTGAAGAGGGTGCCGAGCCGACTCTGGTGCTCTGGTTGTTGAGCCGCGAAATCAGGCAGTTTTCTGGTCGTCAGGCCGGGTCACGTCCACAATGGCTAAAGCGCGCGGCGCAGCTTGATCGCACCATCAAAGGTATTGGCGAAGGCGATGTCTGGCAGCAGTTTGCCGAGCTGGGGCTGGCTATTTGCGGGCGCCGTACGCTCGGTTGAGTGGTGGTTGGGAATGGGCCGTGCCTGTTGAGGCTGACTGGTTTCGAAGACTGTGTTCAGGCCACTGCAGCAGCGGGCTGCTGCACCAGTAGCATGGGTACCTGCATTCGCTGCACCCACTTTTCCGGCAGTTGAGCAGCAAGCAGGTCGTTGCGCTGGTGCATGATGATCAGATTGGGTTTGCGTCGTTCGAGCAGAGTTTCCAGTTGTCCCAATGAAACCATTGGCGTATCAAAGATCGCGGCGGATATACCCCTCTGCGAACACTCCTGTTCAAGTTGCTGCCTGAGTAGCGGGGTGTCACCGCCACTTAGAAGAATGGTCACCGGACGATTGGCACAGATCAATTGCGCCGGTTGTAGCAGGCTTTCTGTCTGATCGCTGGAGTCGATGACCACGACCACTTCTTCACCCGCCGTGATCACCGCTGGCAGCAGGATACAGCTGAGCTGCAGCAATCGGCGAAGGTCGTCCTGTTCCTGAGGTAGCAGCCGGTTGAGATAACTGTTCTGGCTGCTTGCCAGTAGTGAAACGAGGCCTGCCCGCTCAGCTGCTTTGGCGAGTTCGGCGGTCACCTTGCCGCGGACCTGCTGGAATTGCCACTCGACCCCCCACCGCTCGGCACTTTGGGCGAGCATTGCTTCCGCTTGGCGTGCCATTGCCCGCATCTGCTGTTCCAGCTGATTGCGCTCCAGGTTGGATTCGTCGCGAGTGTGCAGGTTGATTTCTCGCGTAAATGGAAGTCCAGCGATAGTAAGCAGGTCTTCATCTTCAATGTAGAGACCATGCAGGCGCCGTTGCAGCAGCGCGGCTATTTCGGCTAGTCGCTCAAGCGCACCGACGTCGCCTCGCAGGGTATCCAGGGAGACGAGAATGAATCCGTCGGGGTTGGGTTGGTCGGTCATGATTCTTCCCTCCCTGAGTTGCCTTCAGAAGCTGTTTCTTCCTGCTCTTCTTTCTGTTGATCTTCACGTTGGCTCTGTGCAAACAGCTCCAGTCGGTTGGCCACCCTGCCATTAATAGAGTCTGATGGAAATGCGCCGTTGTCATCGGCTGCTCCGGCGCTGACGCCGGTAAGTAACTCGATCCCTTCATCAATGGTGGTAATCGGGTAGACCGCAAAACGGCCTGCCGCACAGGCGGAGACCACATCATCACGCAACATCAGGTGTTTGACGTTACTCACGGGGATCAATACACCCTGTTTGCCGGTTAGCCCACGGGCGTTACAGATATCGAAGAAGCCTTCTATTTTTTCGTTGACGCCGCCTATCGCCTGTACCTGGCCAAACTGATTTACTGAACCGGTTACTGCCAGCGATTGATTGATCGGGACCTCTGCAAGGGCGGAGAGCAGGGCGTAGAGTTCGGTTGATGAGGCGCTGTCACCGTCGACCCCGCCATAGGACTGTTCAAATACCAGGCTGGCGCTGAGCGATAGCGGTTTGTCCGGTCGATAGCGGGTGGCGAGAAAGCTGGAGAGAATCAGCACCCCTTTGCTGTGAGTGGGGCCTCCCAGCTCTACCTTGCGCTCGATATCGATAACCCCGCCGCGACCGGCGCGCACGCGGGCGGTGATTCGGCTCGGCTTGCCGAAGGCGTATTGCCCCATTGAGTAGACCGCAAGGCCGTTGATCTGGCCAATCTGTTGGCCGCTGCTGTCAATCAACAGGGTATCGCGAAGAATCTGTTCATGGATTCGTTCACGGATCCGGTCGTTACGTCGAACGCGGTTTTTACGTGCCTCAATCACCGCTTCGCCACCAATTGTGTCGGCCCCGAGTTTGCGGGCATTAAAGTTTGCCTCGACGAGCAGATCACGGATGGCGTCGCGGTCACTGGTGAGCTTTTCGCTGTCTGCTACCATGCGTGAACTCTGTTCGATCAGCCGACTCACTCCCTCTGGCGTGCAGGGCAGTAGTTGTTCCTCCTCAATAATGGCGGCGACAACACGGGCGAAGGTGTAGCTGTTCTCGGTTGTCCGTTCCACCTGGTCATCAAAGTCGGCGACCACCTTGAACAGTACCTGAAACTCGGGGTCGTACTGGCATAGCAGGTAGTAAAGCCGGGGATCACCAACCAGCACCACTTTGACGTGCAGCGGTATTGGTTGCGGTTCCAGTCCGGTAGTGGTCATCCAGCCGATGGCACGTTCGATGGAGTCAATGCGCACCTGGTCGGCCATCAGAGCCCGTTTCAAGGCCTCCCATGAGTAGGGTTTGGTGAGTAGTTTTTCCACCTCCAGAACCAGATAGCCGCCACTTGCGTAATGGAGCGCGCCCGGTTTGATCAGGGTCAGATCAGTTTGCAGGGTCCCGAATTGTGAGCGGTGCTCAATCTGGCCGGTCAGGTTGGGTAATACCGGGTTATCCTCAAAGACGATGGGAGCACCAGGTGAGCTATCCTGTTCGACAAACAGATTGACCTCATACCGGGTGAGGGCCGCTCCTTCGCCAAGCGGATTGCTGCTCTCTTCTTCCGCGGTCAGCAGCTGGTGAGCGCCATGTTCGACCATGTCCTGCTGGAACTGCTCGAGATAATCAATGATCTCGACAAACACCGCATATTTCTCTTTCAGTGTCCTGACCAGTGAATCGGTGACATTGAAGGTAATTTCATTGTTCAGTTCACGAATCTTCTCCAGCATCTCCTTTTGCCAGACTGGGAACTGGTTCAGGGCGGCGTGCAGCTCTTTCTGCAGGGCGCGGATGGTCTCTTCTATTGTCTGTTGCTCCTCCTCAGAGAGTGATTTGAAAATTTCCGGTGTCAGTGTCTGGCCATCCTTGATTGGCGCAAAGGCAAATCCTGATGGAGTTGGCATCAGTGAGACATTCTGTTTCCGGGCCTTTTCCCGCAGCTGCTCAATGGTTTCGCTCTGGCGTTCATGGAGTTGCTGTTCGATAAACTGGCGACGGGTCTTGTACTCTTCAGTGTCCAGGGCGGCCGGGATCATTGAGCGCAAATCGTCGAGCAGACGCGCGATGTCGTCGCGAAAACCACGTCCTGAGCCGGCGGGCAGACTGAGTGCGCGCGGACTGTTGGGCTGGTTGAAGTCGTGGACGTAACACCAGTCTGGCGGCCGCACACCATTCTCGGCATGTTCGCGTAGCAGCTGGGTCACCATTTCCACGCGACTGCCGTGGGGGATGCCCATGGCGTAGAGGTTGTATCCTTCGCTGGGGACCTGCAGTGCAAAATTAAAGGCTTCCAGTGCCCGTTCCTGACCGAGCATGACTTCACCGTCGGGCAGCTCCCGGGTGTCGGTGAAGGTGAACTGTCCAGGGTCGCAGTGATAATAGAGTTTTTCCGTGGGTAACGGCTCGATCAAACTCATCTGTTTATCCTCCAATAGTTGCGCCCATAATTGCGATCGGTTGCCTGGATTAAAAAACGACTACCAAAGTCTAGCTTAGCGGTTGTCAGGCTGAAATGGAGAAAAAACCGTGGCGGCGGTTGATCATCGTCAGTCCGTGATGGTGTCGTTGTGCAGAGCCGGTAGATCAAGTTCTGTCAGTGGCGCTGCAGTGGCGGCTTGGCGCCTGTAAAATAATCGTTTTATTTATCTGAGGTTTGATCCCATGGCAACGGTAATAGAGCCGGGAACAACAGAAATCGAGGGCTACATGGATGGGCTTGGTGCCCAGGCCAAAGCCGCCGCTACGGTTCTGGCAGCAGCGGAAAGTGGTCGTAAAAACAGGGCTTTGATAGCGATTAGTGAAGCAATCCGCAGTTCAGCTAAGCAGATTGCCGCAGCAAACGCGCTGGATCTTAGCGCCGGTCGGGAGCGTGGGCTTGGTGCTGCTCTGCTTGATCGACTGGAGCTGACGCCAGCGCGGATAGAAGCGATGGTTACCGGGTTGCAACAGGTGGCTCAGCTGAGTGATCCGGTAGGTGAGGTTACCGACCTTGCCTATCGTCCATCGGGGATTCAGGTCGGCAGGATGCGCGTGCCGCTGGGTGTGATCGGCATCATTTATGAGTCGCGGCCAAATGTAACGATTGATGCGGCGGCCCTGTGCCTGAAGTCCGGCAATGCGGCCATTTTGCGGGGTGGCAGCGAGTCGATACACTCCAACCGCGCGCTGGCAGAATCTATCACCGAAGGATTGTTGGCGGCCGATTTGCCGGCGCATGCGGTGCAGGTGATTGCGACGCCAGATCGGCAGGCGGTGGCACGGTTGTTGGTCATGGAGGATTTTGTCGATGTGATTATTCCCCGTGGCGGCAAAGGTTTGATTGAGCGGGTGAGTCGTGAAGCTCGTGTTCCGGTAATCAAGCATCTGGATGGCAATTGCCATACTTATATTGATGACCAGGCTGACCTGGAAAAAGCAATTGCAATTGCGGTCAATGGCAAGACTCACCGTTATGGGGTCTGCAATGCCACCGAGTCTCTATTGGTGGCGGAGGGAGTCGCGGAGTCGGTGTTACCAGCAATTGCCGAACAGATGACCGAGCAGGGGGTCGAACTACGCGGTTGTAGCCGTACTCTGCAGTTGGTTAACAACGTCAACCCGGCCAGTGAACAGGATTGGGGAGAAGAATATCTGGCACCGATTCTGTCAGTGCGGGTGGTTACCGGCCTGGAACAGGCGATTGACCATATCGCCCGCTACGGATCGGGTCATACCGATGTGATCGTGACCGAAAACTGGAGCCGCGCCCAGGCTTTTTTACGCAGGGTCGATTCAAGTTCGGTGATGGTCAACGCCTCGAGCCGTTTTGCCGATGGCTTTGAATATGGACTGGGTGCCGAGATTGGTATTAGCACTGACCGGCTTCACGTGCGTGGTCCGGTGGGTCTCGAAGGGCTGACGGTGCAGAAATATATCGTCCTCGGCGACGGTCACATCCGTCAGTGAGTGGTGGCATAGTAGGCTACTGCCTCCCTCTGCAACCGCAGGAACTGGTCTACTTTGCTGGGAATTTACGGCGGTAGTTTCGATCCGGTCCACCTGGGTCACCTGGCCACGGCGAGTGAAGCCGGCCAGCTGACCGGCTGTGACCGTGTGCTGATGGTGCCGGCGGCAATATCTCCGGGAAAGGAGGCGCCGAGAGTCTGCGCAGATGAGCGCCTGGAGATGTTGCGTATTGCAGTCGCAGAGTGGCCGGGCCTTGACATCGAACCTTGCGAACTGCACCGGGCCGGCCCCTCCTTCACCGTTGATACTCTGCGCTTGCTACGTCAGCGTGAATCGCAACCACTGCTGTTGATTATCGGTGCCGATGCGTTTCTTGGGTTAGAGAAATGGCGGCATTGGCGCGAGCTTTTTCAGCTGGCACATCTATTTGTCGCCGCCCGCCCAGATGTCGACTGGCGGCTTTCACCAAATCTCGCCGCAGAGTATGAGCGGCGACGGGTTGGAGAACCTGCAGAACTGGCAGGTGCTGATCAGGGTCTGATAATGCACCGGGCGTTGCGCCAGTATCCGCTCTCCTCAACCCGGATTAGACAGCAGCTTTCGCTGGGCCACCCGGTCGAGGGTGTGCCAGAGAAGGTTCTGGCCTATATTCGGAAACAGCGTCTGTATCGTGACCGATGATCTTTTGTTCCCAAAAACAGGATTTTAAACGTTGATGCCTTCAGGAGGCCCATTTGTATTTTCTGGTAAACATTAAATGAGTGTAGATAACAAGGTTGAGCAGGAAACGGTGACTCCCGAACAGGTTTGTAAGCTGGTTGAGAAGAGCCTGGATGATCATAAAGCAATTGACCGGGTAACCCTGGATATTCGTGGCCTGACCGACATCGCTGATTATATGGTGATCGCCTCTGGTGGCAGTGGCCGTCAGGTTAAGGCGTTAGCCAACTATCTGCTTGAGGAGGCAAAAAAGGCCGGTTGTCCAGTGATCAGCGTTGAGGGCAGGGATCAGTCTGAATGGGTATTGGTGGATCTGGTCGATGTGGTGGTTCATATCATGCTGCCTGAGAGTCGTGATCTTTACCGGCTGGAAGATATCTGGAGTCAGCCTGCTGGTTCTATGGCGTCCCCGTCGGATCCCGCAGAACAGTAGACGGTTGGCCGATGCGCATTGAGATCATAGCGGTGGGTAAGCGAATGCCCGGCTGGGTTGATGAAGCTTTTGGGGAGTACCGTAAGCGCTTTGATCGAAGCCTGGAGGTGTCGCTTAAGGAAGTTGATGCCATTCGCCGTAGTGCCAGTATCACTGTATCGCGGGCTGTTCAGGAGGAGAGCAAGCGATTGGCCGCTGCCGTGGCGCCTGGCAATCAGCTGATCTGTCTTGATGAGCGGGGGCAGAGTTGGTCGACACAGCAGCTGTCGAAACAGCTCGATAAATGGATGCATTCTGGCCGCAACGTGTCGCTCCTTGTCGGTGGAGCAGATGGAATGAGTGATCAGCTATTGCACTCGGCTGAACGTACCTGGTCACTCTCTGCGCTGACTCTGCCGCACCCCCTGGTTCGGGTGATTCTGATCGAGCAACTTTATCGCGGCTGGAGTTTGTTGCAGAACCTGCCGTACCACCGGAGCTAGGGCAACGTTGCAGCGTCTGCGCACGATACTTTTTACTGGGCTGCTGATTCTGGCAGTCCTGCTGACGGCTGTTCGGGTGCTGATCCCCCGTGTCGGAGAGCAACAGCATCTCATTGCCGAGCAGGTTACCCTGTTGTTGGGTCAGCCAGTCGAGTTCGCTGCCATATCGGTGCGGCTGTTCGGCTTTCAGCCGGAAATGGTGCTGGATGGTGTGGAGATGCTCTCTGCCGATCGCGAAGAGGTACTGCTGAGGCTGGATCAACTGGTGTTGCGCTTGTCACCACTGGATTCTCTGCTTCAGGGAGAGCTGGTGCCGGCACTTGTTCGCCTTGAGGGTGGGGCTGTTGCCGCTACCAGGGTAGACGAGCAGTGGTCGATTGTGGGGCTCGATATTTCTGCAGGTGGAGATCGGGGTGCATCGACCGAATTGGTTGACTGGTTTCTGTCGCAGCAGCGCCTGGAGGTGGTTTCGGGCCTGGTTAGCTATCAGCACGACGGGTTGGCTGAACCCGTACGGCTCTCCGTGCCCTACCTGCTGCTTGATGGAGCCGGCAGTGGTGTCACTCTAAACGGGCGTATGGACCTGGCTGGTTCCGCGACCGGTTCAGTTAAGTTTTCTGGTTACTGGAAGGCGCAGACCAGTGTGCAGATGGCTGACGCTTACTGGCGGCTGTTTATTGATGCCGATGAATTGGGCCGCGATGATCTAAGTGTTTTTGGGCTGCCTGCAGGCGGGTTCCTGTCATTGCGCTGCTGGGGGGAAGGCACAGGCCTGGATTCGATCCATCTGGAGGGGTCCTTCGATTGGCGTGATGCGGTGTTGGGCAAGCCGGGCGTCATCGGGGCTGTCGCTGCCGATCAATTTAGCGGTCGGTTTATCGCTGACTCATCGACCGCAGGGTGGCGTGGTCGTTTGCATGATGTAGCGATGGTGACCAACGACCAACCGGCTAACCAGATTGAGCTGGTTTTTGCCCAGCAGGATGAGCAGCTGTTTATAGATGGCTGGGAACTCGATATTGAGTTGATCTCGAGGCTTGCAGGACTGTCGGCGTTACCGGAACGCGTGCGGAAATTTTTACAGCAGCTGGCGCCGGCCGGTTCTGTCAGCAGGGTGTCCGCCGATCTGCGTATCGCGCCCGACGGTATCGAGCTTTCGGCACTGTCTGCAGTCGTCGAAGGGGTGGTTACCAATGGGGTTGATCGATTGCCGGCGGTAGACGGTCTGGCGGGAGAGGTGCTGCTGACGCCAACGGCGGGCATGGCCGATATCGATGCCTATGATTTTTCAATCTGGTTTCCGGACCTGTTCCGCCAGGATCTGCGGGTTGATCATCTGCGTGGTCAGTTCAGTTGGCAGCAGGAGGGGCAGAAGACGGTGTTAACGTTGCCCGACCTCTACCTGCGTAACAGTGACCTGGAACTTGCCATGAGCTCCAGAGTATTGCTGTCTGGACAGCAGTCGCCGGTAATCAATCTGGTTGCTGAGTTATCGGACTTCGATATTTCCCGAACCAGTAACTATCTGCCGGTTGGTGTGATTCCCCCGGCTACTGTGCGCTGGCTGGATGATGCACTGGTAGCGGGACTACTGACCAACGCGCGCATGTTATGGCGAGGGGCGCTTGACCAGTTCCCATACCAGCAGGGTGGTGATGGGTTGCATAACGGCACCTTCCTGATTACCGGGGAGGTGGTTGATGGGGTGTTGAACTATGTGCCTCACCGCCCGTTTCCCGAGATCACCGACCTCTATGCGAATTTACGCTTTGCCGGCGAGCGCATGGAGATCAGTGGCAATTCAGGACGGATTCTTGATTCGCAGATTAGTAAGGTCAACGCCGTCATTGAGGATCTGCGCCGGCGCGGCAATCGAATTCAGATAACAGGAGAGGTCGATGGTCCGCTCAGTTCCGGCTTGCGGTATCTAACCGAATCGGCCTTAAACAACACAATCGGCCGTCACCTCGCTGATCTCCAGACTACCGGCCAAAGCCATGTTGATCTGCAGCTGGACATTCCCTTCAGGCGGGGAGACCCCTTAAGGGTCGCTGGCACACTGACTCTGCCTGGTAATCGCCTAGAGTTTACATCGAGCCGCATTGTGCTCAATCAAACCCGCGGTGAACTGCGTTTTACGCAACGGGGGGTGTTTGCCGACGAGCTGCGTGCCGTGCTGTTTGGTGGTCCGGCGAGTTTAGCGCTGCGTGACGCTCTGCCCGATCAACAACAGTTTGTTCTTGGGATAGACGGCCACGGGTCCATGGCGTTGGAGGAGGTCGAAAGTTATCTGGGCTGGCAGCCTTTCAATCTGGTGGAAGGTACGGTTGATTGGCGGGCTGACCTGGAGTTTCAGCAGGGTGGTTTTCAGCTTGAGCTGCAGGGAGATACTACCGACTCTGGTTTTTATGTGCCGACACCACTAGGTAAGGCGCGTGGAGAAAAGGGGCGTATCGAGCTGGGCCTGGGTTGTCGCTGTGCACAGAAGTCGAGTCCGCTGATACTCGACCTCAGTCTGGATAACGAATGGTTTGCGCAAGTGGAGATTAATCGAGGAGGGATAAAACCGGGTATTGGGCAAGGGGTGGTTTCGGCGGGCAGACCCATTGCCGAGTTGGGTGACAAGTATGCCCAACACGACGGCGTTGTAATCACCGGTGCTGTTGGGGAGCTGAATTTCGATAAGTGGCAGGAGTGGCTGGGTGATATGGGTACTGGTACCGGGGACTCGAGCGGGTTTCGCGTGAATCGTCTGGATCTCCAGTTCGATCCGCTGGTTATTGCTGATCAACGCTTTCCCGCACTGAATGTTAGCGGCGAACTTGACGCTGGAGTCTGGAGTCTTGATCTTCTGTCCAACCAGCTCAAGGGCAGGCTCTCTTATCAGCTCGCGCCTGCGGTGCTCTCCCTGGATGCGGACTGGCTCTCGGTTGTGGCTGCCACCGATGATGTTGAAGGAGGGGCGATAGAGGCTGATCAGGTTTCCGGCCAGCGCTCCCGGTCACAACCTCCGGAACTGAATGTATCGATAGATATGTTGACTCTCAATGGGCGTGACATGGGGGCGCTGACGCTGCATGGTTACCCGCAAGATAGTCACCTGATCATTGATGATCTGCTGCTGGATGCGGGCCATTCCCTGTTGCGGGGAGAGGCCAGGCTTGCGCGTGGCAGCAATGCCCGGGAAGCCGGGGTTGAGAGTAACTTTTCAGCCCGGATTGAAACCGATAACTTTGGTGAGGCTCTGGCACTGGCAGGTTACCCCCAGTCTATTGCTGGAGGTGCTGGTAAGGCTTCGTGGCAACTGGTCTGGCCGGGCGGACTGAGCGATTTTCGGCGCGCAACACTGACCGGGACCATGGCCCTGGACGTAGCCGGCGGGAGCATGCTGGGACTGGAGCCGGGGCTCGGCAGGCTGTTCGGTGTATTAAGTCTTGGAACGCTTCAGCGGCGTATGTCACTCGATTTTCGCGACCTGGTGGGGACCGGGTTTGTATTTGATGACCTCGCTGCCCGTGTTGAAATTGACCATGGCGAAAGCACCATCAGTCGCCTGCGTTTACGTGGCCCGGCGGCGGATATTGATGTTGCAGGTCGTCTGCATCTTGGCTCGCAAGATCTCGATCTGCGTGCTGAGGTGGTCCCCAAGGTGACTGAAAGTCTACCTCTCGCTGCGACCATCGGCTCAGTAGGGCTGGGCGCAGCGGTCTATCTGGGGCAGAAAATTCTCGAGAGCCGGATTACCGATGTGACGACTCGCAACTATCGGGTGACCGGCAAAATAGATAGCCCACTTGTTGAGCGAGTCGATGAGAACCGCCTGCGTGATCTGCTGCGTTCGGGGTGGCCGCTGTTTACTGACCGCTGAACGGCGATCTTGAATCGAGAGTCGCGGTTTGCCGTTGCGATAGTGGTTAATGGCTCCAGTTAGGGTCCCAGTTAGTGGCTACGGGCTGAGATCTCATCCTGAACAGCTGCGAAGGTACGGCGCCAGGGACCAAGATCGCGTAGTTCCTGGGATAAAGAGCGAAGTGCTGTTGCCGCCGCCTCCATGGATGGGTAGTCCCCCAACAGCAGGCAGTAGAGACGTTGCTGGCCGACCTGCCGCAGGTAAACAAAGGTCGGATCGAGATTATGCCGGTTGCGTAATTTCGTTATGTTGTCCGGATCGCTAGCCTGCATTAACTGTATCGTGACGTGATTGGGTTGCCTGGCCATCAGGGCTGTCTCTGCTAAAGCAATCGGCGGTGCTGGTTTCGGGGGGCTGAATACGGGCCCGGCGGGCTTTGGCGCTGCTTCGGTCTCGCTCATCGGAGCCAGTGCCGGGGAGCTGTCTTCTGCCCGAGGTGGTTCAGGTCGAGTGATGGCCGGGGCGGTTTCTATTGCTCTGGCGAGTACATCTTCGCTTTGAACATCACCTACCGGTTGCGGTTCTGGCACGCGCGTGCGGGTTATATCGGTTATCCCGTCGTCAATAATCCCCTTGTCATGATTGGGCTGGAATACCAGCTCCCGGGTAACGGCAACCCAGATTAAAGACGATATGATGATCGCAGCCAGCGCTGATAAGCGGGAGCAACGGTGGGTAAAACCACGTTGTGACAATTCCTGCAGATAAGTGGCCTGGATCAGCTGTTGCGGGTAGAGCCGTTCTCTGTTGAGAATAGCCTGTCGATGACGTTTTGGGACTGCGGGGCAGTGGTTGACCAGGAAATATTCGGCATCGGGGCGGGTAAAGGGCGCTATGGAAAGGCGCTCTAGCGCAGGGGTGTTGCTCGACAGCAGTTCCCTGAGTAGCCTGCTGCTGCCCGGTAGCCCAGAAAGTAGAAATCTGCAGTTGGAGGAATGCTCTATCCGGTGCAGGAGTTCTGCGGGGTTGAGCTCGTCAGCGTCGTCGATAACCTGCAGTTCATCCCCGCTGTCTTCAAGCTGGGTAAAGTTTCTCCTGGCTAGTTCCAGTAGCGTGGTACGGCCACTGCCGGCTGGTCCTTCCAGGTAGATAACCGCCTCAGAAAACTGGAGTAGCTGGGCGATCAGGTCGAGGAGGGTTTTTCTGGACCGGTCCAGATAGATGTCGGCCGGTTTGTTCATCGTCAGGTTAGCCCGGAAGCGGCCCGTGAAATAGTGGAGATCCCGGAATAATCAGGGCCACGCATAGTAGCGGCGAGATCATAAATATGTCCGGATTACATCAAGAATCAGCTGCTCGGGAATTCCGCTGTTAATCTCTGCACGACCAATTCCAGCCAGGGTTACCAGTACCAGTTCACCAGATGTGGTTTTTTTGTCCGCGTACATTGTTTTGAGCAGACTATGGGGATCAGTGTCCGGCGGAAGCCTGTCGGGTAGTCCGGTTTGGTCGAGCAGTTGGTCTATTCTCCGCTGGTCTGCTGTGCTGAGCGCCTCCAGACTCACAGAGAGTGATGCGGCCATACGTATACCAAGCCCAACCGCTTCACCATGTAGCCACTCTCTGTAGCCGGTGGCCGTTTCCACCGCATGGCCAAAAGTGTGGCCAAGGTTGAGGATTGCCCGTTGTCCCCGCTCTGTTTCATCGGCCTGGACGACCTCAGCCTTGTTGCGACAGCAGCGGGCGATCATCTCGGCAAGGCGCTCAGGGTGCAGTGACTTGATCTCAGCCATCTGTTCTTCGAGCCAGTCAAACAGTTTGGGGTCGCGAATCAAGCCATATTTGATTACTTCTGCCAGACCTGCGGTGACTTCCCGTTGCGGTAACGATGAAAGGGTATCCGGGTCGATAATGACAGTGCGGGGCTGGTGGAAGGCACCAATCATATTCTTTCCCGCCGGGTGGTTAACCGCAGTTTTACCGCCGACAGATGAATCTACCTGGGCGAGCAGCGTGGTTGGTAGCTGCACGAAATCGATGCCACGCTGGTAGGTTGCTGCTGCAAATCCGACCATGTCGCCAATTACACCACCGCCAAGAGCCATTAGTCTGGATTTGCGGTCGGCTCCTCTTGTCAACAGGAAATCGTAAATCGACTCCAGCGTAACCAGGGTTTTGTTCTCTTCTCCTGCGGGAAGAATCAGCACGTCCTGCTGGTGGACCTTGGCAACGCGAAGCAGGCCGTGCAGGTAGAGTGGGGCGACCCGCTGATCGGTAATGAGCAGGCAGCGCTGACCGTTTGCAGCATCTGTCAGCAGTTCGGCGTCAGACAGTGCTCCGCTACCAATGTGTATCGGGTAGCTGCGTGAACCGAGGGGGACATTAACGGTTATCAATTCCGAGTGCCTCAACAATTTCCTCGACGACTGTATTCACTTTGCGGCCCTGCGAGCGAATAGTGTGGGTTGCCAGGTTGCTATAGATAGGTTCGCGCTCTTCGGCAAGCTGCAGGAGTTTTTCCTCCCGGTTGTCCGTGTTCAACAGGGGGCGGTTCCGACTTCTGCGGGTTCTTTTCAGCTGTTCGGTGACGCTGGTTGCGAGGTAGATGATGATCGCGCCGGCCTGGAGAAGGTTTTGCCGGTTAACCTCGCGGGTGACACAGCCACCGCCGGTGGCAATCACCTGGTTTTCCCCCTGCAGCAGTTCAGCCAGGATCTTCTCCTCTCGATCGCGAAAGCCGGATTCACCCTCAATTTCAAAAATGATCGGGATCGTGGTGCCGGTACGCTGCTCCAAGACCTCGTCGCAATCGACAAAACTGAGTCCGAGTCGCTGCGCCAATTTGCGTCCTATGGTGGATTTTCCAGCACCCATGGGGCCAATGAGACAGAGGTTGAGAGTCGTGTTCACGCCTAGTCGAATCACAATACAGGTGAGGATAAATTGCAGCTGGTGACCGCCATCGAGAGCACTAGCGATAGTAAACCGGTACCAATACGAATCCGGTTTGCCAATTCTGTAAAGTCAGTCTCAGGGTGCTAATCAGCCAACGTTCTGCTGCGGGAAAGCTAAAGCAGCCGACCGGTTTGCGGATTATAGCGAAACCGGTCGTTGCCAGGAGGCACGCCGTTGTGAGTTTTTAGAGTGCTGCAGCAAGGCCGTCGCGGAGGATTTTTGGCGTGACGAAAATCAGCAGTTCTGATTTGTCGTTGGTCTGAGTTTTGTTGCGGAACATAAAACCGACATAGGGCAGGTCACCGAGGAATGGTGTGCGTGTCGCAGAATTGGTTTTGGTCTGTTCGTAAATCCCGCCAATGACTATCGTATCGCCGTTATCCACCAGAACCTGGGTGTTTATATTCTGCGTATCAATAGTAGGTACTCCGCCCACCAGCGCGCCGACAGCATCTTTGCTGACCTCAAGATCCATGATGATGTGATCATCTGGAGTGATCTGCGGCGTCACGCGCAGGCTTAATACCGCATCCTGGAACGAGGTGGAGGTGGCGCCACTGGAGCTGGCTTCCTGATAGGCGATCTGGGTGCCCTGTGAAATTACCGCTTCGCGCTGGTTGGAAGTGACTACTCTCGGGTTAGAGAGTATTTCGCCCTTGCCTTCTGCTTCTAACGCTGAAAGTTCAAGTTCCAGCAAGCGGTCAGCCTTGGAAATGGCAAATGCAATCGAACTGGCACCAAAACCCCCGAGACCTCCAGCAGGCATGTTCACATTCATGCGGTCATCAAATTCCAGGTCGTCTCCATTTAACGCCTGGGTAGTCGCATTGAGACTACCGGAGGAGACTGCGGATCGGCTATCCTTGGTTTTGAAGGCGCCAAATCTAACCCCCAGGTTTTTACTGAAATCGGTGGAGGCATTCACAATCCGAGATTCAATCAGCACCTGTTGAACAGGGACATCAAGTGTGGCGACCAGTTGGCGAATGTCAGCTATTTTTTCTTCTGTGTCGTGAACGATCAGCGTATTGGTCCGTTCATCAATGTTAAGGCTGCCACGTTCTGTAAGCAGGTTATTTTCTTCGGCTGTGATCAGGGTCGATAAGTCGGATGCGCGGGCAAAATTGACATTGACGTACTCAGTATAGAGGGGCGCCAGTTCCTCCAGCTGTTGCTGGGCTTCCAGTTCCAGACGTTCGCGGGCCGCCACTTCTTCAGCGGGTGCAACCCACATCACGTTGCCGTCCTCACGCTTGGCCAATCCCTTGGTAGTCAGAATGATATCCAGTGCCTGATCCCAGGGTACATTTTTCAGGCGAAGAGTGACATTACCGGTCACCGTGTCGCTGGCAACCAGGTTTTTTCCGGTAAAGTCCGCAAGCAGTTGCAGTACCGAACGCACTTCAATGTTCTGGAAATTTAGTGACAGCCGTTCACCGTCATAGGTTTTCTTCAGCCGCTCGATTTCCGCACCAGACAGTGCCCTGATCGGCTGGATTTCTACCGTGTAGCGGTTATTTGCCTGGTAGGCGAGTACGTCATAATCACCTTCGGCCTGGATCACCATTTGTGTGGTTCCGCTGCTGGCGGGCCTGGTAGTTACATTGGTTACCGGTGTACCAAAATCGGTAACATTGAGCTTTCTTGCCAGCTCATCAGGTACCGCTGTGTCCAGGAATTCAACGACTACCTGACCAGGTTCCTCGCGACTGTCTATGCGGACACTCTCGTTGCTGAGATCAACAGTGATTCGGCCCTCACCAGCGCTGCCGCGGTTAAAATCGATAGCCGCTATCTGGTGACCTGCGGTGCTGCTTCGGGTGGTGGCGGAGAGGGTGTTTGTAATCGCGCTAATAGTGACGAACAGGTCGTTTCCATTAGCCTGTGTTGTCCAGCCAGCTGTCTGATTGAGGTTAACAACGATGCGGGCACGTTCCTCGCTCTGCAGCGCTATCAGGCTCTGGGTCAAGGATAAACCCATCTCCATGCGGTTGGAGGGGAGGTCTAGAGTGGTATCCGCGAAATCGAGTATCAGTCTCGCTGGCTGTTCAATCGTAAAACCCTTTGGTTCCACCGCAGCTGTCGATTGCGAGATCTTGATTTGTACACCACCGTCAGGGAGCTGAGAATATTCGATATCCTGTATTTCTCCGGCGATGAGGGTTCCGGGGAACAGTAACATCGCGGCTAGAGGACGCAGTACTGATTTGGAGATACTCCTATAAACCCGGTTGATCTTGTCAGTTTGTATGCGTGTCATGGTGTCATGTCCGGCTGTGAGATATGCTTTTGACGTTAATCATTCAGAGACGTTGGCGAAATGGATATTGCCCCACGATTAAAATGGTTATTCGACGATTGAAATCGAGGCATCGCGTTCAATCCAGCCGCCCATCCCATCAGGTACTATCTCGTTGAGATTGATGCTGTACTCTTCGATACCAACGATCCGGCCATAATTTTGGCCGAGGTAGTCTCCGCGAGAACTTCTGGTCACCGTATTGTCTGGCGCTTGAATAATTGCCCAGGTCTGCCCATCCTGTTCCAGGGTGCCAACCATGCGTAGCGCGTCCAGCGGGAAGCTTTCCAGCGGTTCCCGCGGCCGGTTAGGATCGGGCGCAAGTCCGGAGTTGCTTTTGCCCGGTGCAGTTTTTGCAGGTTCCTGTTGGGCGTGGAGTGTGTTTTCGAAGGGTTCGCGGAGGTGGGACGCCTCATAGACAAAGTTTTCGTAGGGTTCCAGAGGAGGAAGCGGTTCTACCCCGGGCTTGTGTTTAGCCTTTTCTGCTTCCATCCAGCTGATCAGGTCTGAGTTGTCCGCGCTGCAGCCCGCAATAGCCGAGGCCGTTAGCAGGATTAAAAATCTAAGGTATCCGTTCGCGATCATTTATCTTCGTCCAGATAGCGATAGGTTTTAGCTGTGCCGAGCATTACCAGCCGGTCCTGATCTTTCTGTAGTTTTAGATCGTGCATGGTGACGATACGTGGCAACGCAGCAACGTCACTGACGAATTCAGCTATCTGGTGGTACGGGCCAGTTACCTTGATGCTGATGGGCAATTCGGCATAAAACTCTGCCGGTTTCTCGTTTTTGGGCTCGAACAGATCGAATTCCAGCCCGTGACCCAGTCCGGCTTGAGTAATCTCCACCAGCAGATCTGCAACCTGAGTGCTGTCGGGAAGCTGGCGGCGCAAAGCCTCAAAGGTTTGTTGCATTTCGGCGAGCTGCTGTTTATAACTCTCCAGATTAATGGCTTTTTTGTGCTTGGCAACAAAGGTATCCCGTAACGCGAGTTCCTCCTGTTGCGTTTTTTCCAAGGTGGTCACCGTATCCTTGATCAATCCGAAGTAGCCGCCAACGAGAACAATGATGCATAGCGCTATTACCGCTGCACCTTTGATGACAATCGGCCAGTCACCAATGTTTGACAGTTCAATATTGCTGAAATCGATTTCGCGTAGATCGTTCAGGTTCATGGTTGTTTACCTTCCCCTTCCGCGAGCTCTACGGGCGGGCTTGGGGGCCTGTTCTTCCTCATCATCAGAGGTTGGGGTGACCTGCTTCGCCTGTAAGGTGAATTGACTTGACTTAACAGCGCCAGATTCAGCGGTGCGGATTACAGTTAATGTCGGCTCCGTCAGCCATTCTGATGCTTCGATGTTTCTCATAAACGCAGAGACTCGCGCATTAGATTGGGCAAACCCCTCAATTTTGAGTTTGTCGCCGGTCTGATGGATGCTTTTGGTATAAACCCCTTCGGGAAGAGTGCGGACAAGATCGTCAAACAGATGAACAACCAGCGGCCGGGTCGCCTGCAGTGACTGAATGATATTCATTCTAGCGAGCAGAGCGTCTTTTTGTGCCTGCAGTTCGTCGATCTCTTTGATCTGTTTGTTCAGGCGCGTGATTTCTGCAGTGATGATTCCATTACGCGCTTTCTGCTCCTTGATCATGTCGTTGACCAGAAATTGAACGATCCCAACGATGATGAGCATGGCCACTGCGCCGATACCGAGTGAAATGTAGAATCGCCGTTCCCGGTCTTTGCGGATTTCATCCCGCCACGGGAGTAGATTAACGCGCGGCATCGTCCAGACTCCTCATCGCCAGTCCACACGCAATCATCAAAGAGGTCGCGTCTTTTTGCAGGCTTTCAGCATTGATCCCGCTGCCGACCGCCATATCGGCCAGCGGATTGGCAACCTGGGCAGGTACTCCGATTTGTTGTTCCATCACGTCGGTTAATCCGGGCAACAATGCACTACCGCCGCAAAGGACTATCTGATCGACCTGACTTTGCGAGGAAGATGAAAAAAAGGTCTGTAACAGACGGCTGGTTTGCTGCGCAAGAGACTCCATAAAGGGTTGCAACACGTCTGTCGCATAATCGTCGGGCAGTTCGCCAGATTTCTTCGCCCGACCGGCCTCTTCATAGGTCAGTCCATAACGGTGCTGAATCTCTTCTGTGAGCTGGCGCCCGCCGAGGGTCTGGTCTCGAGTGAAAACTGACTGCCCGTTCTGAATGACATTCAAAGTGGTGGCAGTGGCACCGATATCGACCAGCGCAACAGTTGCGGTGCGGATCTGCTCGGGCAGTTGTTTGGCAATCAGTTCAAAGGCGGTTTCCATCGCGTAGGCTTCAATATCGACCACACTGGGAACCAAGCCAATATCTCTGATTGCATCAACCCGTTCGTCGACTGTGTCACTTCGGGCAGCAGCTAACAGAACATCCACGGTTTCTGGATTATCTTTGTTGGGTCCCAGTAGTTCGAAATCAAGATAAACCTCGTCCAGCGCGTAGGGAATATATTGATCTGCCTCCAGGGCGATCTGTTCTTCCATCTGTCGCGCCGGCATATCCCCGGGCATGGATATTGTCTTGGTGATCACAGATGAACCGGACACGGCAATTGCCACGTGCTTGAGTTTGACCCGCGCCAGTTTGATGCTTTTTTCTATGGCCTCTCCAACAAGCTCCGGTGCAGCAATGTTTCGATCAACAATTGCCTCTGGTGGCAGCGGTGCAACCGCATAATGGTCCACCCGCAGGTTATTGCCCTGCTGGCTTAAGCCAAGGAGTTTGATAGCGGTTGTGCTAATATCGATTCCCACGAGGGAAGGCGGTGTTCTTCGCAAAAGGCCCAAAATAAAACCCTTTATTAACCGAGTGTTACAGCTCTAACGTAAAAACGACATTAACATCAAGTTACAACTAATTATGCTGCATGGCAAATTTATTTTTCATTTCTCTGAAAAACTGAATTGATTGCCGTGATCTCTGCTAACAGGTCGGTTCTGGAAAAGCTGTTCTTTTTTGCTTTTGGAGGTGCCTCTCTGGGCCTGTTTTTTGCTTTGGGAGTGATTTTCTTCCTGCGCCCCCAGCTTCCCGATGTTCAGCAATTAAGGGAATTCGAATTACAGCTCCCGATGACCGTACACGCGGCTGATGGCTCCCTGATTGGCGAATTTGGAGAAAAAAAACGTACTCCTGTATCCATAGAGCATGTTCCGCTCCAGCTCAAGAATGCGATTACGGCCGCTGAAGATAACCGCTTTTACAAGCACCCCGGGGTTGACTGGTTAGGGCTGACGCGAGCTTTTATTGAACTGCTGCGTACCGGCGAGAAGCGTCAGGGTGGTAGTACGATCACTATGCAGGTGGCAAGGAACTTTTTTCTGACCCGGGAAAAAACCTATCTGCGTAAATTGACTGAAATTCTGTTGGCCATACAGATCGAGCGAGAGCTCGATAAAGAGCAGATACTGGAACTTTATATAAATAAGATATTTCTCGGTCAACGGGCGTACGGGTTTGCAGCGGCGGCTCAGGTTTATTATGGACGGGAGCTTGAACAGTTAACCCTGGCGGAATTAGCAATGTTGGCTGGCCTGCCGAAAGCCCCATCTCGATACAATCCGGTTCATGATCCGGTGCAGGCGAAAGCCCGACGCAGTTATGTGCTCTCGCGGATGATAGCCGATGGCCATATTAGCCAGGAGGAACTCAGTCTGGCAGACAGTTCGCCGGTGACTGCCTCCCTACACGGCCGGCAGATCGAGGTTGATAGTGGGTATGCCGCGGAAATGGCCAGAAATTGGGCATTTGAGCGATTTGGAAAAGCGGCGTACACGCGCGGATACCGGGTTGAAACCTCCATCGATATGCGCTTGCAGAGAGCGGCGAACCGCTCCCTGCGGGCGCATCTGCTGGCTTATGAGAAGCGACACGATTACCGGGGGCCGGAAAAAAGATTTGGGCCTGAAGCTGATTTGTTATCAGTTTTAAATCTACTTGCTACTGTTCCAGAGATCGGCGGGTTGGTGCCGGCGGTGGCTACCGTAATACGGCCAGAAGCGATAGAGCTGGTTTTGCCTGATGGAGATACTGTCTTCCTGGATAGTAGAGAACTCGCGTGGAGCGGCCCATATTGGAAAAAACAGGGCGCAGGCGAGTTTTTCGAAGTTGGGGATCTGCTTCGTCTGCAGCGCAGTGAAACGGGTAACTTATCGTTGGCGCAGCTTCCCGAGGTAGAGGGAGCGCTGGTTTCTCTGGATGCTAGTAGTGGCCAGATCTTAGCAATCGCAGGTGGGTTTGACTTCAAAAAAAGCAAATTTAACCGCGTTGTTCAGGCGCAGCGTCAGCCGGGCTCCAATTTCAAGCCGTTCCTGTACACAGCGGCTTTAGCTCATGGCTTTGGGCCAGCGTCTGTGATTAACGATGCCCCTTTGGTATTTGAAGACGATACGCGCCAGGGTGGCTGGCGACCCAAAAATTATTCTGGAAGGTTTTTCGGTCCAACACGGTTGCGGGTTGCGTTGATGAAATCGAGGAACCTCGTTTCTATACGGTTGCTTGATGCAATAGGAATTGATCGCGCACGAGACTATTTTCCACGCTTTGGTTTTGACAAGGAAAATCTGCCTGCGGATCTGTCACTGGCGCTGGGCAGTGGCGTGATGACACCCTTGGAGTTGGTTAGCGGTTACGCGGTTTTAGCGAACGGAGGTTATCGTGTACAGCCCCATCTGGTCACCCGAGTCACTGACCAGTGGGGCGAGGTGGTCTGGCAGGCAGATTTCCCGAAAGCGCTGCATCCCGCAGATGTGGGGAGTTCTCCATTGGGGCCGCGTCAGCCGCGTGACCTCAATCTGGAACTCGAGGAGTCAAAGTCAAACCTCCGGAACATGGTTGAACCGGCAGCTGATACAGCGGACCTAGATGTCAGGCAGGTTTTAAATGGTAGGGCGTCGCTTGCTGAGTCGTCCCAGGGAGAAAACAGAGTAGTGGCGCCAAAAGTGTTGCCGGATGCCGTACTCTATTTAATCAACTCAATGCTTCGAGATGTCATTCGATCAGGTACCGGACGCAAGGCGTTGCGGTTGGGTCGGGGTGATCTTGCCGGTAAGACCGGCACAACCAATAGTCAGCAGGATGCCTGGTTCAGTGGTTTTGCTGGCGGGGTCGTGACAACCGCCTGGGTCGGTTTTGATCGACCACGATCATTGGGGCGCTACGAGACCGGCGCGCGGGCGGCGTTACCGATCTGGATCGACTATATGCAGGAGGCGCTTGTTAATCGACCAGAGTGGCCTCTGGTGCAACCGCCGGATATTGTCAGTGCCCGTATCGACCCCAAAACCGGGAAACTTGCTGGCGCCCAGGCTGAAGATGCCATTTTCGAATTTTTTACCAGAGTACAACTGGAGGCGTTGCAATCCCAGTCCGGGTTGTC